>NZ_JBIMKV010000001.1:0-519075 GCF_051860985.1 Nevskia sp. | reverse complement strand
AAAGACTTTCTTCCCCAGTTGATTCTTCGTCAGCAGATGCCGGAACTTGCAGATCGTCGTCTCGTCCGGCGCCCGTTCCACGCCCAAGTCGATGCCGACGAACTGCCGCATCGCTTCCGAGTCGTACAGCGCTTCTTCAACCGCCGGGTCCGACAAGTTGAACCAGGCTTGCAGGAAGTGAATCCGCAGCATCCGCTCAAGCCCCACTGGCGGACGGCCGACCTCGTTCTGCGGGTACACCGGCTCGATCAGCTCGCACAGCACCGACCATGGAACCACCCGATCCATCTCCGCCAAAAACACGCTTCGCTTCGTCGACCGACCAAACTTCTCGAATCCCGACGAGGCCAGCGATATCTGCTTCATGGCGTTGATTCCCTTGCTGTTTCCGATATCCAAATTTTACCAAACAAGGGGGGTTAATCAGAGAATCCTTAGGACTATCGAATCGTATCTCCTTGACGATGCGGTTCTCGAAGCTATGTGTACAACATTCGGAACACCCGAAATCGCCTCGCAAATGCTTCAAGCAAAAGCGACAGCACTTATGTCAAGCGTTGATGCAGGCGGTCCAGTCGACGATCTGAAGCGTCCGGCGGGTGATATATACAATGCTGCTAAGCGGCTCTTCCCGAGCGTAAAGCTAGGTAGTGATAGCCGCGCCTTTATGAAGGGGGTATGCGCTCCGTTGATCCGGCCTGGGACACCGCTTTATGAGAGGCTGCGGCGCGACATCTTCCGCACTGAGGCGGAGATTGCCGTCCAGCAAGGTGCTCCAGGCGGCGACTCTGCCTCCGCTTCGCTACGGCAGAGTCGCGCTTGAGCTTGGGCGTTGGGCCTCAAGATGAAAATGATCTTTCTATCATCTGCCATCAGTTCCGGTTTCATCGTCGCGTTGTTTCTCGGCCTTGCAGCATTTACTTTTTGTTTGGGGCGAGCCTACGCTCAATGCAGATGGCACTCCCGACAACGGGTTTGCACATGGTGTCGTCGCGATTGTCTACGAGGCACCGGTCATATTCTTCTTACTCACTGCAGCCACGTTCACTGTCAGCATTCTGGGGCGGTTAGTCATTTGGTCTCTCCGTGGCAGACCGGCGGGTGGAACATGAGGCCCTACAAGGCGCTTAGCCGAACCGGTGGTTCCTCCGGTTTTGCGCAGTAGGGGCGGTTCAAAATTCGCCAATGACGCCGATAACTAGCCGGCGGATCGCAGCCCGCCTTGCGCTGACGCCGCCGCCGCCGCGCGAACCGATCAGCCGCTGAAGCCAGCGCCCGCTCAACGCGGTGCGGGTGCCGAAGAGGGCACGGGTGTCACCACTGCACTGCCCGGTTCGGCGCTGGCGGGGACCAGCAGCGCATCGATGTCGGCCAGGTCATTCGCTGCCAGCTGGCCGGCCTGGCGCTTCAGGTTCAGCACGCTCAGCAGGTAGTCGTAGCGGCTCTGGGAGTAGCTGCGCTGCGCCGAATACAGGTTGCGCAGCGCGGTCAGCACGTCGACCTCGGTGCGGGTGCCGACCTTGAGTCCGAGCTGGCTCGATTCCAGCGCCAGCTGCGCCGAGCGCATCGCCGCCTGCGTCGCCCGGACGCTGGCGATGCCGGAGATCACGCCCTGGAAGGCGTCGCGGGTCTGTCGTTCGACGGTGCGCTGGGTGCTTTCCTCGCTGGCCTTCGACTGCAGCCCGAGCGCGCTGGCCTGGCGGACCTGCGAGGCGATCAGGCCGCCGGCGTAGATCGGCAGGTTCACGCTGAGGCCGATGCCGCTGCGGGTGGAATCGGCATTGCGCTCGCTGCTGTTGAGGCTTTCGGTGTAGGTGGCGCTGAGGCTCAAGGTGGGGTAGTGGCGGGCGCGCACGGCGCTGACATTGCGCGCGGCGATTTCGGTGGCCAGCCGGGCGATGCGCAGTTCGTAGTTGTCGCTGCGGGTGGCATCCAGCCAGTGCTCGACGCTGGCCGGCGCCGGCGGCTTCAGCGGCATTTCCTCGGCCAGCGCCTGGCCGGGATCGGCCTCGCGGCCGGTGATTTCCTCCAGCGCCCGCTGCGCGTTGGCGAGCCGGCGCTCGGCGGCGATCACCGTGGCGATGCTGGCATCGAACGCGGCGCGGGTTTCCTGCACGTCGATGATGGTCGCCAGGCCGACTTCGCGGCGGCGCTCGGCCTGCGCCCACTGGCGTTCGGTGGCGGCCCGTTCGGCGCTGCCGGTGCGCAGCGCGTCGCTGGCCGCCAGCACCTCGAAATAGGCCTGCGCCAGCCGCAGGATCAGGCTCTGCTGGGCGCTGCGGAAACTGGCTTCGGCCTGCGCCACGCTGATGTCCGCCTGCTTCAGCCGCTGGAAGGCTTCCTGGCTCCACAGCGTCTGGCTCAGCTGCACCTGGCCCTGGTCGAAGCTGTTGTAGAAATCGATCCGGCTGCTGGCGTTCGGTGCCGGATTGGTCGGGTCGGTGATGATCCGGCTGCTGCTGGTGGTGATCTCGTTGTGGCTGCGCTCGTGGCTGCCGCTGGCGTTGAGGCGTGGCAGGAAGGCCGACAGCGCCTGCGGCCGCGCTTCGATCGCGGCGTCGCGGGCGTACTGCGCGGCCCGCAGGTTGCGATCCTGGTCGAGCGCGTCGTGATAGCGGTCGAGCAGGTCGTTGGCCGTGGCGTAGCCGGGCAGCACGGCGGCGCCCGCAAGCAGGGCAGGGACGAACGAACGGCGGATGGTGGTCATCGGGCGGAGGGCGCTGCGGCCGGAAATCGCGGCCGTCGTCCTGAAGACGGCCGGCGCGGCGTTTCCCCCACCGCGCTGACAGCGCTTTCACGCCAAGGTGGGGTAGGCGGCCTGCGCCGCGTCGAAGGCAGCGACGGCCCCGCTGTGCCTTCCGATCCGGCCGTCGTTCCCGTACAGGAGCGCTGCCATGCCGTCCATCCCGCGTCTTTCCCCGGCGCTTGCCGCCCTGCTGCTGACGACCGCTGCGCTGGCTGGCGCGCCGGCGGCGGCGGCGAAGCCGACCTTCCATCTGCACGAAGCGACGATCGCCGAGATCCAGGCCGCGCTGGCCAGCGGCGAGCTGAGCACCACCAGCCTGGTGCAGCTATACCTGAAGCGGATCAAGGCCTACAACGGCCGCTGCGTGGCCGAGCCGCAGGGCATCCTCGGGCCGATCACGACGATCCCGCACGCCGGCCAGATCAATGCGCTGTCGACCTTGAACCTGCGTCCGAAGGCGCGCAAACGCTGGGGCTTCGATGCCCGCAAGGCGCGCAGCCTGACCGACCCCCAGGACGCCGATCCGGCGATGCCGGACGCGCTGGAAACCGCTGCCGCGCTGGACGCCGCGTTCGCCCGCACCGGCAAGCTGGTGGGGCCGCTGCACGGCGTGGTGATCGCGATCAAGGACCAGTACGACACCTTCGACATGCGCACCACCTCCGGTGCCGACGCCTTCTACGCCAACGACCGGCCGCCAAAGGATTCCGTGTTCATCACCCGGCTGCGAGAGGCCGGCGCGATCATCATCGCCAAGTCCAATCTCGGCGAATACGCCTCGGCGGTGCCGCGCAGTTCCTTCGGCGGCACCTTCTGCAATCCCTACGACACCGAGCGCACGCCGCGTGGTTCGTCGAGCGGCTCCGGCTCGGCGGTGGGCGCCAATCTGGTGACCTGCGCGATCGCCGAGGAAACCGGCTCCTCGATTCGCGGCCCGGCCAGCGCGGCGAGCGCGGTCGGCATCGCCGGCACCCAGGAACTGGTGCCGCGCACCGGCATGATCCAGATCGGCATCAACACCCGCGTCGGGCCGATCTGCCGCACGGTGGAGGACGCCGCCCGGGTGCTCGACGTGATCGCCGGCTATCACCCTTCGGACGAGCTGACCGCGTTCAGCCTCGGCCGCACGCCGAGCCAGCCGTACGCCAGCTACGCCGCGCCGAAGCGGCTCGATGGCCTGCGCATCGGCGTGGTCCGCGAGTACATGAACAAGGCCCTGTTCACCAAGGCCGACGAGCAGACCATCGACATCGTCGGCAGTGCCGCGCAGGACCTGAAGGCGCTTGGCGCGACCATCGTCGATCCGGGCCCGGACGGCGACCTGTTCACCGCCTGCTTCGCGAAGTACCTGCCGGCGGTGCAGGGCAAGCAGTTCACGCGGCGCTTTCCGGAGCTGTTCCCGGTCGAGGCCGATGGCAAGCCGAAGGGCGATCACCTCGCCACCTTGCTGTCGATGGCGGCCGATCCTTCGAAGGTGCCGGCGGCGATCACCCTGCGCGACTTCGGGCCGGCGCAGGCCGAAGGCGAAAGCAAGTACTGGCTGAACCGCTACCTGCAGGAGCGCGGCGACGCCAGCATCAAGACCAATGCCGACCTGATGAGCAAGGCGCGCTTCCATCAGGACCCGAACTTCCCGGATCGCCTGAAGACCCGCGAGAGTACCGAGAAGGCCAGCGAGCTGAACCTGGCCGAACGCATGCTTCGGCGCTTCTCGGTGCAGCAGCTGGTGCTGGCCTGCATGGCCGAGCAGAAGCTCGACGCGCTGGTCTACCCGACCAGCAGCCTGCCGCCGACCAAGCTCGGCGCACCGGCCGGGCCGCCGGTCAACGGCCGCTCGAGCGTCTGGAGCTTCCTGGGCCAGCAGGGCTTTCCGGTGATCACCGTGCCGGCCGGCTTCACCACCGAGGTCTACGACCTGATCCGCGATCCCAGCGCGCCGAAGGTCGAGTACCCGCCGAACCCTGGCGGCGGTGGTGGCGAACGCACCGTGGGCGACGACCACATCCGCCTGGTCGGCCCGGTGCCGGCGCGGCTGCCGGTCGGCATGGACATCGTCGGCAAGCCGTTCGACGAACCGCTGCTGATCCGCATCGCCTCGGCCTATGAGGCGGCGACGCATCGCCGCGAGCCGCCGGCGGATTTCGGTCCGCTGGCCGGCGAGCCCTGAGGCCGGTGATGGCGGCCGAATCCGGTGCCCAGCCGGCTGCGTTCGGCCGGCCGGACGACGCCGGGCCCCGCGTGCGCCGCGCCGCCTGCCGCGATCACGGTATCGACTGGCAGGGTTTCGATCGCCTGCTGCACGCGCTGCCGCCGCGCCCGGAACACCTGCAGCTGCGCCGGCAGGGGCTGGCGATCGAGCCGGCGTAGTACGTCGACCTGGCCGATGGCCGGCTGCTGCTGGTCAAGGAGCGCGTCTACACGCTGCTGCGCGACGGCGCCTGCCTGCTGCTGCCGGAGGTCGAGCGCAGCCTGCTGGAAGCGCGGCAACTGGCGGCGGCGATCGGCCGTCGCCACGGCCAGCCGACCCGCGCCAGCGCGTGCTTGAGCTTCAGTGCCAAGGCCGGCGGCGAGGCGCGCTGGCTGACCGAGGATGCCGAGATCATCCAGCTGATCGGCCGCAGCCGCTGGCTGCTGTACGGCTGCGGCATCGACGATCCCTTGCCCGGCCAGGACAGCGCCGGCCTGGCCCCGGTCTGCCCCTGCGTGCCGGTGTTCGATGTGTGGCTGGAAGCCGGCGACGTGCTGGCGCTGCCGCGCGGCTGGTGGCACCGGCGCATCGCCGACGAGCTGCCGAGCGCGCATCTGGAAGTGCTGATCGAGCCACCGACGCTGCACGACTTCCTGGCCTGGGTGCTGGCCCGTCACGCCCCGGCGCGGGTGCCGCTGCGGCGGCGGCTGGTCGACGATGCCGCCGCGCAGGCGGCGGCACTCGGCACGGCGGTGGAAGCGCTGCGCGAGCTGCTGCTGGAGCCGGCGCTGCTCGCCGATTTCCGCCGCGCCCGGGCGCTGGCCGAACGGCCATCGCCGGAGTTCGAGCTGGCCTGGCTGGCCGGCCAGCAGGCGCTGGGTGCCGAGACGCCGCTGCGCCTGGCCACGGCGCAGGCGCCGGTGCGCAGTGCCGACACGCTGCGCGTCAACGGCTGCGCGCTGGCCGCCGATTCGCCGGCCGCCGGTCTGCTGCGGGAAATCGCCGAGCAGCCGTCGATCACCGTCGGCGCGCTGGCGCAGCGGCAGCCGGCGCTGACGCCGGAGGCGCTGCACGACGCGCTGCTGGATCTGTCGGCGCACGGCCTGCTGGTGATCGGCGGCGCGCGCTTCGACGCGGGGTAGGGGGCTGCTGCCGGGCTGCGTCACAGGAACAGGCCGCACCGTTCCCGTGCCCTTCGCAACGCCATGAACCCCAGCCCGATCATCGCCGAGCCGTTTGCCGCGCCGCTGGCCCGCAGCCCTGCGGCACCGCCACGCCAGCGCTGGGTGCTGTCGCCGATGCTCGACGGCCTGCTGATCATCGCCGCGCCGGTGCTGAGCCTGCTGCTGGCGATCGCCGCGTTCGCCTGGCTGCCGGCCGAACAGGCGGCGACGCTGGTGCTGCTCACCCACGTCGTGCTGACCGTGGCCCATCACCTGCCGACCTGGGTCCGCCTGTACGGCGACCTCGACACCTACCACGCCGATCGCTGGCGCTGGCTGCTGATGCCGGTGATCCCGTTCCTGCTGGCGCTGGCGGTGCTGATCCACCTGCAGCAGCGCGGCTACGGGCTGGAGCCGTTCTTCTACCTGTTCATCCTGCTGACGCTCTGGGACCCGTGGCACTTCCTGATGCAGCACTACGGCTTCATGCGCCTGTACGACCGCGGCAACGCCGCGCCGCCGAAGCTGGCCGCCGGCATGGACCGCATGGTCTGCAGCGTCTGGATGGTCTACCTGCTGCTGGCCTCCAGCGCTTGGCTGCCGGAGCTGCTGGTGGATCTCGATCGCTGGCTGGGCCTGCCGCTGCTGCAGACGCTGCCGATTGCGGCGCTGGCCGCGCTGGGTGATCTGGCGGCGCTGCTGGCGGCGCTCGGCAGTCTGGTCTACGCCGCCTACCTGATCGTCTGCTGGCGGCGCGGCTGGTTCATCAGCCGCGCCAAGCTGGCGCTGCTGGTGCTGGGCTTCGCGGCGATGTGGCTCAGCTACACGCCGAACGCGCTGATCCGCGCCTGGGCGCCGGGCTGGTCGTTCAAGGTCGGCTTCGCGGTGATCGGCATCGTCCACATGACCCAATACCTGGCGATCGTCTGGCGCTACAACCGCAATCTCGCGGCCCGTCCCGGCGCTGCGCGACCGGGCTGGTTCCGCTGGCTGCACAGCCGCAACAGCGTCTGGGCGGCACTGCTCTACGTGCTGGCCTGCCTGGCCTACGGCGAAGGTCTGACCACCGGCTTCGACAGCGTCTGGCTGACCATTCCACTGCTGGCGCTCGGCTTCACGTCGACGCTGATGCACTACTACTTCGACGGCTTCATCTGGAAGCTGCGCCAGCCCGGCACCGCCGCCACGCTCGACGGCCGCGCGCCGGCCGCGCCATCACCGGCCAGCGCCACGCTGCGTGCGCCGACGCGTCGCGAATGGCTGCGCCCGCTGCTGGTCTTCGGCCTGCCGCTGGGGCTGATGACGGCCGCCGCCACCGCCACCTGGGTGCCGCCGCAGCCGGCCTGGACCGACAGCCTGAAGCAGGCCGTCGAAGCCGCCCGCGACGGCGAGCGTGACGCCGCGCTGCGCGCCGCCCGCCGCGCCCGGGTGGCGATGGACGAGGCGCTGCCGAAGCTGCGGGCGCTGGCCCGGCTGGAAGCCAGCGCGGCCCGCGACACCGAACTGGCGCTGCTGCTCTACAGCCACCGCTGGCTGCAATACGCGCTGCTGCCGCAGCTCGATGGCCGCGCCGCCGCCACCGAAGCGCTGGCGCTGCAGCGCGATGGCCTGGCCGAGCCGCTGCAGCTGCTGGACCGGGCGCTGGCGCGCGGCGGCAGCGTCGCCCATCCCGGACGGCCGTCGATGAGCATCGACGACGCCCGCCGGCTGCGCGATGGCTGGCAGCGGCAGTTGCAGCAGCTCGATGCCCGGCTGGCGGCCGCCGCGCCGTGATCCGCCGGTTCCCGACATGCCCACCCGAAGGAGGCTGCCCATGATTCGCCCGTTGTCGTGCTGCGCCGGTCTGGCCGTGCTGCTGGCGCTGCTGCCGGTACGCGCCGACACCGCCACCGCCGCGCTGCCCGAAGTGCGCCTGTTCACCACCGGCGGCACCATCCAGAGCAAGGGCGCGCACCGCCAGAAGCTGATGGAGTACAGCGACGGCAAGGTGTCGCCGAGCGAACTGGTTGACGACCTGCCGGAGTTGCGCGACATCGCCCGGCTCAGCTATGCCGAGATCAGCAATATCGGCTCCGGCGGCATCGACACGCCGAAGCTGCTGCTGCTGGCCCAGCAGATCAACGCCTGGCTGGCGCATCCGGAAGCGGCCGGTGCCGTGGTCACCCACGGCACGGCAACGCTTGAGGAAACCGCCTATTTCCTGAACCTCACGGTGAAGTCGGACAAGCCGGTGGTGGTGGTCGGCGCGATGCGGCCGTACACGGCGGTCAGCCGCGATGGCCCGATGAACCTCTACAACGCGGTCAGGGTCGCGGCGACACCGGCGGCCCGCGACATGGGCGTGATGATCCTGCTCAACGACGAGATCAACGCCGCCCGCGACACCACCAAAGGCAACACCTACCGGGTCGACACCTTCATCGCGCGCGATGCCGGGCCGCTCGGCTTCGCCGACAGCGACCGCATCGTCTTCTACCGCCGGCCCACCAGCCGCCACACCGCGCACAGCGAGTTCGATGTCGCGAAGCTGAGCACGCTGCCGAGAGTCGATGTGCTCTACGCCTACCAGGAAGCCGACGATGCCGCGATCAAGGGCTTCGTCGCTGCCGGTGCTCGCGGCATCGTCGGCAGCGGCGGGTATTCCGAGCCGCTGGCGGCGCTGAAAGGCCAGGGCATCGTCGTCGTGCAGAGCGATCGCAAGGGCTCCGGCCGGGTGGTCAAGAGCGAAAAGGTGGCGGCCAAGGGCCAGGTCACCGCCGACAACCTGCCGCCCCACAAGGCCCGCATCCTGCTGCGCCTGGCGCTGACCCGGACCACCGACCCGGTGGAGATCCAGCGCATGTTCGACGAGTACTGAGCCCCGTCCGGAGCCGCCATGAAACGCCTGTCCCTGATGGCCGCGGCACTGTCCGCGAGCCTGCTGTGCACGGTGCCGCTGCTGCCCGCCGGCGCTGCCGAAATCCCGACCTATGCGCCGCTGCCGCCGGCGCCGGCCGATGCTGCCGCGCTGCCGACCGTGGTGATCCTGTCGATGGGCGGCACCATCGCCAGCCGGGGCACGCCGCGCCTGAACGTCGCCAACTACGGCGGCAAGGGCGTGCCGAGAGTCGATCCGCAGGACTGGCTGGCCGACGAACCGGAACTGGCGACGGTCGCCAACATCCGCCTGGAAGACGGCCGCCCGCCGGTCGACCGCGCCAGCGGCGAAACCCAGGGCGACGACCTGCGCGTCGCCGCCCGGCTGCGCGTGCTGCTGCGCGATCCGGCGGTCGATGGCGTGGTCGTCACCCACGGTACCAACACGCTGGCCGAGTCGGCCTACATCATGAATCTGATCGTCGACTCGCCGAAGCCGGTGGTCTTCGTCGGCTCGCAGCGGCCGTGGACGGCGCTGTCCGGCGATGGCCCGCGCAACCTCTATGACGCGGTCAGAGTCGCCGGCAGCAAGGACGCGGCCGGCAAGGGCGTACTCCACTGCATGAACCAGGTGATCACGCCGGCCCGCGATGTCTCCAAGACCTCCGCCTACCGGGTGCAGACCTTCAAGGGCATCGACGTCGGCGCGATCGGCTACGCCGATCCCGACCAGGTGAAGTTCTACCGCGCGCCCCTGCGTCGTCACACCACGCAGTCGGAGTTCGCCGGCCGCGACTACGCGGACCTGCCGAGGGTGGAGATCGCCTACGCCTACCGCGATGCGCCGGGCTACCTGATCGACGCGATGGTCGCCCACGGCGTCAAGGGCATCGTCGTCGACGGCACCGGTGCCGGCAGCCCGACCACCAGCCAGACGGACGCGATCAAGCGCGCCCAGGCCAAGGGCGTGGTGGTGGTCGCCACCGCCCGCACGCACGGCGGCCGCGTGCAGGACACGCCGCGCCGCCGCGAGGCGCACATCGTGCCCGGCGACAACCTGCTGCCGGAAAAGGCGCGAATCCTGTTGCAGCTGGCGCTGACCCGCACCACCGATGTCGCCGTCATCCAGAGGATCTTCGATGAATACTGAAAGCCGCCGCGTCCAGTTGCCGACGCGCCTCGCCGCCCTGCTGCTGCTCGGCGCGCTGGCCCTGCCGGCCCGTGCCGGCGTGGTGCTGCCGAAGGCCGATCACTGGCTGCGGCTGACGCCGGAGAACTCGGTGATCGGCAATTTCCCGGCCCAGAAGGCGCCGATCCTGACCGTCAAATCCGGCGCCACCGTGCGCATCGACGGCGGCGGCGGCAACCGCTGGGGCGAGGAGGAACCGTTCGCCTGGCTCAAGGCCAACGGCGTCACCGTCAACGCCGAGGAAGCCGAAGCGATCCGCGAGATCGACGCCGTGGTCAAGAAGACCGAGCGCTATGCCGACATCAAGACCGGCCACCTGCTGGTCGGCCCGATCGCCATCGAAGGCGCGATGCCCGGTGACACCATCGAGGTGCGGGTGCTGAAGGTGACGCCGCGCATCCCCTACGGCACGGTCAGCCAGCGGCCCGGTCGCGGCGGCATTCCCGATGACGTCAAGGAACCGCACACGGTGGTGGTGACCTTCGACGGCAAGCGCCGCAGCGGCCACTTCGGCGACGGCATCGAAGTACCGCTCGGCCCGTTCCAGGGCGTCATGGGCCTGCTGCCGGCAGCATCGGAAGGTGCCAACCGCAGAAGCGGCCCGCCGGGCCTGTTCGGCGGCAATCTCGACTGCAAGGAACTGGTCGACGGCACCTCGCTGTACCTGCCGGTATTCCATCCGGGCGGCCTGTTCTTCACTGGCGACAGCCACGCTGCGCAGGGCGATGGCGAGGTCACGGTCAACGCCATCGAAACCGCCAACACCTCGGTGCTGCAGTTCATCCTGCACAAAGGCCGGCTGCTGTCGGCACCGCGCGCCGAAAGCGCGACGCACTTCATCGCCTTCGGTCTCGACCCGGATCTCGACAGCGCGATGCAGATGGCGATCCGCGAAACCAACACGCTGCTCGGCGACACCTACGGCCTGGACTTCGCGCATGCCTTCGCGCTGTCGAGCATCGCCATCGACTTCCGGGTGACCCAGGTGGTCGACGAGACCAAGGGCATCCATTCGATGATTCCGAAGTCGCTGTTCACGCAGGCGAAGCTGCCGCCGTTCTGGGCTGCGAACGGCAAGCGGCGCTGAGGCGAGTGTGGCTGCGGTGAGTCGGGCGACAGCCCGACCCACCGTGATCGCATCGATCCGGGCCAAAGCGCGCCACCCCGATCAGGCCAGCAAGCCGAAGCGCTTTTTGCTAGACAAAGCGCTCACCCGCAAGCGCAGGCCCCAGCAACATGAAAGCAGGCAAGAAGTGCCTCGGCGGCCTCGTTTCGCTTGCCATCGCGGTCCTCGCCAGCCTCATCGGCTGCGGCGCGCTGGCCGCCGAACAGCGTCTCGATGTCGCCCCAGGCGTCAGCGCCGCCTGGCTGACGCCGGACCGCGGCTGGGATGGCCGAACCGTGCTGCTGCTGCACGGCTTCGCCGATGACATGGATGGCGTCGGCGATCTCGGCAAGCACCTCGCCCAGGCGCTGGCCGCAAACGGCATCGCCAGCCTGCGGATCAACTTCCGTGGCGAGGGCGACCGCCTGCGCACCCGGATCGAATCGACCTTCGCCACCCGGCTGGAAGACACCGCCGCGGCCCATGCCTTCCTGTTGAAGCAGAAAGGGGTGGATGCCAGGCGCATCGGCGTCCAGGGCTTCAGCCTCGGCGCCAGCACCGCGATCGAGACCGGCGGCCGTCAGCCGACGTGGTTCCGCTCGATGGCGGTCTGGTCCAGCCCGGCTGGCGATCAGTTCGCGATGTGGCAGCAGAGCGCGCCGGAGATCGTCGCCAAGGCACTGCGCGATGTCGAGGCCACGGAGGACGTGCCGGGCTGGAAGAAGATCACCACCAGGCGCGCGTTCTACGAAAGCTTCCGCGGCTACGACATCGACCGCGCGCTGGCCAAATACCCCGGCGCCTTCCTCACCGTGCGCGGCTCCCAGGATCATCTGCCGCAGCACGACGCCGAGTTCCTGCGCATCGCCCCCGGCCAGCCCGCCGAAGCCGTGCTGATCGGCGGTGCCGACCATATCTTCCGGGTCTTCGATCCCGGGGCTCCGCTCGCTCGGCGCGCCCAGGACGTCACGGTGGCGTGGTTCGTTCGGACCTTGTGAACGGGCCCTAGTCGACCGTCGCGACCGGCAACGTCATCGCGAAGCGCGCGCCGCAGCCGTCGCCGCGGTTGCCGGCGACCATTCGGCCACCGTGCGCCTCGACGATCGAGCGGCACACCGGCAGGCCCAGGCCCATGCCGTTGGGCTTGGTCGAGAAGAAGCTCTCGAACAGGCGCCGGAGGTTTTCTGCGGCGATGCCGGGGCCGCTGTCGAGCACCGCCAACTCGATCTCGCCGGCCGCCGTCAGCGCCGTCTCGATGCGCAACTCGCGGCGCGGACTGCCGGCCTGGGCCATCGCCTGCAGCGCATTGACCACGAGGTTGACGATCACCTGCTGCAACTGCACGCGGTCGCCCTGCACCGCCGGCAGATTGGGCGCCAATTGCAGATGCAGCTGCACCTGCTGGGCACGCAGCTCGTGCTGCAGGAACTGCATGGCCTCCTGCACCAGGGCGTCGAGCGCCAGCGGTGCTGGCTCCGGCGCGCGGCGCAGGGCCATGCCGCGGATGCGGGCGATGATCGCGGCGGCGCGGCGGGCGTCGTCGCTCATCCGCTGCAGCAGGGCCTTGGCCTCGCCAAGATCGGGCTCGGCCCGTGACAGCCAGCGCAGCCCGGCGGCGCCGTTGGTGGCGATCGCTGCCAGCGGCTGGTTGACCTCGTGGGCGATGGACGCGGTCAGCTCGCCGAGCATCGAGACGCGGCCGGCATGCGCCAGCTCGGCCTGCAACTGGCGCAGCACGGCGCGGCCCGCGACCTGCTCGGAAATGTCGATGTTGCCGACCAGCACCATGCCCTTGTCGCGCATCTCGGGCGGCGCGGTGACGAAGAACAGCACGTCGATCTCGCGGCCATCGACGGTGCGCAGCCGGGTCTCGGCCTGGTAGCCGGGCTCGCGGCGCCAGCCGGCCTCGATACTGCCGCGGAAGGCCTCGGCGCGGCCGGGCATCCAGAACCGGGTCACCGGCCCGAGCAGCTGCTGCACGTCGCTGGCACCGAACAGCTTCAGCGCCCGCTCGTTGACGTCGATGGCGACCGAGGCTTCCATCGCCCGCTGCAAGAACTCCGGATGCGCGTCGATGTAGGCGTGCAGATCGGTGACGCCCTGCGCGCGCAGCCCGGCGAACAGCGTGTTGAGACGGCTGGAATCGAGCTGCCAGAACGACACTGCCATGGCCTGGAACAGATTGCGGTAGCGCGACTCGCTGCGCTCCAGCGCGGCGAAGGTGTGCTTGCGTTCGGAGATGTCGATGACGCCGATCAGCAGACGCCCGCGCGCCACTGCCTCCGGCGCGAAGCAGGCGGTGAACAGCGCATCGAAGACGCTGCCGTCGAGCCGGCGCAAGCGGGTCTCGATGCTGTAGTGCGACAGGCCGCCCACGGCGGCGAGCGTGCTGGCGGCATAGACGGCGAGGCTCTCGTCCGGCCAGAAGGCGTTGAGGTCGGCCATCAGCTCGGCCTTGTCGCCGCGCCCGAACAGCCGCACCGTCTCGTCGTTGACGTCGACGATGCGGGTGGCACCGATCATCTGCCGGCAGAACTCCGGATGCCGGGCGAAGTACTGCGCGTAGTTGTCGACGCCCGCCTTGCGCAGCTCGCGCAGCAGCGTGCCGACGCCGCTGAAGTCCAGCTCCCAGAAAGACGCGGCCATGGCCCCGAACAGGTTGCGGTAGCGCTGTTCGCTGGCAATCAGTGCCGCCTCGGCGCGGCGGCGCTCACTCAGATCGCGGCCGGTCTCGACGACGTGCGCGGGCCGGCCCTCGTCATCGCGCTGCAGGACCCATCGCAGTTCCAGTTGCAGTTCCTGCCCCGCATCATTTCGGCGACGAAGTTCGCCGTCCCAACGACCCGTGGCCAGTAGTTGCTGCTCGCCGAACTCGCGAGTGGCGGCCGGCTCGGAGCGCAGCCAGGTCTCGGCCAACTGCCCGATCAGCTGCTCGCGCGGCCAGCCATAGAGTTGTTCGGCGGCCGTGTTCCAGACCAGGACCCGGCCATCCAGATCGCGCACCACCACGCTTTCGTGAACGGCGTCGAACCATTCAGCGAATCCGGCACCGGACTCGGTCAGGCGTCGGTCGCCGGGCTTTCCATCCATCGCTGTTCCTGGTGAGGCGGGCATGCGCTCAGTCTGGCGCGACCGCATGATCCGGCAGCGCCTGGTTCAGACAGCGGATCAGCTGGCGCGCTTCGAAAGGCTTGGCCAGCATGCACAGCGCGCCGCAGGCCAGCGCGCGCTCCCGAAGCCCTGCTTCGGTCTGCGCCGTCATCAGGATCACCGGCGTATCGCGGCCGGCGTCGCGCAGCCGACGCACCAGGTCCAGGCCGCTGGCACCGGGCATGCGGTAGTCGGTCAACAGGCAATCGCAGGCATTGGCGTCGGCGAGAAACTCCTCCGCGCTGGTGTAGCCCTGCTCGCGAAAACCCAGCGAGCGGATCAGCCCCTGCAACGAGAGGCGAAGGGAATCGTCGTCATCAACGATGGCGATGCAGGGAACGACGGAGGGCGGCACGAAAAGGAATCCTCTGGCAGATGTCGATGTTTTCGCACGATCGATCCGTCGCGGAAATCATACTTTGGGATCGCCGCGCGGCCTCCGGCTCGAACGGAACCGATGAAAGGGCGATGTCAGCGCTGCCATCGGGCGATCCAGAGCCGGAACGGTCGGCCGACGGTTCATACGAAGGTATGAGCCCGCGCTGTACGTCACGCGCAACGCGGCCAGACGCTGCATCAGGCCGACTGCAGCAGCACCACCGAGCCCTGCCCGCCATCGGCACAGATGCTGACGATGGCCCGCGTGCCGCTGGGCATCGCCGCGAGTTCCTTCACCGCCTGGCTGAGAATGCGAGCGCCGGTCGCTCCGAAGGGATGGCCGATGGCAACGCTGCCGCCATTGGGGTTGACCCGGTCTCGCGGGAAGTGGCCCAAGTCAAAGGCGACGCCCACGCGATCGTTCAGGAAAGCGCGATCCTCCATCGCCTTGATGTGGAACAGCACCTGCGCCGAGAACGCTTCGTGGATTTCCCACAGGCCGACGTCGCTGTATTTCAGGCCGCGGCGCGCCAGCAGGCGCGGGATGGCGAAGGCCGGCGCCATCAGCAGGCCTTCGTGGCGGAAGTCGATGGCGGCGATCTCCCAGTCCACCAGCTTCACCTTCGGCGTGCCGGCCGGCAGCTTGCCCAGGCCGGTCTCGGTGCCGACCCAGATCGCGGCGGCGCCGTCGGTGAGCGGCGAGGAATTGCCGGCGCTGAGTGTGCCCTGGCCGCTCGTGCGGTCGAAGGCCGGTGGCAGCTTGCCGAGCTTTTCCAGCGTGGTGTCCTTGCGCGGAATGCCGTCGCGCTTCGTCCCGCCGACCGGGATCACCAGATCGTCGAAGAAGCCGCGCTCCCAGGCGGCGACCGAGTTGCGGTGGCTGGCCAGCGCGCTGTCGTCCTGCTCTGGCCGCCCGATCCGCCATTCCTTCGCCGTGATCTCGGTGTGCTCGCCCATGCTCTTGCCGGTGGTGCGATTGGTCACCGCCGGAATGTAGAGGCCGACGTCGGCGAGCTTGAGGCTGGCGAGGTGGCCGAGCTTGTCGCCGATGGTCCTGGTCTTCTGGAACTTGCGCAGCCAGTCCGACAGGGTCTGGCCGAGGCCGATCTGCACCCGGCTCATGCTCTCGACGCCGCCGACCAGGGCGAGCTGGCGGCTGCTGTCGTTGAGCATGCCGGCGGCCTCGATGGCGCCGATCATGCTGGTCGAGCAGGCCATGATCGTGGAGAAGGCGGTGATGGTCGGCGGCGCGCCGGCGTCCATCAGCACCTCGCGGGCGAGATTGCTCCAGGTGAGGTTGGGCACCACGCTGCCCCAGACCGCGAAGTCCGGCTGCGCGCCGTCCTCGAGACGGGCCAGCATCGCCTGCACCACCGGCACCGACAGCGCGATGGCGTCGTGGCCGGCGAGCGCGCCGTCGACCTTGGCAAAGGGGGTGCGGACGCCGGAGGCGATCCAGGCCTGGGGCTGGGTGCTCGTGCTCATGAGGAAACTCCGGTCAGCAAGTGGGACATCAGGCGGCGCGGCGCAGGCCGCGCACGGCGGGAATGCCGAGGGCGAGGAAGATCACCAGCAGCAGGCCCTGGCCAATGGCGAAGCCGGGCGACCGGTCGCTGGGCACCAGCGCATGCAGCGCCGGAATCTTGAGGAAAGCCTGCACCAGCGCGACGAAGGCGTCGAGATAGATCGCGACCGCCAGCGTCGCGCCGTAGGCGCTGCGCCAGCCGCCCGCCAACTGCCGGCTCCAGCGGGCGTGGACAGTCACCGCCAGCAGCAACAAGGAGAGCACGCCGAAGGCGTGCGAGGGCAGGAACTTCACGAACGGGAACAGGAAGCCGCTGAGGCTGGTGAGCAGCAGCAGCACGATCGTGGCCGTCGCCAGATCCGGCAGGGCCTTGCCGCCCTTCCAGGCGAGCAGCAAGGGGATGCCGGTGAACAGGGCGGCGAGGCTGATCAGGACATGGACCAAGGTGAGGGTTTGCAGGGCGGACATGGCGAACTCCAGGTTGTTGACGGGGGATCGACTGCGACGGTTCGGACTCAGCGCTGGTAACGGGCGGCGGCCTTGTTCAACGACAGGCGCGGCGCCATGTGCAGGCGCGCGGCGGTCAGCGCGTCCCAGTCCGCGGGATCGGGCAGCGAGGGGATGGTGATCAGCTCGCCCTGGTCGAGACCGGCCAACGCGGCATCGACCATCTCGTCGACTTCCATCAGCATCTCCTGCGGCAGGTGATCGACCGCCGCGCCCCAGATGGCGGTGCGGGTGGCGCCGGGCAACACGGCCTGCACGCGCACGCCGTGCGGGCGCAGCTCTTCCTGCAGGGCCTGGCTGAACGTGATCAGGTAGGCCTTGCTGCCGCTGTAGACGCCGTTGAAGCGCTCCGGGATCAGGGCCGTCACCGAGGCGATGTTGATGAGGGTGCCGGCCTTGCGCGCGATGAAGCCCTTGGCGGCCGCGAGTGCCAGGCGCGTCGGGGCGACGGCATTGATCTGCAGCATGGCTTCCAGCGCGTCGGGATCGGCGGCGGTCATCGCGCCAGTCACCGCGATGCCGGCGTTGTTGACCAGAATGCCGATGCGCTGGTCGCCGTGCAGCTGAGTCTCGACCGCCAGCAGGTCGGCGCGCTTCGAGAGGTCGGCGATCACCGTCTCGACGGTGACGCCGGTCTGCTCGCGCAGGCGCTGGGCGACAGCGTCTAGGCGGCTGCGGTCGCGGGCGACCAGGATGAGGTCGTGGCCGCGGCGAGCCAGGCGATCGGCGTAGACGACACCGATGCCGGACGAGGCGCCGGTGACAAGGGCAGCGCCGGAAAGTGGGGTGGGGGTGCTCATGTCCTTGCTCCGGATTCAGTTCCTGGAGCGCTGGAACGCGGCCAGCAGCTCCTGGGTGGTCAGCACCGCATGGGCGTACGACGGTGCGTTGATCTCGTGCGCGGCGTGCATCGCCTCGGCGCTGAAGGCGGCGGTGGCATCGCGTACCAGGGTGACGTGATAGCCCAGCTCGTTGGCGAAGCGGCCGGTGCACTCGATGCAGGTGTTGGCGATCAGCCCGATCAGGATCACGTGACTGACCCGCCGCTGCTTGAGCAGCATGTCGAGGTCGGTGTTGGCGAAGCCGCTGGCGCCCCAGTGCTCCTTGACGATGGTGTCGCCGGGCTGCGGCGCGAAGTCCGGATGCCAGTCGCCGCCCCAGCTGCCCTTGGCGAACACCTGCACCTTGGCGGCGCCGAGCTGGTAGGGCGTGGGGTGATCCCAGCTCTTGAAGTCGTCCGGCTCGGCGCGGTGGTGCGGGACGATGAACACCGGATAGCCGCCGGCACGCGCCGCAGCGGTAGCGGCACGCAGCTTGTCGTGCAGGCCGACCGCGTTCGCCACCTCGGCGACGCGCGGCCAGAGCTTGCCGCCCTCGGACAGGAAATCGTTGTAGGGATCGATGAACAGCAGCGCGGTGTGGCGCGGGTCGTAACTGGGCAGGCTGAGGCTCATGGCAGTGCTCCGGAGTGGTGGGGCGAGCGTCGGTGCCGGAGCCAATCGCTCCGGTGCCGGTCGTCGATCAGCCCTTGATGAAGGCCAGCAGGTCGGCGTTGAAGCGATCCTGGTGGGTGACGGTGAGGCCGTGATCGGAACCGGCGTAGACCTTCAGCGTCGAGCCCTTGACCAGCGGATGCGCCATCCGCGCCGAGGCGCCGATCGGCACGATCTGGTCGTCGTCGCCGTGGATGAACAGGGTCGGCTTGTCGATCTTCTTCAGATCCGCCGTGTAGTCGACCTCCGAGAATTCGCGGATGCAGTCGAGCTGGCCCTTGATGCCGCCCATCATGCCCTGCAGCCAGAAGGACTCGCGCACGCCTTCCGAGACTTTCGCGCCCGGCCGGTTGTAGCCGTAGAAGGGCATGGTCAGATCCTTGAAGAACTGCGAGCGGTCGTCGTAGGTGCCCTTGCGGATGCCATCGAACACCGAGAGGTCGAGTCCGCCCGGGTTGCTCGCGGTCTTCAGCATCAGCGGCGGCACGGCGCCGACCAGCACCGCCTTCGCGACCCGCTTCGTGCCGTGGCGGCCGAGGTAGTGGGCGACTTCGCCGCCGCCGGTGGAGTGGCCGACCATCACCAGATCCTTGAGGTCCAGCGTCTCGATCAGGTGGGCGAGGTCGTCGGCGTAGGTGTCCATGTCGTTGCCGTCCCAGGTCTGGTCGGAGCGGCCGTGGCTGCGGCGGTCGTGGGCGATGACCCGGTAGCCCTTCTGGCCGAGGAACACCATCTGCGCGTCCCAGGCATCGGCCGACAGCGGCCAGCCGTGGCTGAACAGCACCGGCTGACCTTTCCCCCAATCCTTGTAGTAGATGCGGGTGCCGTCCTTGCTGGTGACGTAGTGGCCGCGGCTCGCGGCGGTCGTGCCCGTCGCCTTGGCTGCGGCGGCGCCGGCGACGCCCGGGACGGCCGCGGCGGCCAAGGCGCCCAGGCTGGTGGCCAGGACCTCGCGACGGCTGCTGAGGGTGCTGCTGCTGGTGGATTTGCTCTGCTCGTTCATGGGGGCCTCTCCTTCGTGGTACGCGCATCCAGCGCCGATGCACACAGGCTAGGAGCGCGCCGCCCGAAGGTCATTTACACGTCGGTATACCGATTCGCGGCTGCGCCTATACCGAGGGATGAGCCGGGATGAGCGATGCCAGGTCCCGCGCCGCTGCGCTAGCATCGGCGACATCAATGACGACACAGGAACGTGGTGCGTGGCCGAGACCGCCGTTGTGCACATCATCGATGACGACACCTCGCTGCGACTCGCGCTCGACAGCCTGTTCCGCTCGGTGCAGTTCGGCACACGGCTCTACGGCTCGGCGCAGGAATTCCTTGCCGCTCGGCGCCCCGAGCTTCCCGGCTGCCTGGTGCTCGACGTGCGCCTGCCCGGCATCAGCGGCCTCGACTTCCAGCAGCAGCTGTTGCAGGCCGGCGTGCACATCCCGGTGGTACTGATGACCGGCCACGGCGACATCCCGATGAGCGTGCGCGGTATGAAAGCCGGCGCCGTGGACTTCCTTACCAAGCCCTTCCGCGACCAGGACATGCTCGATGCCGTGGGTGCGGCCATCGAACGCGACCGCCTGCGGCGCAACGTCGATGGCGACCTGGGCCAGCTACAAGCGCTATATCAGACGCTGTCGCCGCGCGAGCGCGAAGTGATGGCGCTGGTGGTTGCCGGCCGCATGAACAAGCAGGTCGCCGGCGATCTGCATCTGGCCGAGATCACCGTGAAGATTCACCGGGGCGCGGCGATGAAGAAGATGGGAGCCCGCTCGCTGGCGGAACTGGTGCGCATGGCCGAGGCGCTGCAGTTGCCGCGGGCGGCGATCGGGCGCTGAGATCCAGCGTCGGACTCAGGCTGCATGCTGCCCTTGGTGCCAGAAGCGGACGTTCGTTGCGGTCGTTCGGACCGGTGTTCGAGCAATGCCTGCGGTTGATCAAGCCGCAGGCACTGTCAGCAGGGATTGCCGACAAGAACAACCTCGAAATCGCCGCGCCGCTCAATCCTTCGCCGGCCGGCGATAGCGGGTGGCCTGCTCGTAGGCATAGGCGTAGCCGATGATCTTCGCGTCGTCCCAGGCGCGGCCGAGGATCTGCAGGCCGACCGGCAGGCCCGGCCCGAGATAGCCGCTCGGCACCGACAGCGCCGGCCACTGCAGCGTGCTGCCGACGAAGGTCAGGCTGCTGCCGAGGCCGGTGACGCCGCCTTTGGGATTGGCTTCGTCGGTCATCAGCTGGGTGTTGCGGTCACCATTGACCACCGGCAGCTGCGCCCAGGTCGGGAAGATGACCGCGTCGATCCTGCCGCTGTCCATCGCCCGGGTGAACGCGACGCGATAGGCCGCCTCGATCTCCAGGCCCTTGATGGTGTCCGGATCGGTCGCCACCGGGCCGGCGGCGGCATCGGCCGGATCGATGCCGACGATGGCGTCGAGCAACAGGGCCAGGTCGGTGACCGTGCGCGCCATCGGCCCGGCGGTGTCGCGGATGCTGTTGTTCGGCTGGATGCCGTCGCGCGATACCAGGCCGACGGTCGGCCGCAGGCCGGCCAGGGCGTTGTGGGCGGCCGGCATGCGCACGCTGCCGCCGGTATCGGTGCCGATGCCGACGGTCGCGAAGTTCGCCGCGATCGAGGCACCGGTGCCGCCAGACGAGCCGCCGGTGGCGAACGCGGTGTTGTAGGGATTGCGGGCGAAGCCCGGCAGCACCGAATTGATGTTGTCGCCGCCGCCGTTGGTGAACTCGGAGGTCGAGGCCTTGCCGAGGATGATGCCGCCGGCCTCCTTGATCTTGGCGACCAGCGTCGCATCGCGTTTCGGCATCCAGTGCTTCCAGCCCTGGAAGCCGGAGGTGTTCGGCATGTCGTCGGCGTCGATCACGTCTTTCACCAGCACTGGAATGCCGTGCAGCGGCCCCTTGAGCTTGCCGCTGGCCTTGAACGCCGCGTCGATGCGATCGGCCTCCTCCAGGGCTTTCGGATTGAGGTTGATGATCGCGTTCAGATACGGACCCTGCTGGTCGTAGGCGGCGATCCGCGCCAGATACATCTCCACCACCTGGCGCGTGCTCAGCGAGCCGGCCCGGTAGGCGGCCTGGATGTCGGCAATGCTGGCTTCCTCAATCTGCAGGGCCTGCGCCGGCGCGATCGCCAGCAAGGCGGCAGTCAGGGCGATGAGCAGCGGACGACGACGACGGCGGGATGACATGGCGGGGCTCCGGTGCGCGACTCGCAGGCCAGCGGCTGCTGGCGCCTTGCCCGGTGACGGCCGGCGGGACCGCGGCCCCTACGTCGGCGGTTCCGGCGGTGTTCGACAACGGTGTTCAGGTAGGGGAGCGGGCGGCCCCCGCGTCTGAACGGAGGACGACTCCCTCCGGCACCCAGGACATCCGCGATGACTCCAGCACCCGCACGGCTTTCCGGTACGCGCCTCGATCGCCGCCGCTTTCTCGAAGGCAGCGCCACGGTCGGCGCGGCACTGGCGCTGGCGCCGCTGGCCCGGCCGGCGGCGGCGGCCGTGCCCGCTGCTGCGCCGCCGCTGTGGGCACGCTCGACGGCCGAGGTGGCGAAGCTGATCGCGGCCGGCACGGTCAGCTCGGTGGACGCGGTCAAGGCCTGCCTGGCGCGGATCGACGCGGTCAACGGCAAGTTGAACGCGGTGGTCGCCGAATGCCGCGAGCGGGCGCTGGCCGAAGCGGCCGCCGCCGATGCGCTGCGCGCCGCCGGCACCTCGCTCGGGCCGCTGCACGGCGTGCCGTTCACGGTCAAGGATTCCTTCGACACCGCCGGGCTGGTGTCGACCGGCGGCACGCTGGGCCGCAAGGCCTTCGTGCCCGGCCGGGATGCGACCGTGGTGGCCCGGGTGCGGGCGGCCGGGGCGATCCTGCTCGGCAAGACCAACACGCCGGAGTTCACGCTCGGCGGTGGCGGCAAGGGCACCATCAATCTGGTCTACGGCCTGACCCGCAATCCCTACAACCTGAACTACCAGCCGAGCGGCAGCGCCGGCGGCGCCGGCGCCATCGTCGCGGCCGGCGGCGCCTATTTCGATATCGGCTCGGACTACGGCGGCTCGATTCGCGGTCCGGCCTACGCCAACGGCATCGCCGGGCTGAAGCCGACCCTGGGCCGGGTGCCGCGCACCGGTCACATCGTCGGCTACGGCGGGCCGTTCGACTCGTTCCAGGAAACCGGCCCGCTGGCCCGCAAGGTCGAGGATCTGGCGCTGCTGATGCCGCTGCTGTGCGGCCCGGACGATGCCGACGCGACGATGGCCCCGGTGCCCTGGGGTGATCCGGCGGCGGTTGATCTGAAGCGCCTGCGCATCGCGTACTACACCAGCAACGGCATCGTCGATCCGACCGCCGAAGTGCAGGCGCTGGTGCTGCAGTGCGTCGGCTATTTCTCCAAGCTCGGCTGCAAGGTCAAGGCCGACAGGCCGCCGAAGATGAAGGAGCTGGCCGCCGCGCGGCAGGCCTTCAACGGCGCCGATGGCCGCGCCTTCATGCGCCGGCTGCTGAAGAAGCACGGCACCCAGCAGGCGTCGCCGGGCCTGCGGCTCGATGGCGAGGTACTGCCGAGCAGCGAGTTCACGCGGCTGTCGGAAGTCATCGACGGCATCCGCGCCGAGCAGCTGGCCTGGCTGGAAAGCTATGACCTGATCATCTGCCCGGCCAGCCAGCGGGCGCCGATCCCGCTCGACTACGTGCAGCCCGGCGGCGAGGCCGCGCGCAGCGGCAGCAACTACACCAGCCAGTACAACACCACCGGCTGGCCGGCCGGCGTGGTGCGCGCCGGCACCTCGAAGCTCGACCCCGGCCTGCCGCTCGGCATCCAGATCGTCGGCCAGCCGTGGCGAGACGACGTGGTGCTGGCCGCGATGGCCCACGTCGAGCGACAGACCGGCGGCTGGATCGCCCCGAACCTGTGACCGCCGCCCGCCGCTTGCCACCGAATCCTGACGCCGAGTCCGCCATGTCCCAGTCTGAAGCCCCTGCCGTACCGTCCGTTGCCCATCACGCCTTTCCGGAGCCGCGCAGCCGCCGCGCCTTTCTCGGCCTGGCCCAGGCGGCCGCTGCCGCCAGCGCCGTTGCCGCCGTGCAGCCGCTGCGCGCGGCGGCCGCTTCCAGCGATACCCGCGACGAGCTGATCTACATGTCGGCGACCAAGCTGGCCGGCCTGATCCGCGCGAAGAAGGTGTCGGCGGTGGAAGCGGTACAGGCCTGCATCGACCGCCAGCTGGCGGTCAACGATCGCCTCAACGCCGTGGTGATGAACAGCTACGCGCGGGCGCTGGCCGAAGCGAAGGCCGCCGACAAGGCCGCCGCGCGCGGCGACTGGATGGGCCCGCTGCATGGCGTGCCGATGACCATCAAGGATTCGCTCGATACCGAAGGCGTGATCACCACCGGCGCCACGTTCGGCCGCCAGCAGTTCGTGCCGAAGAAGGACGCCACGGTGGTGGCCCGCGTGCGCAAGGCGGGTGCGATCCTGCTCGGCAAGACCAACACGCCGGAGTTCACGCTCGGCGGGCTCGGCGGCATCAGCGCCGCCTCGAACCTGCTGTACGGCTCCTCGCACAACCCCTACGACCTGATCCGCAGCACGGCCGGCAGCTCGGGCGGCGCGGGGGCGATCGTCGCGGCCGGCGGCGCGCACTTCGACATCGGCTCCGACTGGGGCGGCTCGATCCGGGGACCTGCGCACAACAACGGCATCGCCGGCATCAAGCCGACCTCGGTACGCGTGCCGCGCACTGGCCACATCGTCGACTACGGCGGCATCTTCGATCTCTGGCAGCAGCTGGGGCCGATGACCCGCAGAGTCGAGGACCTGAGCCTGATCACACCGATCATCTCCGGCCCGGATTTCCACGATGCCTCCTGCGCGCCGGTGCCCTGGGTCGATCCGTCGACCGTGAGCCTGAACAAGCTGCGCGTCGCCTACTGCGTCGACAACGGCGCGACCGGGCAGGGCGCCACCGACGAGGACACGAAGAAGGTCGTGCGCCAGGTTGCCGCCTGGCTGAACGGCGCTACCGCATCGGTGGCCGAGGATGCGCCGACCGAGTTACTCAAGACGCTGTCCGGCGCGCGCAGCAAGCTGTCCAGCGGCGATGGCTACGCGTACTACAAGCGCCTGGCCGAGAAGTGGCACACCGAGAACATCTCGCCGCAGCGCAAGGCGCAGATGGCCGACCCGAAGCTGCTCAGCACCGCCGAGATGGTCGAGGCCTGGGAGCTGCAGGACGAGTGCAAGTCCGGCCTGCTGGCCTGGATGAAAGGCTACGACGTGTTCGTCTGCCCGGTTGCCGGCAAGCCGGCGCAGCCGATCGACGTGCCCGGCGGCGCCACACCGGGCGGCGCCTCGGCCGGCGGCGGCTGGCCGTACACCGGCGTCTTCAACTGCACCGGCTGGCCGGTGGTGGTGGTCCGCGCCGGGTCATCGGCGGACGGCAAGCTGCCGATCGGCGTGCAGATCGTCGCCGCGCCGTGGCGCGAGGACCTGTGCCTGGCGGTGGCCGCCTACGTCGAGGCGCAGAGCGGTGGCTGGCTGCCGCCGCCGATCTGAAGCCTTGCGCATGCCCACCCGCCCGCTGCCGGTCGCCGACCGCCAGCGGGTTTCTTTTGGGGCCTGTCGTCGGCGGCTGGCGACGCGGCTGGAGGTAGGGGGACGCCAGCGCGATCCGTTCCAGAAGCAGACCCCGCGCATCGCGCGGCCTGCCACCCGCCAGACGAGGAACTCCATGGGAATGCCGCTGCCGCCCTCCGCCACCGCCACCGCCCACGACCGCGCGCCGGCCGGTGATCACGGCCTGAGCCGCCGCCGCTTCCTGACCGGCAGCGCCGCCGCCAGTGCGGCGCTGGTGCTGGCGCCGCTCTCGCGCCACGCGCAGGCCGCCACGGCGGCCGAGGCGCTGACCTCGAAATCGGTCACCGAGATCGCGGCGCTGATCGCCAGCAAGCAGGTCAGCGCGGTGGAGGTGGTCAAGGCCTGCTACGCGCGCATCGATGCGGTGAACCCGAAGATCAACGCCGTGGTCGCCACCTGCCGCGAACGCGCGCTGGCCGAAGCCGCCGCTGCCGATGCCGCGCTGGCGGCCGGCAAGTCGCTGGGCGCGCTGCACGGCGTGCCGTTCACGATCAAGGATTCCTTCGACACCGCTGGCGTCGTGTCCACCGGCGGCACGCTGGGCCGCAAGGATTTCGTGCCCGGCAAGGACGCCACCGTAGTGGCCCGCGTGCGCGCCGCCGGCGGCATTCTGCTGGGCAAGACCAACACGCCGGAGTTCACGCTCGGCGGCGGCGCGCGCGGCACCTACAACCTGGTCTACGGCCAGACCTACAACCCGTACAACACGCTGTACACGCCGGCCGGCTCGTCGGGCGGCGCCGGCGCCATCGTCGCCGCCGGTGGCGCCTACTTCGATATCGGCTCCGACTACGGCGGCTCGATCCGTGGCCCGGCCTTCGTCAACGGCATCGCCGGCCTCAAGCCGACCCTGGGCCGGGTGCCGCGCACCGGTCATATCGTCGGCTACGGCGGCGCCTACGACTTCTTCCAGGAAACCGGTCCGATGGCGCGCCGGGTCGCCGATCTCGGCCTGCTGATGAGCCTGCTGAACGGCCCGGATTTCTCCGATGCCGCGATGGCCCCGGTGCCGGTCGGCGATCCGGCCAAGGTGCCGCTCAAGTCGCTGCGGGTGGCCTGGTACACCAGCAACGGCACCGTCGATGCGTCGGCCGAGATTCAGGCGCTGGTCAAGCAGTGCGTCGGCTATTTCTCGGCGCTCGGCTGCACCGTCAAGCAGGACCAGCCGCCGAAGATGCGCCAGCTCTGGGAAACCCGGCAGAAGTACGAGAACGCCGATACCCGCGCCCACCTGCGCGCGCTGCTGAAGAAGCACGGCACCACCCAGGCCTCGCCCGGCCTGCGGCTCGATGGCGAAGCGCTGCCGAGCGCCGACTTCACCCGCGTGCTCGAGGAAATGGACGCCATCAAGAGCGAGCAGCTGGCCTGGTTCGAGAACTACGACTTGATCATCTGCCCGGCTGCCAATCAGGCGCCGCAGAAGATTCCAGCCGAATTCGTGCGCCCGCCGAACTCGCCGGCGATGGCCGGCGGTGGCTACACCAGCCAGTACAACACCACCGGCTGGCCGGCCGGCGTGGTGCGCGCCGGCACCTCGAAGGACGAGCCGGGCATGCCGCTCGGCATCCAGATCGTCGGCCAGCCGTGGCGCGACGACGTGGTGCTGGCGGCGATGGCCCATGTCGAGCAGCAGACCGGCGGCTGGCAGCTGCCGCCAATCTGAACCCCTTTCCGTCTCCCTCGCGACTCCTGGAACGCCTGCCCATGAACCTGCCGAAAACCGCTGCAGATGCGCCTGCCGCTGCAGCCCATGCCGACCAGCCGACCACCCGCCAGTTCAGTCGCCGCGAACTGCTGAACCTGGCGCGCTCGGCGACCGTCGCGCCGATCGTCGCGGCCCCGGTGCTGGCGGTCAGCCAGGCCGCATCGACCGACCCCAGCAGCGAGCTGATCTACATGTCGGCGACCAAGCTGGCCGGCCTGATCCGCGCCAAGAAGGTGTCGGCCATGGAAGCGGTGGAGGCGTATATCGACCGCCAGCTGGCCGTCAACGACCGCCTCAACGCCGTGGTGATGAACAGCTATGCGCGGGCCCGCGCCGAAGCGAAGGCCGCCGACCAGGCCGCCGCGCGCGGCAACTGGATGGGCCCGCTGCACGGCGTGCCGATGACCATCAAGGACTCGCTCGACACCGAAGGCGTGATCACCACCGGCGCCACCTACGGCCGCCAGCAGTTCGTGCCGAAGCAGGACGCCACGGTGGTGGCCCGCGTGCGCAAGGCCGGCGCGATCCTGCTCGGCAAGACCAACACGCCGGAGTTCACGCTTGGCGGGCTGGCCGGCATCAATGCGGCATCGAACCTGCTGTACGGCTCTTCGCACAACCCGTACGACCTGAGCCGCACGACCTCCGGTTCCTCCGGCGGTGCCGGCGCGATCGTCGCCGCCGGCGGCGCGGCCTTCGACATCGGCTCCGACTGGGGTGGCTCGATCCGCGGCCCGGCGCACAACAACGGCATCGCCGGCATCAAGCCGACCTCGGTGCGGGTGCCGCGCACCGGCCACATCGTCGACTACGGCGGTCTCTACGATCTCTGGCAGCAGCTGGGGCCGATGACCCGGCGGGTCGAGGACCTGAGCCTGATCACGCCGATCATCTCCGGCCCGGACTTCCGCGATGCCTCCTGCGCGCCGGTGCCGTGGGCCGACCCGGCGGCGGTGAACCTAAAGAAGCTGAAGGTCGCGTTCTTCGCCGCCAACGGCGTCACCGACACCGACGATGACGTCAAGCAGACCGTGATCCAGGTGGCGAAATGGCTGGAAGGCGTGACCACCAGCGTCACCGAGGATCTGCCGAAAGCGATCCTGCAGGACCTCTACGACAGCCGCACGCAGCTGACCAATGCCGACGCCTGGGCCTTCTACCAGCGCATGGCGGCCAAGTGGGGCACGCAGAACTTCTCGCCCTCGGTGGCCGAGCGGATGAAGTCGATGACGCCGATCTCCACGGCCGAAACAGTGGCGGCCTGGGAAGCGGCCGATGACGCCAAGTCGCGGATGCTCGGCTGGATCAGCCAGTACGACGTGCTGATCTGCCCGGTGTCCGGCAAGGCGGCCGAAGTGATCGACCGGCCCGCGTCTGCGGCGCGGCCGAACGCCTACGCCTGGAGCTATACCGGCGCCTTCAACTCCACCGGCTGGCCGGTGGTGGTCGTGCGCTGCGGCACCTCGGCGGACGGCAAGCTGCCGATCGGCGTGCAGATCGTCGCCGCGCCGTGGCGCGAGGACATCTGCCTGGCGGTGGCCAGCTATCTGGAAAGCCGCTCCGGCGGCTGGAAGAAGCCGCCGATCTGAGGACTGCGCCGCGCATGAACCGCCCCCGCGACAGCGGCCGCTGCAGGTCCGCCAGCCCGTCCCTCCGACTGGAGTTTCGCCGCATGTGCAGTGTTTCCCTGATACGGCCGCTGGCGCTGCTGCTCGGGCTGGCGGCTGCTAGCGCCGCCGCGCAGTCGGCCAGTCAGCCCGCGATGCCGGCGGCGGCCGCAGCGGCGGCGCGCTTTCCGGTCGAGGAGCTGTCGATCGCCAGCCTGCTGGCCGCCTACCGGGCCGGCACGACGACCGCCGTCGAGGTCGTGCAGGCCTCGCTGGACCGCATCGAGGCCTACGACAAGCGCGGCCCGCTGCAGAACAGCCTGATCACCGTCAACCCGGCGGCGCTGCAGGAGGCCGCTGCGCTCGATGCCCAGCGCAAGGCCGGTGCGCCGCTCGGCGCGCTGCACGGCGTGCCGGTGGTGGTGAAGGACAACATCGACGTCGCCGGCCTGCCGATGACCTCCGGCTTCCAGGGCTGGAAGCACTACCGCCCGCCGGTTGATGCACCGCTGGTGGCGAAACTGCGGGCGGCCGGCGCGGTGATCATCGCCAAGGCCTCGCTGTCGGAGTTTGCGCGCGGCGGCGGCGACAACATCAATTCGGTGTTGTCCGGCTTCGCCCGCAATCCCTACCACACGGCCTATGCGACCGGCGGCTCCTCCGGCGGCACCGGCGCCAGCGTCGCGGCGAGCTTCGCGGTGGTCGGCATCGGCACCGATACCGGCGGCAGCGTGCGGATGCCGTCCGCCCACAATGCGCTGGCCGGGCTGCGGCCGACGGTCGGCCTGGTGTCGCGCACCGGCATCGTGCCGCTGGACAGCGTGCGCGACACCGCCGGGCCGATGGCGCGCTCGGTGGCCGACATGGCGATCCTGCTCGACGTCATCGCCGGTCCCGATCCGCAGGATGCCGCGACCGCGCGCAGCGCCGGCCACATTCCGCCGCGCTATAGCGCAGCGCTGAAGCCGGACGCGCTGAAAGGCGCGCGGCTCGGCGTGCTGCGCCAGGTGTTCAGCCTGAAGGTCGCCGACCCGCGCGTGATCGCCCGCTTCGAGCAGACCCTGGCCGAGCTGAAGGCGGCCGGCGCGATCCTCGTCGACCCGTTCACGGTGCCGGAGCTGGACCAGATCCCGCGCCCGCCGCAGACGCCGGCGCAGTTCAAGGCCGATCTCACGCAGTGGATCGCGCAGCATCCCGGCGTGCCGTATCCGTCGGTGCAGGCGATCGCCGATTCCAAGCTCGTGCATCCGCTGCATCAGGCCGGCATGGACCTCGCCGCCGCTGCCGGTCCGGTCGAGACCGATGCCGACACCCTGGCCGGCGCGCGCGGCGAGCAGGCTTATCGCGACGGCTTCACGCGGGCGATGAAGGCGGCCAAGGTCGACGCCGTGGTGTTCCCGACCTGGGCCCAGCTGCCGGCGCTGAACGGCGACCGCAACACCCAGCTGGTCGATGAGCCGCAGCCGCCACCGAACGCCGGACCGACGGCGCTCGGGTCGAGCCTGACCTTTGTCGGCAGCGCGCTGCAGTGGCCGGCGCTGTCGGTGCCCAGCGGCTATCTCGGCGACGGCCTGCCGATCGGCCTGCAGATCCTGGGCCGGGCCTGGGACGAGGCGCGGATCATCGGCTACGCCCACGCCTACGAGCAGGCCACCCGCTACCGCCATCCGCCGGCATCGGTGCCGCCGCTGGCCTCGTCGTTCGCGAGCCGCTTCGTCGGCACCTGGAAGCTGGTCGAGATCCTGGAGCGCGATGCCAGCGGTGCGACGCGCGCCTCGCCGCGCGGGCCGTCGACCGGCCAGCTGGTCTACGGCGCGGACGGCCGGCTGTCGGTGCAGATCATGAAGCTGGGCCGGCCATCGGTGGCCTCCGGCGCGCTGGCCAGCGCCAGTGCCAGCGAGCTGCAGGGTGTGGTCGACGGCTTCAGTTCCTACTTCGGCACCTGGGAACTGCTGCCGGCCGAAGGCTGCGTCGTGCATGTGCAGGACGGCCAGCTGCTGCCGAACAGCATCGGCAGCCGCGCCAAGCGCTACTACGGCTTCGACGCCGATGGCCGGCTGTCACTGGCCACGCCGCCGCGCGGCGAACCGGGCCGCGAAACCGCGCAGGTGTTCGTCTGGGAGCGCATCTCGTGAAGGCCCGATCCCGGCTTCTGCTCGGCGTGATCGCGGTGGCGGCCGTTGCCGGCCTTGCCGCACCGCGCGGGCTGCCGCTGATCCGGGCCGCCGAGACGCCGCCGGACCGCGCCGGTCCGGAGTCCGGCAAGGCCGATGGCAAGGCCCGCAAGCAGGGCGACAAGGCCGACAAGGGCGAGGCCGGCCGCGCGCCGCAGAAGGTGGCGACGCTGCGCATCGCCCCCGAGCCGTTCACCGAAAGCCTGAGCGCCACCGGCTCGCTGCTGGCCGACGAAGGCGTGGAGCTGCAGGCCGAGATCAACGGCAAGATCGCCGCGATCCGCTTCCGCGAAGGCTCGCGCGTGAAGCGCGGCGAGCTGCTGGTCAAGCTCAACGATGCCGACCTGCGCGCCCAGCGCGCGCTGGCGCAACACAACCTGGAGCTGGCGCAGCTGCGCGAGCAGCGGGTCGGCCAGCTGGTCAAGGAAGGCATCGTCACCGCGTCCGACTACGACACGGCGCGCTTCGAGGTCGCCGCCCGGCTCGACCAGATCTCGATCATCGAGGCCCAGATCGAGAAGACCGAAGTGCGCGCGCCGTTCGATGGCGTGGTCGGCCTGCGCTATGTCAGCGAAGGCAGCTACGTGAACGCCACCACGCGGGTCGCGACCCTGCAGCAGATCGACCGGCTGAAGGTGAATTTCTCGGTGCCCGAGAAATACGCCGGCCGCATCCGCATCGGCAGCCCGATCCGCTTCGCGATCAACGGCAGCGACCGCCGCTTTGCCGGTGCCATCTACGCCTTCGATCCGCGCATCGACGCCGGCACCCGCACGGTGGTGATCCGCGCGGTCTGCGACAACCCGGAAGGCGTGCTGCTGCCCGGCGCCTTCGCCAATGTCGAGCTGGAACTGGCGACTGTCAGCGACGCCATCCTGGTGCCGGCCGAAGCGGTGATTCCCGGCGTCAGCGACAAGAACGTGTTCGTGATGGTCGACGGCAAGGCCGAGCGGCGCGCCGTGGAGATCGGCACCCGCACCGCCAACCAGGTGCAGATCCTGAGCGGCCTGAAGGCCGGCGATCGGCTGATCGTCTCCGGCCTGCAGCAGATGCGCGCCGGCCTGGCGGTGGCCGATGTCGCCGATGGCGACGGCAGCCGGAAAGGCCCGGCCACGGCCCGCGCCGCCAGCGCGAAGGCGCGTTCATGAGCCTGGCGGAGCTGAGCATCCGGCGGCCGGTGCTGACCCTGGTCATCTCGCTGCTGATCATGCTGTTCGGCGCGCTGGGCCTGCGCGCGCTGCCGGTGCGCGAGTATCCGGCCGTCGATCCGCCGTCGATCTCGATCACCACCAGCTATCCGGGTGCCGCCGCCGAGGTGGTGCAGGCGCAGATCACCGAGCCGCTGGAAGAAGCGATCAACTCGGTGGCCGGCATCAGTGCGCTGACCTCCACCAGCCGCGAAGGCGCCAGCCAGATCACCGTGGAGTTCTCGCTCGACGCCGATCTGGAAACCGCCGCCAGCGACGTCCGCGACCAGCTGGCGCGCGCCGTGCGCAATCTGCCGCCAGACACCAATCCGCCGATCCTGAACAAGGCCGATGCCGATTCCAGCCCGATCTTCGGCCTGTCCATTTCCAGCCGGCAGCGCTCGCAGCTGGAGCTGTCGGCCTACGCCGATGCGCTGCGCGAGCGCCTGCAGACGGTGCCTGGCATCGCCCAGGTGGAGCAGCCGGCCGAGAAGCGCTATGCGATGCGACTGTGGATGGACCCGGACCGGATGGCCGCCTACGGCATCGCGCCGACCGACATCCGCGCGGCGCTCGGCCGCGAGAACCTGGAGCTGCCGTCCGGCCGCATCGAGGGCAGCGCCATCGAGCTGCCGGTGAAGACGCTGTCGCGGCTGGCGACGGCGGAGGATTTCAACAACCTGATCGTCAAGCGCAGCGACACCACCATCGTCCGCTTCCGTGACATCGGCTATGCCGAGCTGGGTGCGCAGAACGAGCGCGGCGCGCTGAAGATGGGCGATACGCCGATTGCCGGGCTGTACTTCAAGCAGCAGCCGGGTGCCAACCAGATCGACATCGTCGACCAGTTGCGTCAGCGGCTCGACGAGGTGCGCAAGGACCTGCCCGACGATCTGCAGATCGACATCGCCTACGACAACACCGAGTACGTGCGGCGCTCGCTGATCGAAGTCACCGAAACCATCTTCATCGCCTTCGTGCTGGTGGTGCTGGTGGTCTTCGCGTTCCTGCGCGAAGGGCGCACCACCTTGATCCCGGTGCTGGCGATTCCGGTGTCGATCATCGGCGCGTTCGGCGTGATGTCGGTGGCCGGCTTTTCGATCAACACGCTGACCCTGCTCGGCATCGTGCTGGCGATCGGGCTGGTGGTGGATGACGCGATCGTGGTGCTGGAGAACATCTACGCCAAGATCGAGGCCGGCATGGGGCCGGTCGAAGCCGGCATCGCCGGCACCCGCGAGATCTTCATGGCCGTGGTGTCGACCACCATCACGCTGGCCGTGGTGTTCCTGCCGCTGCTGTTCATGGGCGGCCTCTCGGGCCGGCTGTTCCGCGAGTTCGGCGTAACCATCGCCGGCGCCGTGCTGATCTCGGCGCTGGTGGCGCTGACGCTGACGCCGATGCTCAGTGCCCGGCTGCTGAAGGCACACCAGGGCCACGGCTGGCTGTTCACCCGCACCGAGCCGCTGTTCGCGGCGCTGGAGCACGGCTACGCGGCAACCCTGGGCCGGGTGCTGGGCCTGCGCTGGCTGGCACCGCTGGTGCTGGTGGCGGCAGCGGCGCTGATCGTCGTGCTGATGGGCCTGCTGCCGCGCGAGCTGGCGCCGATGGAGGATCGCGGCCGGGTCTGGGTGCGGGCAACGGCGGCCGAGGGTGCCAGCTACGACTACATGCAGAACTTCATGGACGACGTCACCGCCGCGACCGTCGCCCGGGTGCCGGAAGCGCATCTGATGATGACCCAGGTGCCCGGCTTCGGCGGCGCCAACGGCGTGTCGGGGCCGGTCAACAACGGCTTCGTGCGGGTGTTCCTGAAGGACCGCGCCGAGCGCAGCCGCAGCCAGGGCGATATCGCCGCCGATCTGCAGGCGATGGCCAAGCGCTTCAACGGCGCCCGCGTGAACATCACCCAGGAGGCCAGCATCGGCGACCGGCGTGCGGCACAGGCCGGGGTCCAGTACGTGCTGCAGACGCTGGAAATCGATGCGCTGCGCGAGGCGCTGCCGAAATTCCTGGAAGCGGTGAAGGCCAGTCCGGTGTTCACCTTCGTGGACGCCGATCTCAAGTTCAACAAGCCGGAAGTGCGGGTCCGCATCGACCGCGCCAAGGCGCAGACCCTGGGCGTGTCGGCGCAGGACATCGCCCAGACGCTTCAGGCCTCGCTGTCCGGCCAGCGCTTCGGCTACTTCATCCTCAACGGCAAGCAGTACGACGTGATCGGCCAGCTGACCCGCGATTTCCGTTCGCGCCCCGACGCGCTCGAAGGCTTGTCGGTGCACAGCGCCACCGGCGAGCTGGTTCGGCTCGACAACCTGGTCAGCCTGACCGAGAGCAGCTCGCCGCCGGAGCTTTACCGCTACAACCGGATGGCGTCGGCCACGGTGTCGGCAACGCTGGCGCCCGGTCATACGATCAGCGAAGGCATTGCCGTGTTCGATGCAGCGGCAGCGGCCGTACTCGACGGCCGTTACACGACGACCCTGACCGGCGCGGCGCGCGACTTCGTGCAGAGCGCATCGTCGCTGGGCATCGTCTTCGTGCTGGCGCTGGTGCTGATCTATCTGGTGCTGTCGGCGCAGTTCGAAAGCTTCCTCGACCCGCTGGTGATCCTGCTGACCGTGCCGCTGGCACTGGCCGGCGCGCTCGCCGCGCTGTGGGCGTTCGGGCAGACGCTGAACATCTTTTCGCAGATCGGCCTGATCATGCTGATCGGCCTGGTGACCAAGAACGGCATCCTGATCGTCGAGTTCGCCAACCAGCGCCGCGCGCTCGGTGCCGCCAGTGCGCTGCTGGCCGTGCGCGAAGCCGCCGCTGCCCGGCTGCGACCGATCCTGATGACCACGCTGGCAACGCTGCTCGGCATCCTGCCGATCGCGCTGGCGCTCGGCGCCGGCTCGGAAGCCCGGGTGTCGATGGGCATCGCGGTGATCGGCGGCCTGCTGATCGGCAGCGCGCTGACCCTGTTCGTGATTCCGGCAATGTACGTGCTGCTGAAAGCGCTGGCCGGTGATCGCACCGCCAGTCGCGCCGATGCGCGTGCTGACGATCGCGGCGAAGCGGCTGCGGCATCGCCCGCCACCGCATCACCGGATTCGCCGCCGCTGCTGCCTTGATCCGCGCCCCGGCGGCCCGCACTGCTCGCGCGCAGCCCGGGGATGACTCAGAAGCCAGTGCCGCTCAGTGAGATTTCCATGGGTGCGGCGCTGACATTGGTCAGGATCGTCACCCGGCCGTGCCGCTCGCCGATATCGGTGGGCTTGAAGCGACCGGTGATCTGGCAGCTCTTGCCGACATCGAGCCAGCGCGGGCAGTTGTGATGGCCGGCGTAGTCGCCGGTGACGCTGATGGAGCGGATCTTCAGCAGGCCGGTACGGCTGGTGATGACCAGGGTCCGGTCAAGGCTGCTGACACCCACTTCGATCCGGCCGAAGTCGAAGTGCTGGGCGTTGACGGCAATGGCCGGGTGGGGCGCCCCGACGGCGGCCAGAGTTCCATTCGAGGTACGGCGGGCGGCGTCGAGAGCGGTTGATGCGCCCGCCGCGCCGCCTGCGGATGGTGCGCTCGCCGTGGCGGCTGCGCGCGGGGCAGTCTCCGGACAGCCGGGGTCGGCGGTGCTGCCGTCTTCGTCCCCGCAATCCCGATCCCAGCGGCCCAGCACGGTCAGCGTTTCCGATAGCTGCAGGTGCAAGGGCGCATCGAGTGCGGCGGTAGCGGCCGTCATTCGCAGCGGCCTTGCTTCATCTGCCGGCAGCGCTGCAAGCCCATCGTCGTCGAATTCCATGCACAGGCAGGCGGTGCCGGCGGGCTGCTGCGCCGCCGCCAGCAGCGGTCCGGCCAGCAGCAGCGCGAGGGCGGCCCTTCGTGGGCCGCGTCGCTGTAACCGTGACGGACAGGGCAACGAAGGCGGCGAAGCTTGCAGTGATGGCGCGGAAATCATGTCGGTTGTTCTCGTCATTGCCGGTGGAAGCGCGTCACGTGAAGGCCGTGACACCGCGTGCGCGGTGCCGTGCACGGTCCGCAGGCCTGGCGGAGCCGGCCAAACGGGCAGTACTCGGTATCAAGACGAGATTCACGCTCCAAACCGGCCACGCCGATGCAAAAAAGTCGGGTCGGTGGTGCAGCGATGGCGACACTGCGAGAACAGTACAACTGTTCTCTTTATTTGTGAATGAACAAGAAAGTATTTGTCAAAAAATCTGCAATCCGTTGTCGGATATGAATTTCTTTTCGGCAATGTCGACAGTCGCGATTGTCGAAATCGGCCCTGATTCGATCCTCTATCGGCTCCCGATCGGTGTGGACGCGCGTACGAAAAAGCCCCCGTCATCGGTGGATGACGGGGGCTTTGTGTTGTGCTGCGTCCGGCCTCAGCCGGCGGGGCAGGGAAGCCGGTTCAGAAGCCCGTACCACTCAGCGACACCTGCGTCGGGGTGTTGCTGACGCTGGAGAGGATCGACACCGTACCGGCGCGGACGCCGGTGGCGCGGGGGCGGAAGCGGCCGGTGACCTGGCAGCTCTTGCCGGCATCGAGCCAGCGCGGGCAGTTGTGGCTGCCGACATAGTCGCCGGTGACGGCGATGTTGCGGATCTCCAGCGGGCCGGTGCCGGTGCTGGTGATGACCAGCGTCTGGTCGCGGCTGACGCTGCCGACCTTCACGCGACCGAAGTTGAAGCTGCTGACGTTGGTCTTGATTGCCGGCTGCAGGCCCTTTCCAGTGCCGGACAGGCGGATGACATCCGGGCTGGTGACGGCATTGCTGGTGATCCGCGTTTCACCGTTGCGGGTGCCGACGCCCATCGGCGAGAAGCGGATCGAGATCGTGCAGCTCGCGCCCGGTGCCAGGGTCGTGCCGCAGCTCGTCGTGTGGCGGAAATCGCCGGTGGTGACGATGCTGCTGATCGAGAGCACCGCCGTGCCGGGATTCGACACGGTGACGATCTCCGGCTCGCTCGTGGTCTGCACGCCGACGTCGCGGAAGCGCAGCAGGTAGCCGGTGCCGAAATCCAGATCGTTCATGTCCAGATGCAGCGCCGGGCCGGTGGCGACATCCGCCGCTTCGATGGTGATCGCAAGCAGCGCCGTCTCGGCGGCATCGAAATCGGCCGTATCGGCCTGATTCGCCGTCAGCGCGCAGTGGCCCGCCGAAAGACCGGTCACCGTGCTGCCGCTGACCGAGCAGACATCGGACGTCGTCGATGCGAACACGATCGGCTTGCCGGACGCACCGCCGAAGGCCGAAAGGGTGCTCGTTTCGCCGACCTTGATCGTCGTCGGGTTGGCGGTGAAGCCGCTGATCAACTGCGCCGCCTTGTTCACCGGCAGGTTCAGCGTCACGTCAGCGGCGGCGTCGAAGTCCGCCGTGCCGGCCTGGCTCGCCACCAGCGCGCAGGTGCCGGCGGACAGCGCCGTCACCATCGCCCCGCTGACCGAGCAGACCTCGGTGGTCGTCGTCCGGAACGTCACCGGATTGCCCGACGCACCGCCGGAGGCCGTGAGCATGGCCATGCCACCGACCTTCAGCGCAGCCGGATTCGCCGAGAAGCCGCTGATCAACTGCGCCGCCTTGTTGACCGTGATCGCCAGCGTCTTCTGCGCCGCCGCCGCGTAGCCGTCGTTGCCGGCCTGATCCGCCGCCACGGTGCAGGTGCCGGCGGACAGCGCCGTCACCATCGCCCCGCTGACGAAGCAGATGTCGCCGCTCAGGCTGCTGAACGTCACCGCATTGCCGGACGCGCCGCCGGTGGCCGACAGCGTGGCCATGCCGCCCACCTTCAGCGCCGACGGATCGGCCGCAAAGCCGGTGATCGCCTGCGCGCCCTTGTTCACGGTGATGTCCACCGTCTGGTCGCTGGCGGCGAGATAACGGAACTCACCGACATCGCCGGTGCCGGCCAGCGTGGCCTTCACCGTGCAGGTACCGGCCGTGATGCCGGAGGCCGTCATCGTGGTGCCCGTCAGGCTGCCGGCAAACGGGCTCAGCGCACAGACGCTGGTCGTGGTGCTGGTCAGCACCGGCTTGGCGCCCGAGGTGCTGGACGCGAACACCGTGCTGCCGTCGTCACCGACCGTGATCGTGGTCGGATCGGCCGTCAGCGTGATCGTCTGGCCCGCATACGGTGCCGCGCAGGTCGCCGTCGTGCCGCCGCCGCTGCCGGTGCAGCTCCAGCGCCAGGCGCCGTCGCTGCCGGTCACCGCCGACGCGGTGCCGCTGCTGCACAGCAGTTCTACCGGGGCCGAGGCCGTCGGCGTGCCGCTGGCTGCGCCGCAGGTGCCGTTGACCACGGCAGCCGGCGTGCCGGTCACCGGATCGGACGCCGCGCTCGCGCCGTCCTCGCTGATCGCCTTCAGCCGCACCGTCACCGGCGTGCCATTGGTGAGCCCGGTGATCGTCACCGGCGATTCGCCATTGGCCGGATCGAGCGGAATGAACAGGCCGCTGCTGCCGAGCGCGACCCAATAGTTGCTGATCGGCGAGGAGCCGGCCTCGCCCGGCGTGAACGCAATCGTCAGGCTGCCATCGCCCGGCGTTGCGGTCAGCGCCGTCGGTGCGGCCGGGGCCACCGGCGGCAAGCCGGGGAACTCGAACGCGCCGATATCGCGGCGGGTATCGCCGTCGGCCAGCAGATAACGGCGCTGGTCGCGGCGCAGCGCGCTGCCGGAAGTCGGGGTGCTGTCGGTGAACAGCGGGTCGGCGGCATTGATCGCCGGGCTGCCGGCGACCAGCGCGACGGTCGGCGTGGCGCCGCCGTTGTTGGTCACCACCGGCGCGCCGTCGGTGCCGAGCTGGACGATGCTGCCGAGCGCGGTCGGCACATGCGTGCCGTTGCTGCCGGCATCCGACGTCGCCAGCCGGTCGCTGGGGAGCAATGTCGCCGTGTCGAAGGCCTGCGAGCGCGTCTGGCTGCTGTCGCCGATCAGGTTGTGGCCAAGGCTGGAGAATCGGCTTCGGGCGCCAATCGGGATTTCGTTACTTCCAGTCTGGGCGCGATTGCCGGCCACGATGCTGTTCTGCAGCGTCACCGTGCCCAGCAATGAGATGCCGCCGCTGGTGTTAGCCGTGTTGCCAGTGATGGTGACGTGATTGAGGCTTACGGTCGCCCCGGAAATGGACAGACCTCCGCCGCTTCGTGCGATGTTGTTGGCGATCGTGACGTTGCGCAACGCGGCCGTGCCGCCGTTGATGGCCATGCCACCGCCTGCCGAGCTGACAGTACTAGCGCCATTAGTCGCATTTCCCGACACCACACTGTCGCGGATCTCCAGCGTGCCGAATGAGGCGATGCCGCCGCCCGCGATGGACGCTACGTTGCCACGGACCTCGCTGGCGGTCAGCAGCACGCGCGCGCCGGTAACGAGATAGACCGCGCCGCCGCTTCCGTTGCTAGATACGCCGGTCAGCACCGCGCCGTTGACGGTCAGATCGCCGCCGCTGGCCACCGACAGCAGGCCGAATTCCGGCGTGCCCGCCGCCGTGCTGCGCGCGATGACATTTCCGTTGCCGTCGATGCGCACCGTGCTGCGGATGATCGGCAAGCCTCGGGCTACGTCGTCGGCGCTGATGCCACTGTTGTTCACCTGCGTCAGCGTGGTGGTGACGCCGGGGGCGATGAAGATCGTGTCGGCGCCGCTGCCGGCCGCGCAGCCGCCGGTGGCGGTGTCGGTGTTGGCGGCGGTGATCGCATCCACCAGATGGCATTCCGTGCTCTGGCTGACATCGCCGGAGGTCACGACGAGCGTTGCCGCGCTCGCGGTGCCGGCCAGCGGGCCGGCGAGCAGCAGCCCCGCCCACGTCGCCCAGCGACGGCGCAGCGGACGGGATGCGGAAGCCGGCGTGGCGGCCGCGACGAGGGGCGAAATCGGTGTCATGCAGTGTGCTCCGGGTGCGATGCGGTGATGCCCCAAACGGGACGGCCCTGTGCGGTGTTCGCCGGTCGTGGCCGGCGCCGGCGCGGTGCTTCGGGGTGATGCAGCCGCCCCCGAATGCCGTGCTCCTATCCCCAGACGAAATCCGCGACCGAAACCGGCCAACCGTTCGTCGAACAGCGCGCGGACGATACGGATGTTCACCGGCCGGGACATGTGGTGAGGGGGTCCTATTCGGCGGGTGCGCACTTGCGCGCGGGCAGGGCGACGGCGGCTGAGGCGACGCCGGTGCCGGTGCGGCTGCCGCGCCGGGAACAGCGGCGGGTCCGGCTGCAAGACGCAGGGGGTGGCACTGGTCAACAAGATCAGGATGCTGGACCTCGCGGCACGCGGGGCCAAGAAGATCGAGCGCGTTCCGGGTGTGGTCATCGAAGACGCACTTGCACGGATCGCCGGCTTGCTCGAATAAGCCCGCGCGTCCGTTCTCGCTCAGGGTTCTGCGCCAGATTCCGCGGCGCATCAAAAAGCCCCCGACATCGCGAGATGCCGAGGGCTTTGTTGCAAAGGGCGCTCAGTGCCCGATCAGTGCCCGATCAGGGACCGGGTCAGTGCCCGTTGCCGTTCAGAAGCCCGTACCACTCAGCGAGACCTGCGTCGGGGTGTTGCTGACGCTGGAGAGGATCGACACCGTACCGGCGCGGACGCCGGTGGCGAGATCCGAAGGGCGCGGGCAGGCGTCGGTGAGGGGATTGACGCCGGTATGGGTCGCAGCGTGGTCGTGCGCGGGCGATCGGGGGGGGCGACCGGCCGCTTCGTCCGCCGTGCTTCAGCCGGCCGGCGTCTCGTCCTCGACGCGGATCAGCAGCTTGCCGAGGTTGTAGCCGGACAGCAGTCCGGACAGCGCGCCGGGCGCGTGCTCGAGGCCATCGATGATGTCCTCGACCACCTTGACCCGACCTTCGGCGACCCAGCCGCTCATGTCGGCGAGGAAAGCGTCAAAGCGGCTGTCGAAATGGTCGGTGACGATGAAGCCCTGCAGGCGCACGCGGCGATGCAGGAACACGCGCATGACGCGCGGCGTGAGGTCGTAACCGGCCGGCAGGCTGGTGGCATTGGCCCACGCCACCTGGCCGCACAGCGGCATGCGGGCGTGATCGTTGAACAGCGGCAGCGCGGCTTCGAACGCCGCACCGCCGGTGTTTTCGAAATAGATGTCGATGCCGTCCGGGCAGGCTTCGGCGAGCAGACGCGGCAGTTCGTCGTCGTGGTGGCTGACGCAGGCATCGAAGCCGAACTGCTCGACCGCCATCTGGCATTTTTCATCGCCACCGGCGATGCCGACCACCCGGCAGCCCTTGAGCTTGGCGATCTGGCCCACCGCCGAGCCGACCGGCCCGGTGGCCGCCGCCACGACCACCGTTTCGCCGGGCTTCGGCTGGCCGATGTCGAGCAGGCCGACATAGGCGGTCAAGCCCGGCATGCCCAGCGCCGACAGCGCCAGCGTGGGCTGGGTCATCGAGGGATCAAGCTTGCGCAGGCCGCGGCCGTCGGACAGCAGCCAGTCCTGCCAGCCGGCATCGGCGACGACGCGGTCGCCGACGGCGAAATCCGGGTGCTGCGACACGGTGACCCGCGAGATCGTCTGGCCGACCATCAGACCGTCGATCGCCACCGGCTCGGCATAGCCGGCGTTGGCGTTCATCCGGCCCCGCATGTACGGATCGAGCGACAGGTACTCGGTCTTCAGCAGGATTTCGCCGGGAGCGGGCGCGGGGATCGGCAGCCGCTCGACGCGGAAGTGCTGCAGGCCCGGCTTGCCGACCGGCCGTTCGGCCAGCACCAGACGGCGGTTGACCGGGCCGGTCTCCGGTGGGGTGTCAGAACCGGCTGCGGCGTCGGGCAGGGTTGCGGATGGCGTCTCGGAAGCGGTCACGGGGCGGGTCTCGGGCTGCGGCAAGCGCGTGTCGGGACGCGCAGCTTGCCGCAGCCGGGCACCGCGTGCAGCAGGGGATGAATCAGGCTGCCGTGTAGCCGCCGTCGATCGCGAACTCGGCACCGGTGACCCATTTCGAGGCGTCGGAGGCGAGGTAGATCACGGCGCTGGCAATGTCGTCCGGCGCGCCGAAGTGGCCGATCGGGTGGGCGGCGAGGAAGGCGGCTTCGACAGCCGGGACATCCGGGCCGAGGCCGGCGGCGGCGAAGTGGGTCAGCAGGTCGCGGCCCATGTCGGTCCAGACCACGCCGGGGTGAATGGAGTTGACGCGGATGCCGGTCTTCAGCTGCGCGCATTCCAGCGCCACCGACTTGGTCAGCAGGCGCACGGCGCCCTTGGAGGCGTTGTAGGCCGCCAGCCCGGTGACGCCGACCAGGCCCGCGACCGACGACAGGTTGATGATCGAGCCGCCGCGGCCGGACTTGCCGCCGGGCCGCATCGCGCGGACCGCGTGCTTGCAGCCGAGGAAGACGCCGGTGACGTTGATGTCCTGGACGCGGCGGAATTCTTCGACCGTGCATTCGGTGACCAGCGCCGTGCGTTCGATGCCGGCGTTGTTGACCAGGATGTCGAGGCCGCCAAAGCGCTTGATGCAGCTGGCGATGGTTTTCTGCCACTGCGCTTCGTCGACGACGTCGAGCGCCAGGAACTCGGCCGTGCCGCCGGCCGCCTTGATCGCCTTGACGGTGGCCTTGCCTTCCTTGGCCAGGATGTCGGTGACCAGAATGGTCGCGCCCTGCTGGGCCAGCGCCATCGCCATTTCGGCACCCAGGCCGCGGGCGCCGCCGCTGATCAGGGCGACCTTGCCATCGACGCGAAATGCCTTGCCGTAGTCCTTCATGGTGTCTCCTCGAGGTGTATCGGGGCGCCTGGGGCGCTCGGGGTGGTGGTGCAGCAGGGGTCAAAAAAAAGCCGGCCTCCCCAACGGGAGACCGGCTCATGGTCCAGCGAAAGACCGGAACCGGGTGAGAAGTCAGCTTCTCAGAACTGGTAGCCGACGCGGAAGGTGATTTCGTCGGCGAAGCCGAGTGTCGAAATCGCGTTGTCGTTCGGGTTTCCGTGCACCTTGCCGTTGATGTAGGTGTAGTTGATGTCGGCAGTGACCGAACCGGTCGGCTTCCAGCGGATGCCCGGCTGCAGCAGCAGGCCGCCGTTGACGTCGTACAGACCGGCGAAGTCGATGCGCCAGATCGCCTGCGGGAACGGCTGCTGGAACGCGAACACGACGTAGTCGGAACCGCCCGAGGCACCGGTGGACACGTTGTTGACCGAGCCGCCGTAGCCCTTCAGCGAACGGCCGAAGATGTCGTCCTTGGTCCGGTGCATGTACTGGAACACCATGTACGTGGCCGGGATCGAGTTCGAGAAGCGCTGGTACTTCTCCATCACCAGCGCGCTGACGAGGTTGCCGGTCTTGATGTAGTCGCGGCTCAGGCTCGGGTTGGTGAAGCGGCGGTCCGGCGTGTAGGTGCTTTCGAGGTTGATGATCAGCTGGTCGAGCAGCGAACCCGGCTCGCCTTCCACCACGTAGCTGACACCGCCACCGATGTTGTACTCACGGAAGTACTCGCGGGCGATGTGGCCGCGCAGGCCGTCGCCACCGGCAATGAAGAAGGTGTCGAGCTGGCGGGCGGCATCGGCGAAGTTGTCGACCGGGCTGGCCAGCAGCTGCGACGTGGCCGGCGCGAACTCGTTGATCGCCGCGTTCAGGCCGGTGAGGCCGTTCAGACGGACCATCGAGGCGTAGGTGAACCATTCCTGCGACGAGTAGACGCCGCCGGGGCTGGCTTCGAACGGGGTCTGGGCGAGGATGTCGCCGGTCGACGGCAGGCCGCCGATGCCGCTGTAGAGGGTGTTCAGGGTCAGGCCGAACGGGTTGTTGTTCGGCAGGTTCTTGTTGACGCCCGACGCCGTCCAGCGGAACACGCCATCCGGGTTGTAGCGGCTGACGAAGATCGCCTGCGCGCCCCACTGGCCGAAGTTGCCCTTGAAGCGGATGCCGTAGCTGAGCTTGTCGTTCACCGCGCCGTACTGGTCATGCACCGTGAACTGCGCCGGGATGACGTTGTACTGGGTGTTCGGGTTGCCGTAGATGGTCGGCTGGAACTTCTGCACGAAGGCGTCGGCGAGGATCTCGTCGGTGAACTGGTAGTTCACGCGAAGGGCGAGACTCGGCACGCGTTCGTCGGCAAATTCTTCCTGGGCGCTGTCGAGGATCAGGTGGCGGCGAAGATCGAGGCCGTTGACGACGTCGAGCACGCGGAAGAACAGTGCCTGGCCCCAGGCGATCTGCTGGTTGCCGACGCGGATGTTGAGCGGGCCTTCCTGGTAGTCGAGGAACAGGGCAGGGAAGTAGACGAGGTAATTCGGGCCGGCGGCTTCGAGCGGATTCGGCCGCTTCAGGCCCGCGACCTGGTACTCGAAGTAGTTGGGATCACCGCCGTACAGGGCCGGATCGCCGCCGCTGATGCCGCCGGTGGCGCCGTTGACGACGCTCTGCGGATCGAACTCGCTGTAGTTGCCCGGATCGAACACGGCGCGCAGACGGCCAACCAGCTTCAGGCTTGGCGTGAACTTCATCGCGCCTTCGAGTTCAAGGCGCAACAGGTGCAGGTTGAAGAAGTTGTTGGCGGGGGTCACCGGACGGGTGACGTTGTCACCCAGACCGACCGCCGGCACCGAGAACGGCGGCAGCAGGCCGCCGAGGGCGTCGACCGGCTGCGGCACACCCGGCTGGCGCGCCACCGTCACGCCATTGAACGGATTGCCACGCTGGTTGTTCGGATTCTCGCCGCCCAGCGTGATCGCCAGTTCCGGGCGGATGAAGCCGCCCCAGCTGAAATCGAAGTCGCTGAAAAAGCCGCCGCTGCTGGTGCTGCCGTCGCCGCTCTGGTCGACGGCATCCTGGGCGAGTGCTGCGTGGGCGGCCATCATCATTGCGGCTGCTGCGATCACGCGGATCGCGGGCATCTTGCTGCTCATTTTCATTCCCCTCCTGAGGTTGCGAACCTGACTTTTCTAGTAATGGGAGCGCGCCTTCCGGATCGATCAGTTGTCGATCTTCAGAATCCGCCCCGCCTGACCGACCGCGAGTGCAGCGGTGCTGCCCTCGGGCTGGCCGATGCCCTGATACCACAAGGTGTTGACCCCGCCACCGTTGACCCCGGTCCAGCTGCTGCCGCCGTCCGGGCTGTACCGCATTTCGCGCATGCCGGTCACGGTCACGCGGTTGTCGCTGCTGGCGCTGACGCCGAGCAGGATTGCCTGGGTGCCGGCGTCAATCCGCGACCAGCTGGCCCCGGCATCGGCGCTGCGCAGCACGGTGCCATCCTGACCGACGGCGTAGCTGGCATTGTTGCCGCTGCCGATGTGCAGCGCGAACAGCGAGGCTTCGCCCTTGTTCAGCAGCTTCCATTGATCGCTGCCGGCGGCCTTGCGCAGGATCAGCGAGAACTCGCCCGCGATCGTGATCGTGCCGGCTTCGTCGATATGGGCGGCGTAGACGTGCGGGTCGGTACCGGCTTCGGCGAAATCGGCCCAGACCGGCTTGATCGGGCTCCAGGTGCTGCCGCCATCGCTGGACGCGAGCACGGTGCCGAAACCGCCGACGGCCACCGCAGCGCCGCTGGCATTGACACTGACCGACAGCAGGCGCTCCTGGGTGCCGGTCTCGATCTTTTTCCATTCGGTGCCTTCGCGCTTCAGCACGAGGCCTTGCTGGCCGACGGCGATCGCGTGGTCACCCTTCACGGCAACGCCGAGCAGCGCCAGCCGCGTCGGAACATTCTTCAACGGCGTCCAGGTCTTTGCGCCGTCGGTGGTTTCCAGGAGGTAGCCCGGCGCGCCGGCCGCGAGGCCGTGGTTGCCATCGAAGCTGACCGCGAAGAGGGCGTCATGCACGGTGCCGGTCAGCACCGGCGTTGCAGTGGCGGCGGCGGTAGCGTCACCGATGGCAACCAGGCCCAGCAATGTCGCGCCACAGGCGACCGACTTCAGGATGTGCTTCATGCGCTAACAGGCTCTCGTCCGGAAACGTTCAAATTGGGAAAGGTACCCCCCGCTCGCGCGGAGGGTACCGAACAGCGTGACGACCGAAGGTCGTGAAGGATCAGCCGGTGCCGAGGCGGGCGATGGCCTGCGTCGTCAGGTACTTCGAGTACACGTCCTCGCCCTGTTCGGAGAACTTGGACTTGTAGCCGCCGGTGATCTCGCGCACCTGCGAGAAGCGGCTCATGCGGTTGGCCTGGAGGTCGTGGCTGTGCACGTACACCCACGACCAGTCCGGATGACCCTGGGCGTCCTTGATGGTCATCTTGTCGTTGGAGTACTGCGCGAATGCAGGCTCGAACGACTTCCAGATTTCACCGCGGCGATCATAGGTGATGTACGCGACGAACATACCGTTGCGGGCATCGATCCAGATGCGCTTCTTGCCGACCGGCGAACGCGGATAACCCGTCGGTTCGGCTTCCAGCACGATGCATTCCGGGATCAGCTCGAACCAGGTGTCGAAGAAGGTCTGGCCCTTCGGACCGCCGTGGACGGTGCGCTCGTAGTTCGGGTGGTAGCCACCGCGGAAGTTGATGCCGCTGATGCAGCCCATCATCGGCTGGCGGCCGACGATCTTGTAGTTGCCCCAGGTCAGCATCGGGTCGCCGGCGGCCCAGGCATCGGACAGGAACAGCGTGATGCCCGGCACCAGCGGTTCGAAGCGCTGGTTGGTCGGGAACTGGCGCACGCGGCGGAAGGCCGGCAGGTAGCCGTAGAGATCCGGGAACTTGGTCTGGTCGTAGTACCAGGTGTTCAGGAACGACGAACCGGCGGTTTCGGTCGGCGAGGTGAAGAACACCGACTGGTAGCGCAGCAGGTCCTTCTTGCCGTTGTAGACCGTGCCGTCCGGACGGGCGGTGCAGTTCAGCTCGCACCACATGAAGTCGTACTTGTAGGCTTCCGAGCCATCCGGGGCGATGTCCCAGTCGCGAATCGCGTACTGCGAATACGAGTGGCGGCCCCAGGCCAGGGTCAGGTTCGAGATTGCTTCGAGGCCGTTCTTCGGTTCCGGGAACGGGTTGCCGCCGTTCCACGGGCCGCCGTCCTTCGCCGCGATGTTGCCGGTGGCGTCGAACTTGGCCGTGCCCTGGTTCTTCAGGGTGGCCATCAGGTACTGGTTCGGGAACAGCTTGGTCGCATCCTTCGTCGATTCCACGACGTTGATCTTGCGGCCCTGCTTCTTCAGCTGGATGTAGGTGATCGGGTCGAACAGGTCCTTGACCGCGTCGACGTTGTTGGCGTCGATCACGTCGCCCGGCTTGATCTTGCCCTTGGTGTAGGCCGAGATCGACAGCAGCTCATCCGGATAGGCCTTGCTGGTGTCGCCGGCGTTGCCGACCATCGGCCACATCGGTGCAAGCACGCCGGCGGTGCCGACGCCCTTGGCGGCCTTCTCCATGAGCATGCGGCGCCCGTAGTTGAAATCGTATTTCTTGATTCTCATTTTTCACTCCTCGCTGGCGTTGCAGAAATGATGACGGCGCCAATGGCGGCCGCCTTACTGATTGACGCTTTTTCGGACGACACGATGAACTCCGGCAATCCGCAATGGATTACGGCGTCCGTCGTCCACTGGACTCACGAGCCGACAGGCGGCGGTCAAGCGTCCGGACACGATCAGCGCGCACCATGCGCGGCTGCTTCATCGGCAGCGCCGGTGAATGCCGACAGGTCCACGCCTTCACCGACCAGCAGGTCCTTACGCTTGACGAAATTGGGCTTGAAGATCCACACCAGCAGCGGCAGCAGCACCAGTGCCAGCACCATGTTGAACAGCATGGTCAGGGTCAGCAGCAGGCCCATGTCGGCCATGAAGCGCAGGGACGACATGAAGATCCACGGCAGGATGCCGACGAACATGATCGAGGCGGTGAACAGGATCGCCTTGCCGGTGGTGACCAGCGACACGGTGATCGCCCGGCCCCAGTCGTGTTCCTGCGCGTGGTACTCCTCGCAGATGCGTGACAGCAGGTAGATGCCGTAGTCGATGCCGACGCCGACACCGATCGCGGCCACCATCAGCGAGTTGATGTCTAGGCCGATGCCGATCACGTGCATCGCCGCGTTCAGCGAGAAGTTCGCCATGTTCACCGGGATCAGCAGGATGATGCCGGCGACGAACGAGCGGTAGGCGAGGCTGCAACCCATCAGGATCACCAGGTTCAGCAGCGCGATGATCAGGTAGTGGTAGCGCTCGACGACGTGGTTCATCGCGTACTGCAGGGCGATGGTTCCGGAACCCAGACGGATCGTGAACTCCTTGTGGTCGGCGCCGACTTCTTGCACGGCCTTGGTCGCTTCCCGCAGCGCGGCGTCGACCGTTTCCTGCTTGTTGTCCTTGAACCACAGCGACACCGTGCCGTTCTGCTGCTCGAAGTCGATGACGTGCGAGAAGGCCTTCGGGCTGGAGCCGACCATCACCGCGCCGGCTGCGGCCGAGACGAAGAAATCGGTCGGATCAAGCGGTGCCCAGCGCGGATCGCCACCGGCGAACAGGCGGTTGGCTTCCTGCAGGTAGTCGCCGAATGACAGCGTGGCGCGCGGTGCATCGGGTGCGTTCTCGATGATGTGCTGCAGACGCTGCATGGTCATGATCGAGTCTTCGCGCTGCATCAGGCGCGCCGGGCTCTTCTGGTCCTTCGCCTCGAAGATGATTTCCAGCGTGTTGACACCCGCGAAGTTGCGGTTGATCTGGCGCACCGCTTCGTTGAACTCGGAGTCGTGCCAGAGCAGGTTTGAACCTTCCACCGGGTTGCCGACGCGGATCTGCAGCGCGGTCTGCACCGCGAACACGCCGATGCCGATCATCACGCCGGTGGTCCACGGCGCTGCGCGGCCGTAAGTGATGCCGGCGATCCGGCGCAGGACACGCTGCAGCGGCGTGGTGCCGCCCTTGCCGACCAGTTCGTCGACGTTCTTCGGCGGCGGCAGCCAGGACAGCAGCAGCGAGATCAGCACCACGCCAGTCGGGATCAGCCAGATGCACCAGAAGCCGCAGAACAGCGCGAAGCGCTCCATCGCCGGGATCGGCGCGATGGCGATCAGGAAGATGCCGACGATGTCGGTGAAGATGCCGAGGATCGACGGCGCCATCATCACGCCCATGGTGATTTCGGCGGCCTGCTTGCGATCCTTCAGGTGCGCGTAGATCTCGTAGTAGCGCTCGGTGAACTGCACGCAGTGCGAGAAGCTGCGCGCGATCAGCAGCAGCGGCACCACCATCAGCAGCGGCTCGATCGGCGACTTGATCCAGCCGGTTAGGCCGAAGCCCCAGATCGCGGCGACCGTGGAGGTCACGATCGGCGTCACCACGCCCACCACGTTGCGCATGTACAGCGCCAGCGAAATGATCAGCGCGCTCAGCGTGATCGCGAAGATCTTGAACATCTCCGCCTTGTAGGTGAACACCCAGCCGGTCAGCGCCGGCTGGCCGGCGAGGTAGACGTTGTGGTCCGCGTCACGCGCGGCGAGTACCAGGCCCTGCACGTACTTGAAGGCTTCGGCGTAGTCGAGCCGCGATTCGTTGAACGTCGCGTTGATCAGCGTGGCCGACTGGTCGGCGGAGATCAGGAAGGTGCGCGCGTTCGGCGATTTCTCGACGCGCATCTTGAAGTCGGCAATTTCTTCCGGCGTCTTCGGTACCGCATCGCCCATCAGCGGACGCATGTCGATGCCGAACGGCGTGGCTTCCGCGTAGCGGGCCTTCTCGGTGGAGATCGACAGGATCTGGTCGTGATCGACACCCGGCGCGAGGTCGATGTCGCGGGTCATGTTCCAGACCTTGCTCAGCGTCTCGGCGTTGTAGATGTCGCCGTTCTTGCGCTGCACCATCAACGTGAACGTCAGCGGATTGCCGAAATTCGGATGATCCTTGAACACCTGCACATAGGGTTCGTCGCGCGGCAGCAGGTCCGAAAAGATGGTGTCGAGCTTGACGTCCTTCAGGCCGATGCCGAAGAAGATCGTGACCAGGGCAAACACGAGGCCGGTCAGGCCGCGGTGGTTCATCACCCATTTGGCAATGCGGAAGCGCAACGAGAACATGCTTGGTACCTCGACGATCGGAACGGTTGGCCAGCAGGGGGCAGGTCGTGACAGCGGCGACCCCGGGACTACTTCACGAGGCGGGAATCGCGCGACGACACAGGGTTGGCGCGCAGGCGCGCGCCGCTGGCTTCAACATCCTTTTCGCTCCTCCAGAAAACCGGGCTGTCGCGGTCTGCGGTGTTCCGCAGTGCCAGCCGGCCATGCTTTAGTTCTGGATCGACTAGATGACGCGGGCAGGTGTCCAGCACTACACCATCGGGTAGTTTTGGCTGCACACGGTGTCCGATTCGGAGCCTGCAACAGGCTTTGAAAAGCACAAATGCGGCGCTTTTGCTGCGCTGCGTCCAGCGTCCACTTTCAGCCTTTCAGGCGATCAGGCCGAGCTGCCGTCCGGCGGTGATCGCCTGCACGCGACTGGATACCGCGAGCTTGGAATAGATGTTCTTCAGGTGGAACTTGATGGTGTTCTCGGACACGAAGATGCGGCTGGCCATCTCCTTGTTCGACACGCCGTTGGCGAGGAACACCAGGATTTCCTTCTCGCGGTCGGTCAGGGCTTCCAGCGGTCGCTGGCCGGTGCTGGTGCTGGTGCCCGGGCTGAAGCCGGCAGCATTGAGCAGCAGTTCCAGATAGGCGCGGCTGGGGCCCAGACGGTTCTCGCTGCCCGGCTGCGATTCCTGCAAGGCCGCGTATTCCTCGCGCAGCAGGGTGACGATGTCCGGTCCCTCGTCGACCATCACCCGCACGAAGCCGCCCGGCTCGGCGAGCTGCAAGGCCTTGCGCAGGCTGCGGTGTGCGGCGTTGCGCTGGCCGCGGCGGTGCTGCAGCACGGCGTCGAGCAGATGCATCTTGACCAGCCGGTAGGGCCGGCCGGAGGCGTTGGCCATCTCCTCGGCGATCCGCTCGGCGGCATTGGCGAAATCGCCGCCGTGGATCGCCAGGCGGATCCGGCCCAGCGTCTCGCCCTCGATTTCCTCGGAGTACGGAAGCCAGTTGTCCGGCTGCGGCAGCGGGTCCGGCACGATGCTGGCGGCGAGCTTCTGGGCCCTGGCCAGTTCGCCGGTCAGCAGCAGGCGTCGCACCCGTTCCCAGGTCAGCATGCCGACCGGCCGCGTCCAGCCGTTGGCGCGGCCCAGTGTTTCGGCCTCGTCGAGCACCTCGTTGCACTTCACCGTGCGGCCGCGGGCGTCGTGGCCTCGGGCGGTGACGAGGAAGGCGGTCATCGTCCAGTCGGGCAGGGTCGAATCGGCGATCGCGGCCAGATGGGCACCGGTCAGCGCTTCCAGCGAATCGAGTTCGTTGCACTCGTAGAGCACGAAGGCGTAGCAGGACGCGATCGCCGCCGAGGCGAACGACTTGTCGAGCTCCGGCTGGTAGGCGGCCATCGCGGTGCGGAAGCGCGCCAGCGCGTCGTCGACCTGGCCGCGCAGCAGCAGGCCAATGCCTTCGATGGCGACCATGTAGCCGCCGCTGAACGTGGCCTGGGCGCGCTCGTTGTAGCTGCGGGCGATCGAGATCAGTTCGCGGCCGCGCTCGAAGTCGCCGCAGGTGATCGCGCGGTAGGCCAGCAGGTTGGCGGCGGCCCCGTATTCGAAGGCCCCGAAGCCCGAGACATCGCGGTTGCGCACATCGACCCGGCCGATCAGATCGAAGGCCTTGGCGACCTCGTTGCGCGACATCGCCGCCATCGCCAGGGCGATGCCGCAATGACCGCTGGCGACCGGCCCGGTCTGCGCCTCGGCGCCCAGCGCCAGCGCCGGCTCGATCTTGCGCAGCTCCGGGTAGCGACGCAGGAAGATCAGCGCGTACGCCACCTTCACCAGCAGCTCGTTGCGCTTGGTGATGCAGGCCAGCGGCAGCCGCGCGAACCAGCGTTCCACGGTCATCAGATGGGCGCGCGACACCAGGTTCGACGCCCACTCGTTCATCGCATCGGTAGCCAGCTCGCAGTCGCGGCTGGCGATGGCGTGATGGACGGCGTCCTCGTAGTAGCCGTTGCGGAAATTCCAGTCAGCCGCGCGCTGATGCACTTCGCGGGCTACTTCCGGCTTTTCGATGCGCAGTTCCTCGGCGAGGAATGACGAGAACAGCGCGTGGTACTTGAACCAGCGCCCTTCGGCGTCGAGGCTGCGGATGAACAGACCGGAGCGCTCCAGCCGCAGCAGCGTGTCCTGCGAACGGCTGCGGCCGGTCACCTCGTCGCACAGCGGCGCCGTCATCCGGCTTAGAAGCGACGTGCGCAGCAGGAATTCCTGGTCTTCCGGCGGCTGCAGGCTGAGCACGCTGTCGGTCAGGTACTCGGCCAGTTCGCGCGGCCGCGAGGTGCCGAAGTCGCCCAGCGAGCGGCGCACGTCCGGATTGGCGAGGCTCAGGCGGAACAGCTGCAAGGCGGCCGGCCAGCCTTCGGTATGCAGGTAGATCGATTCGACTTCCTCGCGGCTGACGTCGAGGCTGGCGCCGAGCGAGGCGAAGAAATGCTCGACCTCGGTGCGCGAGAAGCGCAGGTCGTCGGCCCGCAGCAGCGTCGTCTGGTTGTTGACCAGCAGCTTGGCCATGCCGATGTCGGGCACCGAGCGCGAGCCGACGAAGATCCGCACGTTGGCCGGAATGTGCTCGAACAGTTCGCGGAAAAAGGCCAGCACCGACTTGTTGGTCAGCACCTGGAATTCGTCGAGGAAGATTGCCACCGGCGTGCCGGTCTTCAGCAGGCGGTCGACGATCCAGTCGGTCCGGGTGCGCAGCTTCGGCGCGGCGAAGTCATCGTCGCCGGGCGGTGCGTCGAGCGCCTCGTCGCCGATCAGCGACAGCACCATCGCCTGAAGGTGCACGGAGAAGCGCCGGCTGTCGTTGTCGGCGTCGTCGAAGGTCAGCCAGCCGGTGCGGTAGCCATCCTGCTCGCACAGCGTCTTCAGCTGCTGCAATGCCGTGGTCTTGCCATGGCCGGCGGGGGCTTGCAGGAACACCACGCGCGCAGACGTGTTCCGCAGCGCGCGCTGCAGGATGTCCTTGCGTTCGATCGCCCCGGCGTAGCTGGTCGGGGCGAACAGCTTGTGGCTGTAGACCTCGACTTCAGCATTGGCAGCGGCGGCGGCGGCGGTGTCACCGGTCATGCGATGGCGTTCTCGGGCGGGCCCCGCAGACGGCGGGGCACGATCGGAACTGTACAACGCCGCTGCGCCCTGGCGTTCCTGGTCGTCCGACGGGTAGTCGTCCATCGCGCAACCGGTGGCGGTCAGGCCACCTTGACGACGACCTTGCCGAAGTTGCCGCCGCCCAGCAGTTCGATGAAGCCCTGCGGCGCCGCGTCGAGGCCGTTGACGACGTGCTCGCGAATCTTCACGTCGCCGGCTTCGATCGGCGCCGTCATCTCGGCCAGGAAGTGGCCGTAGTGGGCCGGGTACTGGTCGAAGATGATGAAACCCTCGATCTTCATGCGCTTGAACAGCGCTTCGGTCAGGAAGCCGGGCAGGCGGTCGGCGCCACCGAGGCCGGCGCCGGAGTAGTGCGAGATCAGGCCGCAGACCGGCATCCGCGAGTTCATGTTCATCAGCGGCAGCACCGCGTCGAACACCGGCCCGCCGACGTTTTCCATGTAGATGTCGATGCCGTTCGGGCAGGCGGCTTTCAGGCGCGCCGGCAGGTCGGCGCCGCGATGGTCGACGCAAGCATCGAAGCCCAGTTCCTTGACCGCGTAGGCGCACTTGTCGGCGCCGCCGGCGATGCCGACCACGCGGCAGCCGGCCCGCTTGGCCAGCTGGCCGATGATCTGGCCGACCGCACCGGTGGCAGCCGCGACGACGAAGGTTTCGCCGGCCTTCGGCTTGCCGATCTGGTTCAGCGCGTACCAGGCGGTGAAGCCCGGCATGCCGAGGCTGCCGAGGTAGAGGCTCGGCTGGCGGGCGGTCTTCGGCAGCTTGACGATGATGTCTTCGCCGCTGGACAGCGCGTAGTCCTGCCAGCCGGAATAGGCCTGCACCAAATCGCCGACCTGATAACCGTCATGGTTCGATGCCACCACTTCGGAAACCGTGCCGCCGACCATTACTTCACCCGGCTTGACCGACGGCATGTAGCCATCGGTCTCGTAGATGCGCACGCGCATGTACGGGTCCAGCGACAGCCACAGCGTGCGCAGCAGCACCTGGCCCGGTCCCGGCGTCGGCACCGGCACCGATTCGAGACGGAAGGTGTCGGCGGTCGGCTCTCCCTTGGGCGAGGCGACCAGCACGAGGCGGCGGTTGACGGTGGCGGACTGCGGCATGGTCAGAATTCCTGGACGGTTCGGGACAGCGAAAAGTGGGAGCGAGGCGGATCGGCACTCGCTTGGTGGTGACGCCAGCCGGCCGGGCGGCGCCTTGCCGAGGCCGATTCGGCGCGCTGGCGGCCGGCGCCGAATCGTCGATCGGCAACATCACGGCAACCGGCGCAGCGGATGCGACGGATACGCGGTGAACTGGCCCCCGGCCGGAGCGGTTCCGCTCAGGCGCGGGTCAGCATCATCTGCAGCAATTCGGCGAACGAGGCTGCGCCCATCTTCCGCATCAGGCGACCCCGGTGGGCTTCGACGGTCTTGTAGCTGATGCCGAGCGCGCGGCCGACTTCCTTGTTGCTGCGGCCGGCCACGACCTGTTCGAGGATCTCGCGCTCACGGGTGGTCAGTGCTTCAAGGCGCTGGGCCAGCCGCGTTTCGCGCTGGCGGGCATCCTGGCTGGCCTGGTCTTCGTTCAGTGCCTGCTGGACGCGTTCCAGCAGCACCTGGTTGTTGCTCGGCTTGACCAGGAAATCGACGGCTCCGCCCTTGATGGTGTCCACCACCACCGGCACGTCGCCGTGGCCCGACAGGAACAGGGTCGGCAGGTTGATGTGGCGGCGCTTGCATTCCTCGAACAGCGCCGGGCCGGACATGCCGGGCATCTGCACGTCGAGCACCAGACAGCCGCGGGCGTCGGGGCGGGCAACGGCAAGGAAGGCTTCGGCGGATTCGAAGGTTTGCACCTTCAGCTTCATCGACTCCAGCAGCCAGCGCAGCGAATTGCGTACCGAGGCGTCGTCATCGACAACGAACACGGTGGCTTGCGGGTCCAGGTTTTCGCTTTCAGCTCTCATGCTCGGCTCACCAGAGTCAGATCAAATCGGAACGTGGCACCGCCGGCATGGCCGGGCTGCACGCGGAGGGTGCCACCATGGGATTCCACGATTGTGCGGCAGACGGCGAGCCCCAGGCCCAGGCCGTTCCGCTTGGTCGTGTACCAGCTCTCGAAGATACGTGGCAGGTCGGAGGCCGAGATGCCGGGGCCGCTATCGGCGACCTCGATCTCGATCCGCCGGCCGTGGGCCGGCACCTGGGTGCGGAGCGTGAGGCGGCGCGGCAGGCCGTCGGTCGCCGTCATCGCGTCGACGGCGTTGCGCATCAGGTTCAGCAGCACCTGCTGCACTTCCAGTGGATCGACCAGTGCTTCCGGAGTACCCGGTGCCAGATCCATCACCACCTCGATGCCGTGCTGCCGGCAATCGGCATCGAGCAGCGCCGAGGTCTGCCGGATCAGTGCATGGAGATCGACGGCGCGGCTGTCCGGCACGTGGCGGGCCACGAAGTTGCGCACGTGACCGACGATGCCGCCAGCCTGCTCGACGTGCTCGATCGCCAGCGCCAGCGCCGCCTGAAAGGCATCAGCATCGAAATTGTCGTGCTGCAGACGCAGCTGGCAGCCATGCAGATAGTTGAGCGTTGCCGCCAGCGGCTGGCCGAGCTGGTGGGCGAGGGCGCCGGCCATTTCGCCGGTGGCGCTGGACCGCGAAAGGCGCGCCAGTTCGGCGGCGTGCTGGCGGCGTGCCTCGGCGAGTGCGGCCTCGGCGGCTTCGCGCCGCCGCGTTTCCTCGCGCAGCGACTCGCGCAGGTGGCGCAGCTCGCTGTTGCGCACTTCCAGTTCAGCCTGCACCCGGCTGTGGCCTGCGTCGTGGCGCAAGCGTTGCGGGCTGGGGGGAGTACGAACCCGGTCGCTGCCGCTGTCGAGGGCGGACACAGTATTCATGCGGTGCCCTCGCGGGCGCCGGGCGCGGCGATGTTGCAGGGGGTCATGCTCTCCTCCGTCCGGCTGGGAATCCCGTACCGGTTCTTGTGGGGTGGAGCGTCGTTGCTGCGCATAGGGGTGCGCACTACCCGTACGGGTGGAATCCTCACCGCCGGTCAAGATGCCGCGCCGCAGCATCGGCGACCGCCCGAGGGCGGCGTTCGCTTGCGGCATCCGCCGTTCCGGGTTTACGGTTCGATTTTCTGGCGCGCGGACCTGCGCCCTGACGCAAGCGGCGGATTTTTCAGCATTTCGCCGTTTCCAACCGATCGTACGGTACCCGACCAAGAACGGGGCCACTGAACGCGAAGCTGAGGAGCTTGACGATGCGCATCACCCGTTACGACCACGATTATTCTCGCCGCAAGTTCCTCGCCGACGCCGCGCGCGGCACGCTCGGTACCGGCGTGCTGATGCCGCTGTCCAAGGCGATCGCGGCCAACGGCGAGATCTCCAAGGCCTACCCCGAGGAACTGCTGTCGATCGAGGGCTACACCAAGGGCAAGATCAAGACCGGCGACACCATCGATGCGAAGAACGTCGAGCTGGTCAAGGACCTGCTGGAGCCGGTGCGCTACGAGCAGATCCTCAAGCAGGGCCGGCGGCTGAAGGTCGGCAAGACCACGACCGACGTCATGCGGCTGTCGCCGTGGGACTACGTGGAAGCCACGGTGAAGAACGCCGGCCAGGCGGCGTTCGACGCCAAGGGCAATGTCGTCAACAAGGCGGACGGCCAGCCGTGGATCGGCGGCAACCCGTTTCCGGAGCCGAAGAACGGCCTGGAACTGTTCGCCGCGCAAACGCTGAACTGGGGCCGCCACGATGCCTCGTTCTACGCGATGAAGCTGTATGCGGTCGACCAGTCCGGCGATGTCCGTTTCCGCTACTCCGGCGGCTGGTGCGAGTTCTCGCCGGTGGCACGGGTAACCATGGACCCGAAGCCGTACTGGCCGCAGAACAAGGACAAGCTGCGCTTCCAGAGCGTGTTCTTCCTGGAACCGCAGGCCTATCGCGGCACCAGCTTCCTGAACATCTGGGACTACGACCATTCGACCTTCCCGGCGCTGTACGGCTACGTGCCGGAGTTCCGCCGGATCCGCCAGTTCCCGTCCGACCAGCGCTTCGAGCCGCTGATTCCGGGCCTGACGCTGTTCCTGTCCGATGCCTGGGCGGCCGGCGATCCGCTGTACACCTGGGGCAACTACAAGGTGGTCGGGCGCGGGCCGTTCCTGGCCGGGCTCGCCGATGGCTGGGCGTCCGATCATCCGAACTGGGAGCACAAGACCCACGGCGGGCCGAAGGGCAACACGTTCTGGGACGCCACCGTGGAACTGGTGCCGGAAGCGGTGATCGTCGAGGCCGAGCCGGTCAAGTTCCCGCGCGCGCCGATCGGCAAGAAGCGGGTCTACTTCGATGCCCGCAACCAGATCGTCATCGGCATGGTCACCTACGACCGCAACATGAAGCCGTACCGCTCGTTCGACGGTGCTTATTCGCTGTACGACCAGGGCGGCAAGAAGTTCATGGACGGCAAGCACCCCTACTGGAGCTGGGCGCACGTCACTTCCAGCGACATCCAGACCAACAGCGTCACCCGGCTGGAGCAGGTGCGGGCGCTGGAATCGGTCTACCAGAGCGGTGCCAACGATCCGAAGTACTACGACAAGTATCTGACCCAGGCCGCGCTGCAACGCCTCGGCGCGGTCTGAAGCCGCGCACCCCGCATCCACCTCCCGACGCCCGCACTGCGGGCCGTCCTGCTGACCTTTTTGCTCATGACCACGTTGCGTGCCCGTCTTGCCCATTGGGTGCTTGCTCATCGCAAGCTGTCGTATCTCGTCTTTGGTGCCATCACCGTGTTCTTCGCCGCCGGCCTGCCGAGGGTGAAGCTGGAAACCGTGTTCAGCGACCTGCTGCCGACCGATGACCCGTTCGTGCAGGTCTACAAGGCGCATCCGAACTTCGGCAGCCCGCTGACCGTGATGGTGATGATCCGGGTCAAGGACGGCGACATCTTCAACGAGAAGACGCTGGCCAAGACCTGGCAGATGACCCGCGACATCGACAAGGCGCCGGCCGTCGATCACGAGCAGATCCTGTCGATCACGACCGAAAAGGCGCGCTTCGCCGAAGCCACGCCGGACGGCATCGACATGCGGCCGCTGATGTCGAACCACCCGCCGGCCAATGCCGAGGAGATCGCCGAGTTCCGCCACCGCGTCGACCGCGCGCCGAACGTGCGCACCTTCCTGATCTCCGAGGACAACCGTTCGACGATCGTGATGGCCACGTTCATCGAAGCGAAGATCGACTACGGCGAGGCTTTCGAGTATGTCGAGGCGCTGGCCCAGGCCGCCCGAGACGACAACCACGAGGTGTTCATCGCTGGCCAGCCAACCCTGATCGGCTGGGTGTACCGCTACGAATGGCAGATGGTCGGCATTTTCTGCGTCACGCTGGGGCTGCTGATCGCCGCGCTGGCGCTGTACATGCGCAATGTCGTCGGCGTGCTGACGCCGATCATCACCAGCGCCACGGCGGCGATCTGGGCCTTCGGCCTGGTCGGCCGGCTGAACATCTCGATCGAGCCGCTGCTGATGATCGTGCCGCTGCTGCTGACGGCGCGTTCGTTCTCCCACTCCGTGCAGTTCACCGAGCGCTACTACGAAATCTTCGCGGCGCTCGGCGGGCACGTGAACGACCGGGTGAAGGCCGCCGAAATCACCATGACGGTGATGATGGCGCCCAGCGTGCTCGGCATCCTGACCGACGTGCTCGGCATCGTCGTGGTGATGGCTGCGCCGATTCCGGCGATGGTCCGCCACGCGATCTTCTGCGGCATGTGGGCGGTCTGGCTGATCCCGACCGGCTGCGTGCTGATCTCGCTGCTGCTGGCCACCCTGCCGCCGCCGAAGAACGTGCAGCAGCTGACCGGCCACGGCCAGGAATCCGGCGTCCATCGTCGCATCCAGCGGCTGCTCGGCGGCATCGCCGCGCTGAGCCACGGCCGCCGCGCGCGGCTGACCTCGGTAGCGGTGATGGTGCTGTCGGTGCTTGCAGTCTGGACTTCATCGCAGATCCGGATCGGCAACCCGGTCGAAGGCACCAACCTGCTGTGGTACGACTCGGCGTTCAATCAGTCGGTGCGGGCGATCAACGGCAGCTTCCCCGGCGTCAACACGCTGGAAATCGTGCTGGAGGCCAAGGACCCGGAGTCACCGGACTGGACCACCCACACGGTCGACAGCTACGAGACGATGACCCGTCTTCAGGAGTTGATGGAGAAGGGCCCTAACGCACCGCGCGCAACGCTGTCGTTCGCCGACTACCTGCGGGAATCGAACCGACTGTTCAACGGCGGTGACCCGCGCTGGTCGATGATCGATCCGCGCGAGCGCGCCGTGGCCTCGGCGGCCATCGGCTCGATGATGGGCTCCAGTTCCAAGAACTTCAGCCATGTCGTCGATGGCACCCTGCAGCACTCCACCGTGTCGCTCTGGTATCCCGACAACAAGCAGGAAACGGTCGATGCCGCGATTGCCGCAGCGACCGCCGCGGTCAAGGAAGTCGGCGAGGATCACCCGGCGTTCCGGGTGCGGCTGGCGACCGGCACCATCGCGCTGCAGGAAGCGGTCAACCGCGTGATCGCCCGCTACCAGTGGGTGGTGATCGTGGTGCTGAACGTGTTCATCCTGATCATGTGCATCGCCGCCTACAAGTCGGTGGTGGCCGGCATCATCCTGCTGATTCCGGTGAACCTCGCCAACGAGGCGCTGATCGCGGCGATGCATCTGCTCGGCGTCGGCCTCGACACCAATTCGATGATCGTTGCGGCGATCGGCGTCGGTGTCGGCATCGATTACGGCATCTACCTGCTGAGCCGCATCTGCGAGGAAATCCAGACCACCACCGGCAGCGACGACGAGCGCTGGGCGGCCTCGATCGACAGTGCGCTGCGCACCACCGGCAAGGCGATCCTGTTCACCGCCAGCGTCATGGTGATCGGCATCATCCCGTGGTACGTGATGTCGGGGCTCAAGTTCGTCGCCGACATGGGCCTGCTGCTGATCGCGATCATGGGCATCAACATGGTGCTGGCGCTGGTGGTGCTGCCGCTGATCATCTGGTGGGTGCGGCCGAAGTTCGCGCTGCGGCCGAACTCGCTGGTCAGCGAAGGCGTGGATCTGGCGCTGTTCACCGAAGGCAAGGTCACCACCAAGATCTGAGGTGCGCCCGCCGCCTACCCGAACGGGCGGCGGGATCGGACGGCGCTGCTGTCAGTCTCGACGATGCCAAACACCGGCCCGCAGAGGCCGGACTGTCCACGATCCCGAGGAGACCTTCGAATGGATGACCGCAGCCCGATCACCACCCGTGCCGACTTCGATGCCGTTGTCGTCGGCGCCGGCTTCGCCGGCATGTTCATGCTCCACCGCCTGCGCCAGCAGGGCCTGAAGGTCCGCGTATTCGAGCGCGGCAGCGGCGTCGGCGGCACCTGGTTCTGGAACCGCTATCCCGGCGCCCGCTGCGATACCGAGTCGATGGAGTACAGCTACCAGTTCGACGATGCGCTGCAGCAGGAGTGGAATTGGCCGGAGCGCTACTCGGCGCAGCCGGAGATCCTGAAGTACGCCAACCATGTGGCCGACCGCTACCAGCTGCGCCCGGACCTGCAGTTCAACACCCAGGTGCTGAGCGCCACCTACGACGATGCACGCCACCTGTGGACCATTGCCACCAATGACGGCAAAGCGGTCAGCGCGCGCTACTTCATCATGGCCACCGGCACGCTTTCGGTCGCCAACAAGCCGAAGTTCGCCGGGCTCGACTCTTTCAAGGGCCGCGTGTTCTACACCAGCGACTGGCCCCATGACGGTGTGGATTTCAGCGGCCGGCGCGTGGCGCTGATCGGCACCGGCTCCAGCGGCATCCAGTCGACGCCGCACATCGCCGAACAGGCCGCCCGGCTCACGGTGTTCCAGCGCACACCGAACTTCTCGGTGCCGGCCCGCAACCGGCCGCTGACCGACGACGAGCGCAACGCCACCAAGGCGCGCTATGGCGAGCTGCGCAACTTCACCTACCAGCAGCCGTTCGCGACCCAGTTCCATCTGAACGACGTGTCGGCGCTGAGCGTGTCGGCCGAGGAACGTCGGCGTGTCTACGAGGAGCGCTGGAACGGTCTCGGCGGCCTGCATTTCATGGCTGCGTTCAACGACCTGATGTTCAACGGCGAGGCCAACAAGACGGTCGCCGAGTTCATCGTCGACAAGATCCACGCGATCGTGAAGGACCCGAAGAAGGCCGAGATCCTCGCGCCACGCAACGGCGTGGTCGGCTGCAAGCGGCTGTGCAGCGACACCGGCTATTTCGAGACCTTCAACCGCGACAACGTCGACCTGGTCGATGTCTCCAGAAGCCCGATCGAGGAAGTCACCGAAACCGGCATCCGGGTCGACGGCATCGACTACCCGGTCGACGACATCGTCTTCGCCACCGGGTTCGACGCGATGACCGGTGCGCTACTCGGGGTCGATATCCGGGGCCGCAACGGCCTGTCGCTGCGGGAGAAGTGGGCCGCCGGCCCGCGCACCTATCTGGGCCTGCAGACGGTCGGCTTCCCGAACCTGTTCATGGTCACCGGGCCGGGCTCGCCGTCGGTGCTCTCCAACATGATGGTGTCGATCGACCAGCACGTGAACCTGATCAGCGACACCATCCGCTATCTCGACAGCCGCGAGGTGCTGGCGATGGAGCCGGAGCAGGCCGCCGAGGACGGCTGGGTCAGCCATGTCAACGAAGTCGCCGATCTGACCGTCTACCCGACCTGCAACAGCTGGTACCTCGGCTCCAACGTGCCCGGCAAGACCCGCGTGTTCATGCCGTACGTCGGCTTCAACACCTACGTGGCCCGGTGCAAGGACGTGGTCGCCAACGGCTACCAGGGCTTCCGGCTCGAACGCCGCGATGCCGCCACTGCCTGAGGCACACCCGACGATGAACGCCGCCGCCATCGAACGCCGGATCGCCAGCTACATCCGCGCCTGGAATGCGCAGGACTTCGACGCGATGGCGGCGCATTTCACCGAGCCCTGCGTGTTCGTGGTGGCGGGCGGCACCACGGTGATGCGCCAGCGGCAGGAACTGGCGGCGTTCCTGCGCGTCAACTTCGAGGCGCTGAACGCGCGCGGTTTCGGCCATACCGAAATCGGCGCGATCACCAGCCGCCAGCTCGGCCCGACGCTGGCGCTGGCCGAGGTCGACGACATCCGCCGATTCCACCGCGATGGCCAGCTGATGGAAACGCTCGAGGTGCAGTACACGCTGCGCGTCGATCCATCGGCGCCGGATGGCCTGTCGATCGTGTCGGCGCTGTGGTGCGAACCGGGCTGGCGCGAACGCCGGCTGTAGTCGTTCTGCCGGCGCGCGCGGCGGCGGGCACGGCGATAATGCTGACCGCCCCACGACTGACTTCCGCCCATGTCCGCAATGCCTGCCCGCGTGATCCGCTCGATCTGTGTCTTCTGCGGCTCGCGCCACGGCCAGAATCCGGCCTATACCGAAGCAGCCCGCGAACTCGGCCGGCTGCTGGCCGAGCGCGGCATCCGGCTGGTCTACGGCGGCGGCCGGGTCGGCCTGATGGGTGAAGTGGCGGACGCCACCCTGGCGGCCGGCGGCCAGGTGATCGGTGTGATTCCGACCTTGCTGGTGACCAAGGAAGTGGAGCATCGCGGCCTGACCCAGCTGCACGAGGTCGGCTCGATGCACGAGCGCAAGGCGCTGATGGAACAGCTGTCCGATGCCTTCGTGGTGCTGCCCGGCGGCTTCGGCACGCTCGACGAGGCCTGTGAGATCCTGACCTGGTCGCAGCTCGGCCTGCACCGCAAGCCGCTGGGGCTGGTCAACACGGCCGGCTACTACGACCTGCTGTCGGCCTTCCTCGACCACGCGGTCGGCGAGGATTTCCTGTCCGCCGGCAATCGTCAGCTGATCCTGACCGGCAGCACGCCGGCGGCGGTGCTCGATCGTCTGACCGCAGTCTGAGCGGATGGCAATGGCGGGAACCGGGAAGTTTTCCCATTTACCCGTCGTTGACCTTTCTCCACTGTCGCGCGAACAAGAAAAGGCGGCGCCGATCGAGCGCCGCCGTCCTAGTGGAGACCTGATGTGAATCGCAAGACCTTGATCGTGTTGCCGATGTTGATGGCAACCGGCCCCTCGTGGGCGCAACCGCCAGCCGCCGAGGCCGCTGCGCCGACAGAGCAGCCGGCAGCCGCCGTGCAGCTTGCGCCGGTCCGCGTGATCGGCCTGACGCCGGTCGACACCGGCGGCGTGCCGCTGGACCGCTATCCCGGCAATGCCCAGGCCGCCACTGCGTTGGACATCCAGAACGCCCAGGCGCAAAGCCTCAGCGATTTCATGGCCCGCAAGCTCGGCAGCGTGTTCGTCTCTGATGCCCAGAACAACCCGTACCAGCCGGACCTGTTCTATCGCGGCTACTCGATCAGCCCGCTGCTGGGCCTGCCGCAGGGGCTGGCGCTGTATCTCGATGGCGTGCGGGTCAACGAAACCTTCGGCGACGTCGTCAACTGGGATCTGATCCCGGATGCCGCGATCCACTCGCTGCAGCTGGTGCCGGGCTCCAATCCGGTGTTTGGCCAGAACACACTGGCCGGCGCGCTGGTGCTGCGCACCAAGACCGGCTTCGATCTCGACGGCAGCCGCATCGAGCTGGGCGGCGGTTCGTTCAGCCGCTTCGGCACCTCGGTCGAACACGGCTGGTCGCAAGGCAAGTACGCCGTCTACGTGGCGGGCGAGTACGACCGCGAGGACGGCTGGCGCGATTTCTCGCCGAGCCGCATCGGTCGCCTGTTCACCAAGGGCAGTTACCTGGACCAGGGCACGTCGGTCGACCTGTCGATCAGCCTGGCCGACAACCGCCTGACCGGCAACGGCGCGGCGCCGGTCGCGCTGCTGGCGCGCGATGGTCGGGCACGGGTCTTCACCCATCCGGATCTCACCGAGCCGCGCCTCGGCGCCGTCAACCTGCAGGCCAGCCACGCGTTCTCCGAGCACCTCAGCTGGTCCGGTGGTGTCGCGTTCCGGCGCAATTACTCGAAGTCGCTGAACGGTGATGGCACCGAGTACGAGGCCTGCGCCGAACCGGGCAATGCCGACGGCGACGGCAACGCCTTCCTGTGCGAGCAGAACGAGGATGGCGAGGAAGTGCTGACCACGCCGGACGGCAATCCGATCGTCGCTGGCGAGGCCAACGACTCGGCCACCATCAACACCTCCTCGACCGACCAGCACGCCTACAGCCTGCGCACCCAGCTGGTGTTCACCGGGTCCAAGCCGCGCGACCGGATCACCGTCGGCGGCACGGCGGAGTTCGGCCGCGTGCGATTTGCCTCGCAGACCGAGGTCGGCGCGCTGACCGAGGACCGCGGCGCCGAAGGCAGCGGCGAGGAAGTGGTCGATTCCCTCGTGCGTCTGCGCACGCGCAAGTACGTCTACAGCGGTTTCGTGGTCGGCAACTGGTCGCCGCTGGAGCCGCTCGACATCACCGCCGCCGCCAGCCTCAACCACACGCAGGTGGTGCTGCGCGATCGCGGGCTGGACGACGATCTCGACGGCAATCACCGCTTCACCCGACTCAATCCGTCGATCGGCGCGACCTGGAAGTTCACGCCGAGGCTGACCGGCTTCGCCAACTACGCCGAATCGGCGCGGGCGCCGACGCCAGTCGAGTTGACCTGCGCCGATCCGCTCGATCCCTGCCGGCTGCCCAACGGCTTCGTCAGCGATCCGCCGCTCGACCAGGTCGTCACCCGTACCGTCGAGGCCGGCATCCGCTGGGATACGCCGCGCTACAGCGGGGCGCTGTCGCTGTTCAACAGCGAAAACCGCAACGACATCCTGTTCATCACCGATGGCGAGCTGACCAGCACCGGCTACTTCGACAACGTCGGCAAGACCCGCCGCCGCGGCGTCGAGTTCGGCAGCCAGTACCGGATCACCCAGGCCTTGAGCGTCGGCCTGCAGTACACCTATCTCGACGCCCAGTTCCTCGAGGGCTTCCTGGTCAATTCGCCGAACCATCCGGTACGCGACCCCGCCGATGCCGAAGACGTGTCGGCCGCGGCCGGCGTGGTCAATGCCGGCAACCGCATTCCGCTGGTGCCGCGCCACCTCGGCAAGGCGACGATCGAATACCGCGTGCCGAGCTTCGGCGTCGGCTTCGAAGCGGTCGGCCGCAGCAGCTCGCCCTATCGTGGTGACGAGTCGAACACCGATCCCGAGCAAGTGCCGGGCTTCGTGATCTTCGGCCTCTACGGCGACTACCGGCCGCTGCCGTGGCTGACGGTGTTCGGCCGGGTGTCGAACCTGTTCAACCGCGACTTCGCGGCCTTCGGGGTCTACGGCGAAGCCGAGGAAACGCTGGGCGACGACTACGAAGGCGAATACCGCTTCGTCGGCCCCGGCGCGCCGAGGGCGTTCTTCGGCGGCGTGCGCCTGCAGTTCTGAGCGCAGGCCAGGGCGGGCCGATGATGGGCCGGCCCCGGCTTTTTCCGCCGCCGTGATTGCTGCGGCGGCACGGCTCTGGAACAGTGGCGGCCGTTTCGCCACCGAGCCGCGCCGCCCGTGCTTCCCGTCCTCTGCACCCTGATCCTGGTTGCCGCGCTGCGGCTGTTGCTGCTGCTTCGCCAGCGCGCCGTGCTACGCACGCAGGATCAGGCCTATGCCCTGGGCCTGGTCAGCCAGCGCGTCGGCCAGCAGCTGTGGCAGCAGGGCTGGCCGCTGATCCTGATCGCCGCGCTGCCGTGGCTGAGCGGCGCCGGTCCGCTGATGCTGCTGGCACTGGTGATCGCCGGCGGGCTGTGGGAACTGCCGGCCAAGGCCGTCAAGCCGTTCGGACTCGATGCCCGCCACGGCATGAACCGGATGACGCTCGTCGCCTTCGCGCGCGAGCAGGCCATCCAGCTGGCGCTGCTGGCGGCGCTGGCGCTGCCGGCCGCCTGGCTGGCGCTGCAGCTGCTGGCCCGTACCGACAAGCGCGCCTGGCTGCTGATCTGGGCGATCGGCTGGAGTGGCTGGGCTGCGCTGCGCGCCCTGCAGCCGCAGTTCGCCGCGCGGCTGTTCGATCGACTCGAACCGCTGCCGGCCGGCGCCTTGCGCAGCCGGCTCGAAGCGCTGCTCAGCCGCAGCGGTGCGCGCGTGCAGCGGCTGTTCGTGCAGGCCTCGTCGGCCCGCTCGGCGCAGGCCAATGCCCAGGTGTCCGGCAGCGCGCGGGCACCGCGCATCGTCCTCGGCGACACGCTGCTGGCGATGCTGCAGGCCGACGAGGTGGAAGCCGTGGTCGCTCATGAGCTGGGCCATCTGCAGCGCGGCCATCTGCGCTTCCAGCTGCTGATGATCGCGGCGGCCTCGTTCCTGATGGTGATGGTCGCCGCTGCATTGACCGCCGGCATCGCCGAGCCGGTGGCGCGGCTCGCCATCGCCTGGGCGCTGCTGCCGTCGCTGTGGTTCTTTGCACTGCCGCTGACCAACTACTGGTACCGGCGCTTCGAGTTCGAGGCCGATGACAGCGCCGCCCGGCAGGCCAGCGGCGCGGCGCTGGCCCGGGCGCTGCGCCAGCTGACCCGCAACAACCGCAATGCGCCGTTGGCCGACCGCTGGTACGAGCGCGTCTACCACACCCATCCGGCGACTTCGGAGCGGCTGGCCCGGCTGGACCGCGCCGGCACGTGAGCCCGGCCCTGCGCACGGCGCTGCTGACGGCACTGACGCTGTGCTGCTTCGCCGCCAACTCGATCCTGACCCGGCTGGCGCTGCGTGGCGACGGCATGGATGGCCTGGCGTTTTCGATGATCCGCATCGCCGCCGGCGCGCTGATGCTGGCGCTGCTGCTGTCGCGCCGCAGCGCCGGCCGGCGGGCGCTGGCCGGCGACTGGCCGTCGGCGCTGGCGCTGGTCGTCTATGCGGCGGCGTTCTCGGTGGCCTACCGGTCGATCCCGTCCGGAACCGGCGCGCTGATCCTGTTCGGCGTCGTGCAGGTGACGATGATCGGCACCGGCCTCGTGCAGGGCGAGCGCGCGCCGTGGCAGGTCTGGCTCGGCGTGCTGCTGTCGGTGGCCGGACTGCTGGTGTTCCTGCTGCCGGGCCTTCAGCGGCCGCCGCTGGCCGGCAGCCTGCTGATGCTGGCCGCCGGCATCGGCTGGGCGGTGTACAGCCTGCGCGGCCGGGGCAACCGCGATCCGCTGGCGGCCACCGCCGGCAACTTCGTCCGTGCGCTGCCGCTGGCGCTGCTGCCGTGGCTGCTGGTCGGCGAATGGGCGCTGGATGCTCGAGGCGTGATCTGTGCCATCGCGTCCGGCGCGCTGGCCTCCGGCCTCGGCTACGCCCTCTGGTACACCGTGCTGCCGGCGCTGACGGCGTTGCGGGCGAGTCTCGTGCAGCTGGCCGTGCCGCTGCTGGTCAGTGCCTTCGGCGTGCTGTTCCTTGATGAAACCGCCGGCGCCCGACTGCTGGCCGGCAGCGCGCTGATCGTCGGCGGCCTGGCGCTGGCGACGCTGTACCGGGCGAGGCGCGCGGCCGGCTGAACGGGCAGGCCCTTGCGTCATCCGCGTGACACCGGCGCTGGCGGCAAGCCTGTCCAGCCTTGCCAGTGCCATGAAATGACGGACATCTCCGTCCATGGCACCGAACTTGCGCAGTCGCCGGGCGCAACGGAAGCGGTGCCGGTTGCGCATCCGCACAACACCGCGCAGGAGGACAACCGATGAGAATCGTGATGCTGGGCGCGCCCGGCTCGGGCAAGGGTACGCAGGGTGACCTGCTCGCCAGGCACTACGGCATTCCCAAGTCGTCGACCGGCGATGCGCTGCGGGCGGCGGTCAAGGCCGGCACCCCGCTGGGGCTCAAGGCCAAGGCTGCGATGGACGCCGGCCAACTGGTTGCCGACGAACTGGTGATCGGCATCATCCGCGAGCGCCTGCAGGCGCCCGATGCGCGTGACGGCTTCATCGTCGACGGCTTTCCGCGCAATGTCGCCCAGGCCGAAGTGCTGGACAGCCTGCTGGCTGGGCTTGGCCAGCCGCCGATCACGCACGTCGTCCATCTGGCCGTCGATGAAGCCGAAATCGTCCGCCGGTTGCTGGCGCGCGGCGTCGCCGAAGGCCGCAGCGACGACAACGAGGCGACCGTGCAGAACCGCATCGCGGTCTATCGCGCCGAAACCCAGCCGCTGCTCGACTACTACGCTGGCCGCGGACTGGTGCGCACCATTGCCGGTGTCGGCGACGTTGCAGCGATCCAGGCTCGCATCGTGGCGACGCTGGCAGTGGCCGAGACCCCGGTTGCCGCGTAAATCATTTTGCAGCGCAGAATCAATATCGCTATAATGACCGCGACGCGACAGGCGTCGATCGACGGAGCGGACCATGGGCGACAAGGTGAATGCGGTGATCGAGCGGGTGCGCGCGGCCGGTTCGGCGCTGGCAGCAGGCGTGGGACAGGGCGGCCGGACCACGGTTGATGCGGTTCGCCTCGGCGCCGGCCTGCAGCTGGGCCTGGCAGCGTCGGTCGGCAGCGCCGTCGAAGACCAGTGGCAGGCGGCCGGCAAGATTCGCGACACGGCCGATCTTCTGCAGAGCCAAAGAAAGTTTGGTGAAGCGCTGTATGACAGCACGCTGAACTACTTCGATGGCCTGCGCGAAGTCGGCTTCAGCGCCCAGGCGGGCTGGCTGGCGGCGGCCAACACGGTGGCAGCAGGCTTCGGCCTGACGCGGAAGGACCACTAAAACAAGACGGGCGGGGCGGCGGCGCAGGCCGCCGCCCGCTGGCGTGCACGGAGGAGAGACGTGAGCGCGAAGGACAAGACGGCTGGCAGCGCCAGCCGCGCGGCATCGGTCGACAAGCCGGCCCGGCGACGCTGGTTCGATGCGGCGCTGGCCGAGCGGGTCAATGAACAGGCAACCCGGCGGCTGGCCGGCCTGACCGGCGGCATCGCCCCGGCGCGGGTCGTCGAGGCCTATGTCGACTGGTTGCTGAACCTGGCGGCATCGCCGGGACGGATGGCGGAAATCGTCGAATCGCTGCTGCGCGACAACGGCGATCTGCTGCGCGCGGCGATCGGCCGCGCCGGCGCGCCGGATGATCCCCGCTACGCCGGCGCCGGCTGGCAGCGCTGGCCTTTCTCGCTGTTTGCGCAGGCGGCGGCGCGCCGCGATCAGCTGATCGAGCTGGCGACCCGGCCGCTGCCCGGCATGAGCCGCGACAACAGCGATCGCCTGCGCTTCTACGCGCAGCTGCTGGCCGATGCGCTGTCGCCGGCCAACCTGCCGCTGACCAATCCCGAAGTGATCGCCGAGACCCGCCGCAGCCGCGGCCGGAATCTCGTGGCTGGCGCCCGGCTCGCAGCTGGCGATGTCTGGCGCGCGGTGCGCGGCAAGACCGGCGAACCGGCGGCCGATTCGCCGTTCGTGGTCGGCGAAACCGTGGCCTGTACGCCCGGCAAGGTGATCTACCGCAACCGGCTGATCGAAGTGATCCAGTACACGCCGACCACGCCGACGGTGCATGCCGAGCCGGTGCTGATGGTGCCGGCCTGGATCATGAAGTACTACATCCTCGACCTGCAGCCGCAGAACTCGATGATCCGCTGGCTGGTGTCGCGCGGCCACACGGTGTTCTCGATCTCCTGGAAGAACCCGGGACCGGAAGACCGCGACCTGACGATGGAGGACTACCGCAGCCTCGGCTTCCTTGATGCGCTGAAGGTGGTCAACACCGTGGTGCCGGCGCAGAAAGTGCACGCGGTGGGCTACTGCGTCGGCGGCACCCTGCTGTCGATCTGCGCGGCGGCGATGGCCCGCGACGGCGATGACCGGCTGGCCAGCATCACGCTTTTTGCGGCGCAGACCGATTTCACCGAGGCCGGCGAGCTGAAGCTGTTCATCGACGAACTGTCGCTGTACTGGCTCGAGCAGGCGATGGCCAAGCGCGGCGTGCTCGACTCCAAGCAGATGGGCGCGGCGTTCGCGCTGCTGCGGCCGCGCGACCTGATCTGGTCGCCGCTGGTGGCGCGCTACTTCCTGGGCAAGCAGGGCGAAGCCTTCGACATCATGGCCTGGAACGCCGACGGCACCCGCATGCCGCAGCGCATGCATGCCGACTACCTGCGGCAGCTCTATCTCGACAACGAACTGGCGCAGGGCCGCTACCGCATCGGTGGCCGCTCGGTATCGCTCGGCGATGTCCGCGTGCCGCTGTTCGTGGTCGGCACCGTCACCGATCACGTGGCGCCGTGGCGTTCGGTCTACAAGATCCGCAATCTCAAGCGGCTCGGCCACACCAGCTTCGTGCTGACCACCGGCGGCCATAACGCCGGCATCGTCAGCGAACCGGGCCGCCCGCGCCGCCACTTCCAGTTCGGCAGCTGGGATCAGGACAGCGCCTACCAGTCGCCCGAGGAATGGCAGGCCGGCGCCGAGCGGCGCGAAGGCTCCTGGTGGCCGACCTGGCAGGAATGGCTGGCCGAGCGCTCGACGCCGGCCGTGGCCGAACCGCCGGCGATCGGCAACGCGGCCGCCGGCTATCCGGCGCTGGCCGCCGCCCCTGGCGATTACGTGCGGCAGCGCTGAACGCGCCTGCCCGAAAGAACACCCAGACCTAGACCCGTCCAGCGGGCTCTCGACCACCGAGGCGCAGAGGAGCGAACAACAGATGAGCAGGACTGCATTGGTAACCGGCGGCATGGGCGGGCTTGGCGAGGCGATCTGCCTCAAGCTCGAAGCCATGGACTATGAAGTGATCACCACCTATTCGCCCGGCAACCGGAAGGCAAAGGACTGGTTGGCCAAGATGAATGGCGAAGGCCATCACTTCCACGCCTTCGCCTGCGATGTCGCCGACTACGATTCCGCCGCCGCCTGCTGGCAGGCCGCCGAAGCGGAAGTTGGCCCGATCGATGTGCTGATCAACAACGCCGGCATCACCCGCGATGTCACCTTCCGCAAGATGACCAAAGGCGACTGGGATGCGGTCATGAAGACCAATCTCGATTCGGTGTTCAACATGACCAAGCAGGCGCTGCCGGGCATGACCGACCGCAAGTGGGGCCGGGTCATCAACGTGTCGTCGGTCAACGGCCAGAAGGGCGCCTTCGGCCAGACCAACTACGCCGCCGCCAAGGCCGGCATGCACGGCTTCACCAAGGCGCTGGCGCTGGAAGTGGCGAAGTCGGGCATCACCGTCAACACCATCTCGCCGGGCTACATCGGCACCAACATGGTGATGGCGATCGACGAGGCGGTGCTCAGCTCCAAGATCCTGCCGCAGATCCCGATGAGCCGGCTCGGCAAGCCCGAGGAAGTGGCCGGCCTGTGCGCCTACCTGGCGTCCGAGGAAGCGGCGTTCCTGACCGGCGCCAACATCTCGATCAACGGCGGTCAGCACATGTTCTGAACCGGCGCGCCGCCCGGCGCGCCGTACTTCGCGTCACCAGGATCCCGAACGCCATGCTTTACCGCACCTATCAGGCCCAGTCCGATCTGCACGCCACCTTGCGGCTGGCCGCCGCTGGCGCCCGTGCCGCGCTGTCCTGGCTGCCGCCGCCGCTGGCCGGGCTGGCGCCGGTCCGGGCGCTCGACGCCGGCTGGCGGATCGCCGCTGACACCGCGATCCGCCACGAACGCCCGGACTGGGGCATTCGCCAGGTCGAAACTCCGCAGGGCCGGGTGGCGATCGTCGAGCAGGTGGACTGCCAGCGGCCGTTCGTGACCCTGCGCCGCTTCGTGCGGGTCGGTGCGGCGCCGGCGCCGAAGGTGCTGCTGGTGGCGCCGATGGCCGGCCATTTCGCGACCCTGCTGCGCGAGACCGCCCAGACCCTGCTGAGCGATCACGAGGTCTGGGTCACCGACTGGCACAATGCCCGCGACGTGCCGCTGTCCGAGGGCCGTTTCGATCTCGACGACTACATCGCCGAGCTGATCGGCTTCGCCCGGATCATCGGGCCGGGCCTGCACATCGTGGCGGTCTGCCAGCCTTGTGTCGCGGCGCTGGCGGCCACCGCGCTGCTGGCCGAGGACGGTGATCCGGCGACGCCGCGCAGCCTGAGCCTGATGGCCGGGCCGGTCGACACCCGCATCGCGCCGACCGAGGTCAACGCCATCGCCCATCGCTACCCGCTGTGGATGTTCGAGCAACGGGTGGTGCAGACCGTGCCGTACGGCCACGCCGGCAGCGGTCGCAAGGTCTACCCCGGCTTCCTGCAGATCGCCGGCTTCATGAACATGAATGCTGGCCGGCATCGCGAATCGCTGATGCGCCGCTTCACGCTGCTGCGCGGGCTCGATCCGCAGGACGAGGCCGAATCGATCCGCGCGTTCTACGACGAGTACCTGGCGGTCTGCGACCTGCCGGCCGAGTTCTATCTCGACACCATGCGCCGGGTGTTCATCGAATGGCATCTGGCCCGCGGCTGCCTGCAGTGGCGGGGCCGCCGGGTCGACTGCGGGGCCATCACCAGCACCCGCCTGCTGACCGTCGAAGGGGCCAAGGACGATATCTGCGGCCTTGGCCAGACCGCTGCCGCGCATGCGCTGTGCAGCCGCCTCGATCCCGCCCTGCAAGAGGCCTACGTGCAGGACGGGGCCGGCCACTACGGCGTGTTCAGCGGCCGGCGCTGGCAGCAGGAGATCTACCCGAAGCTGGCGGCCAGCATCGCGGCGGCCGAATGAACCGACGCGGCTGACCGCGTCTTCTCACCACCATGCGGCCGCCGCTGCGGCCGAGGAGAGCCACGACATGCAGGACGTAGTGATCATCGATGCCGCGCGTACCGCGATCGGCCGCTTCGGCGGCAGCCTGGCCGGCGTTCCGGCCACCGAACTCGGCGCCCGGCTGATCGCCGCGCTGGTGGCGCGCGCGCAGCTGCCGGCCGAGCAGGTCGATCTGGTGCTGATGGGCCAGGTGCTCAGCGCTGGCGCTGGCCAGAACCCGGCCCGTCAGGCCGCGATCAAGGCCGGTCTGGCGCAGTCGACGCCGGCGTTGACGGTCAGCCATGTCTGCGGCTCCGGGCTGTCGGCGGTGATCATGGCCATGCAGGCGATCCGGGCCGGCGATGCCGAACTGGTGGTGGCCGGCGGCATGGAGAACATGAGCGCTGCGCCGCATGCGCTGCCGAATTCGCGCGACGGCCAGAAGATGGGCCCGTGGTCGCTGGTCGACACCATGATCGTCGACGGCCTCTGGGACGCCTTCAATGGTTATCACATGGGCCAGACCGCCGAGAACCTGGCGGTCAAGTACGGCATCAGCCGCGAAGCGCAGGACGCCTTCGCGGCGCGCAGCCAGAACCGCGCCGAAGCGGCGATCGACGCCGGCCGTTTCGCCAGCCAGATCGTGCCGCTGACGCTGCCGGCGAAGAAGGGAGCGACCGTCGAGTTCGCGGTCGACGAATTCGTCCGTCGCGGCGTCAGCGCCGAATCGCTGGCGGGCCTGAAGCCGGCGTTCAGCAAGAGCGGCACGGTGACCGCCGCCAATGCCTCCGGCCTGAACGATGGCGCGGCGGCGGTGATCGTGGCGTCGGCCGCGAAGGCGAAGGCGCTGGGGCTGCCGGTGTTGGCGACGATCCGCGGCGGCGGCTGGTCTGGCGTCGATCCGGCGATCATGGGCATCGGCCCGGTCACCGCGACCCGGCGGGCGCTTGGCCGCGCCGGCTGGACGCTCGCCGATCTCGACCTGATCGAGGCCAACGAGGCATTCGCCGCGCAGGCGCTGGCGGTCGGCCAGGAGCTGGGCTGGGACGACACCAAAGTCAACGTCAACGGCGGCGCCATCGCGCTCGGCCATCCGATCGGCGCCAGCGGCGCCCGGGTGCTGGTGACCTTGCTGCATGAACTGAAGGCGCGCGGCGCCGCCCGGGGCCTGGCGACCCTGTGCATCGGCGGTGGCCAGGGCGTGGCGCTGGCCGTGGAGCGCGCATGAACCTGCGACTCGAAGGACGGCTGGCACTGGTCACCGGCGGCACCGGTGCCATCGGCAGCGCGATCAGCGCCCGGCTGGCCGGCATGGGCGCGCGGGTGATCGCGGTCTGCCTGCCGGCCGAGCAGGCGGCGGCCGAAGCGCTGCGCGCCGACTGGCAGGCCCAGGGGCTGGCGATCGACGTGGCCGCGTTCGATGTCTCCGATGCCGAGGCCACCGAGACCAGCCTGCAGGCGCTGGCTGACTTGCATGGCGCCATCGACATCCTGGTCAACTGTGCCGGCATCACTCGCGATGCGCCGCTGAAGCGGATGACGGTGGCGCAGTGGCAGCAGGTGCTGCGTGTCAATCTCGATTCAATGTTCAACACCAGTCGTGTCGTCGCCGAGACAATGGCGAGCCGGGGCTGGGGCCGGATCGTCAACATCAGCTCGGTCAACGGCCAGAAGGGCCAGTTCGGGCAGACCAACTACGCGGCGGCCAAGGCCGGTGTCCACGGCTTCACGATGGCGCTGGCGCTGGAAGTGGCGAAGAAGGGCGTGACCGTCAACACGGTGGCACCGGGCTATGTCGACAGCCCGATGATCCGCGCGGTGCCGGAAGCGATCCGGGCCGACATCCTGCGCGGCATCCCGGCCGGCCGCTACGGCACGCCGGCCGACATCGCCGCCGCCGTGGCCTTCCTGTGCGCCGACGAAGCGGCCTACATCAACGGCATCCAGCTGCCGGTCAACGGCGCGATGTACCTGAGCGCCTGAGGGCGATCCGATGGCCGAAACGCCTTATCTGATCAAGAAGTACTCGAGCCGCCGCCTCTACGACGTGGCGGCGGCGCGCTTCCTGACCTTGGACGATCTCTACGAGCTGATCCGCAGCGGCCGGCGGATCCGGGCGATCGACGCCAGCGGTGCCGACATCACCCGCAGCGTGCTGCTGCAGGTGCTGGCCGAGCGCGAAGAGAACGGGGAACCGCTGCTGTCCACCGACACGCTGCACCGGCTGGTGCAGCTCTACGGCAGCGTCATGCACAGCGCCTTCCTGCGCTTCATCGACGAAGGCCTGTCGGACCTGCTGGCCCAGCAGGCGCTGATCCAGGGCGGCTTGCGCCAGTCGCTGAAGCGCGGCGGCCAGGCGGCGGCTCAGGTGTTCGCGCAGCAGAGCGCGATGTTCGATGCCTCCAAGCAGCTGGTACGCGGCTTGCTGACGTTTGGCGACCGCGCGGCGACCGCTGCACCGCTGCAGGCGGTCGAGGAACCGGCCGTGGTGCCCCGTCGCCCCCGAGGCCGGCCCCGCAAGACCGGCTGATCGCAGCGCCCGCCCGGGCGGGCGGCGGCGGGTCGGCGGAACCTCGACGTCTGCGGATGGTCGGTGCACCATCCCGCGACTTCTTCGTCGTGCCACCGTGAGGCCGCCATGTCTGCATCCTTCGCCCCGTTGCTCCCGGAAGTCGATGCCGAGGCGCTGCGCGCCGCGCTGGCCGAGCCGGCGCTGCCGGTGCTGGTCGAGTACATGACCGAAAACTGCCCCTGGTGCCAGCGGCTGGAGCCGGTGCTGGCCGCCGCCGCGCCGAAGTTCGAAGGCCGGGTGCGGATGCTCAAGGTCGACATCGAGCGCTGGCCGGAGGTCAAGCCGACCGACCATCCGCGCGCGGTGCCGACCATCGCGCTGTTCCGCGACGGCCGGATGATCATGACCAAGAGCGGCATGATCCAGCGCCAGCAGCTCGACGTGTTCCTGAACCACTGGCTCGATCCTGCCAATGAGGGCTTGAACTGAGATTCACCGGGCCTACACCGCAGTACGATGCAGGCCAGCGTCATCGAGCGCCGCGTCGGCCCCCGGGGTCGCACCGCGCAAGACGATCCGGAATACCGGACGAACAGAACCAGCCGGAGGAGATCATGAAGGTTTCGGGCAACGGTGCCGGGCGCGGCCGGTGGATGGCGTGCAGCATCGCGTGCTGCCTGGCGCTGCTGGCGGCCTGCCTGCCGGCCCTGGCGGCAGATGCATCGTCCGGCAAGTCCGCCGGCACCTTGCGCATCGGCGTGCTGCAGTTCGGCACGGTGGCCTGGACGCTCGACACGCTGCAGCACCAGGGTTTCGACAAGGCTACCGGCTTCGACATCGAAGTGGTGCCGATGGCCGCACCCAACGCCGCCCAGATCGCGCTGCAGGGCGGGGCGGTGGACATGATCACCACCGACTGGCTGTGGGTGAACCGCAATCGCGCCGAAGGCCGCAAGCTGCAGTTCGCTGCCAATTCGACGGCGCTCGGCGGGCTCTACGTGAAGGCCGACAGCGGCATCAAGTCGCTGGCCGACCTGAAGGGCCGCGAGATCGGCGTCGCCGGCACGCCGGTCGACAAGAGCTGGCTGTTCCTGCAGGCCTACGCCAGGAAGTCCGCCGGCCTCGACCTGCGCAAGGACGCGCGGCCCAGCTTCGCCGCGCCGCCGGCGCTCAATGAATTCATCCTGCGCGGCAAGCTGCCGGCGGTGCTGAACTTCTGGCCCTACGGCGCGCGGCTGCAGGCGGCCGGGCTGACCGAGCTGCTGGACATGAAGGACGTGCTGAAGGGCCTCGGGCTGTCCCGGCCGGCGCCGATGGTCGGCTGGGTGTTCAGCGAAAGCTGGGCGGCGGCGCATCCGCAACTGCTGCAGCGCTTTCTTTCGGCCGTCGAGCAGACCAACGCCGTGCTGCGCGACAGCGATCCGGCCTGGGTCCGGCTGAAGCCGCTGATGAAGGCCGACAGCGAAGCCGATTTCCTGGCTCTGCGCGATGCCCACCGGGCCGGCATCCATCCGGACGAACTGGTCGTCGACCTGCCGGCCATCCAGCGCCTGTATGCGCTGCTGGCCGAGGAAGGCGGCGAGGAACTGGTCGGCAAGTCGGCGACGCTCGACCCGGCGACCTTCTACCCCGCAGGCGGACGCGCGCGCTGATGCCGCTGGCCAGGGCCGGGTTGCCGGCCGGTGTCATCCGTTGCGGCTCGCTGCTGGTGCTGCTGCTGCTCTGGCAGCTGGTGGCGCTGCGGGTGCACGACCCGCTGCTGCCGGCACCGACCGCCGTGCTGGCCAGCCTGTTTCATCACCTGACGGCTGGCGAGCTGCTGCACCACCTCGGCATGACCTTGCTGCGGGTGCTGGCGGCGTTCGTGATCGCGATGACGGTCGGCGTCGCCGTCGGGGTCTGGATGGGGCGCAGCCGGCTCGCCAACCAGCTCCTCGACAGCCTGCTGGTGCTGATGCTCAACCTGCCGGCGCTGGTGGCGGCGATCCTGTGCTTCATCTGGATCGGCCTGAACGAGACCGCTGCGGTGATCGCCGTGGCGCTGAACAAGATTCCGACCGTGATCACCAACATCCGCGAAGGCGCGCGGGCGCTGGACCCGCAGCTGCTGCAGGTCGGCGAGGTCTATCGCGTGCCGCGCCTGACGGTGCTGCGCCGGATCGTGCTGCCGCAGCTGTATCCGTACATCATGGCTTCGGCGCGTTCCGGGCTGGCGCTGATCTGGAAGATCGTGCTGGTGATCGAACTGCTCGGCCGCTCCGATGGCATCGGCTTCCAGCTCGGCACCTATTTCCAGTTCTTCGACCTGACCAGCATCCTGGCGTATACCGCCGCCTTCGCTGCCGTGGTGTTCGTCATCGAAGCGCTGCTGCTGCGGCCGCTGGACCGCCGGCTGAACGGGTGGCGGTCATGAGCGAGCTGCGGGTCGACATCCGGGCCAAGCGCCATGCCGGCGCCGCGGTCGACACCCTGGGCGAGCTTCGCTTCGCCGCGCGGTCCGGGGATTTCATCGCCATCGTCGGACCCAGCGGTGCCGGCAAGACCACCTTGCTGAAGATCATCGCCGGGCTCGATCCGGCCTTCGACGGCAGCGTCAGCGCCGGTCGCGGCAGCCGGGTCGGCTTCGTGTTCCAGGAACCGCGCCTATTGCCGTGGCTGAATGTGGCCGACAATCTGCGGCTGGTGCAGCCGGATCTGAGCGATGCCGCCATCGATGACGGGCTCGCCCGGGTCGGTCTGGCCGGCACGGCGCGGCAATTCCCGCTGCGCCTGTCCGGCGGCATGCAGCGTCGCGTGGCGCTGCTGCGCGCCTTCCTGATCCAGCCGGAACTGCTGCTGCTCGATGAACCGTTCATTTCCCTCGATGCGCCGACAGCCGACAGTCTCTACGACGTGCTGGCCGCGCTGCGCGCCGACGTGATGCCGACCACGCTGCTGGTCACCCACGACCTGCGCGAGGCGCTGGCGCTGGCCGATCGCGTGCTGTTCGTCAGCCGCAGCCCGGCGCGGCTGATTCTCGACCACGCCGTGCCGCTGTCCGGTCGCCGCCGCCGCGATGACGCGGCGGTGTCCGAGGCCCACCACCAACTGATGTCCCAACATCCTGAACTGCTGGGCGGCCTCGCGGCTGCCGGCTCGAATCCGGAGGCCGTCCGATGACGTCGCCTGCTGCAAACCCGCCGGCGGCAACGCCGGCCAACACGCTCGACGTCCGCGACGCGGTGAAGTCCTACGGCGACGTGAAAGCCCTGCAGGGCGTGTCGCTGAACATCGCGCCGGGACAGTTCATGGCGCTGCTCGGGCCGAACGGGGCCGGCAAGTCGACCTTGTTCCAGCTGCTGTCCGGCCTGTTCGTGCCCGATGGCGGCGCGATCAGCATCTGCGGCGAGGATTTCCTGAAGAAGCCGACGGTCGGGCTGGCGAAGATCGGCGTGGTGTTCCAGCAGCCGACCCTCGATCTGGATCTCAGCGTCACTGGCAACCTGCGCTTCCATGCCGCGCTGCACGGCCTCGGCCGCGCGGGCCGCGAGCGGATCGCGCCGCTGCTGGCGCAGGTCGGGCTGGGCGGCTCGGAAGACAAGATCTGCCGCACGCTGTCGGGCGGCAATCGCCGCAAGGTCGAGCTGGCGCGGGCGCTGCTGCATCGTCCGGCGCTGCTCTTGATGGACGAGGCCACCGTCGGCCTTGATCCGCAATCGCGCACCTCGCTGATGGCGCTGGTCCGGGGCCTGTGCCGCGACCAGGGCCTGTCGGTGCTGTGGGCGACGCATCTGGTCAACGAAGCGGAGCAGGCCGACCGCGTCTATGTGCTGCACCGTGGCAAGCAGCTGATCGAAGGCACGCCGGCAGCCGTCACGGCGGCCAGTGGCTGCGCCACGCTCGAGGAAGCATTCCTGAAGATGACCGTTCCGCCGCCGGGCGCCCCCGGCGCGGGCGGCAAGCCTGTGGAGAAGACCGCATGAAGCCCATCCATCTGATCGCCGCCGCCAGCCTGCTGGCCGCTGCCGTGCCGGCGAGCGCCGGCAAGCTCTACATCTCGAGCGAGAAGGACAACATCGTCACCGTGCTGGAATCCGGCTCGCTGAAGCCGCTCGGCAAGATCAGGACCGGCGACAAGCCGCGCGACCTGGTGTTTTCGCCGGACGCCAAGCGCCTGTACGTCGCCTGCGGCGAAGGCAGCCGTATCGACGTGATCGACACCGCCACCGACAAGGTGGTCGGCAAGCTCAACGTCGGCGAAGACCCGGAGCGCTTCGTCTTCTCGCCGGACGGCAAGACCGTGTGGGCGACGCTGGAGGAAGACGGCATCGTCTCCGCCACCGATGTCGCCAGCGGCAAGCGGGTGGCCGAGGTGCCGGTCGGCGACGAGCCGGAAGGCATCCTGATGACGCCGGACGGCAAGACGATCTACGCGACCTCCGAGGTTGCCAACCTGGTCCACGTGATCGATGTGGCGTCGCGCAAGGTCACCGCCAACATCAATGTCGGCAACCGGCCGCGGCGCTTCGCGCTGACGCCGGACGGCAGCGCGCTGTGGGTGTCGAACGAGCTGTCCGGCACCCTTTCGATCATCGACACCAAGACCCACGCGGTGACCGGTGAAGTCAAGTTCCAGCCCAAGGGCTTCCGCGCCGAGGACATCACGCCGGTCGGCATCCTGATGACCAGAGACGGCAGCACCGCCTACGTGACGATGGGCAGCGCCAACCACATCGCCAAGGTCGACGTGAAGACGCGCGAGGTGAAGGGCTACCTGCTGACCGGCGGCCGGCCCTGGGGCATCGCGCTGACCCGCGACGAGAAGACGCTGTACGTCACCAACGGCCAGTCCGACGACATGGCGGTGATCGATGTCGCCAGCTTCAAGGTCGTCAAGGCGGTGCCGGTCGGCCGCGTGCCGTACACCGTGGGCATCCTCGAATGAAGCGTCTGCTGAGCTTTGCCGCGCTGGCGCTGCTGGCCGCATGGCCGGTGGCCCGCGCTGCCGACACGCCGTTCCGGATCGGCTATCTGGAGTGGTCGGAGGACCCGCGTTATCGCAGCGAGCGGACCAAGGCCGAATACCCGCTGCTGCCCTGGGGCCGGCCGCTGGCCGGCGCCGAACAGGCGATCAGGGAGACGGCGTTCTCGGGCAGTCAGCTGAAACTCAAGTTCGAGCTGGACAAGGCGGAAGCGGCCGATGCCGCCGGGCTGGCCGATGCCGTGAAGCGCATGGTCGCCAAGGGCACGCATTACGTGATCGTCGACGCCGACGGCGCGGTGATGGCGGACCTTGCCAAGCGCACCGCCAGCCTGCCGGTGACCCTGTTCAACATCTCGGCCCAGGATGACGCGCTCCGTGGCGCGCAGTGCAGCGCCAGGCTGCTGCACGTGATCCCCAACCACGCGATGCTGACCGATGCGCTGGCCCAGTACCTGGTGCTGCGCCGCTGGGCCAACGTGCTGGTGCTGAAAGGCCCGAACCCGGCCGACGCCGCGTTCGCCGCCGCCTGGGCGCGCTCGGCCAAGCGCTTCGGCCTGAAGATCGTCGACACCCGGCCGTTCAAGCTGGGCCTCGATCCGCGCGAGCGCGAGCTGAACAACCTGCAGTTGCTGACCGGCAGCAAGGACTACGACGCCGTGTTCGTCGCCGACACCGATGGCGAATTCGCCCGCGCCGTGCCGTACCAGACGGCCAAGCCGCGGGTCGTCGTCGGCGCCAGCGGCCTGGTTGCCGATGCCTGGCACTGGAGCTGGGAACGCGACGGCGCGCGGCAGCTGAACAACCGTCTGCTGAAGGCGGCCGGGCGCCACGTCACGTCCTATGACTGGGCGGCGTGGATGGCGGTCAAGAGCGTGGTGGAGGCGGTGGTGCGCGCCGGCACGCCGGACTACGCGAAGAGCTACGCCTATCTGCGCGGCCCGGACATCGTCATCGACGGCTTCAAGGGCTTCCGCCAGGGCTACCGGCCCTGGGACGGCCAGCTGCGTCAGCCGATCCTGCTGAACACCGGCAATTGGGCCATCGCCGTCGCGCCGATCGAGGGCTTCCTGGATCCGGTCAACAACCTCGACACCCTGGGCTTCGATGCCCGGGAAACCGCCTGCCCGAAAGCGCAGGCCTTCGGCAGCGGTTCGGGAGGGGTGAAATGAGAGCAGGACACGCGCTGGAAGCGCTGGGCGCGATCAGTCTTCGCGAGCTGCGCAAGTTCATGCAGCAGCGCTCGCGGCTGCTGTCGGCGCTGGTCCGGCCGCTGCTGTGGCTGGTGGTGTTCGCGGCGGGCTTTCGCAACGTGTTCGGTGTGGCCGTGATCGAGCCGTATTCGAGCTTCATCGAATACCAGGTCTACGTCGCGCCCGGGCTGCTCGGGATGATCTGCCTGTTCAACGGCATCCAGTCGAGCCTGGCGATGGTCTACGACCGCGAGATGGGCATGATGCGGCTCCTGCTTACCGCGCCGCTGCCGCGTGCCTGGCTGCTGGCCAGCAAGCTGGTGGCCGGTACCCTGTTGTCGCTGGTGCAGTGCTACGCCTTCCTGGTGGTCTGCGCGCTGTTCGGCGTCGACCTGCCGTGGAGCGGCTGGCTGTACGCGCTGCCGGCGCTGCTGCTGGGCGGCCTGATGCTCGGCGCGCTGGGCCTGCTGCTGAGCGTCTACATCAAGCAGATCGAGAACTTCGCCAGCACGATGAATTTCGTGATCTTCCCGATGTTCTTCATGTCCTCGGCGCTGTATCCGCTGTGGAAGCTCAAGGAAAGCGGTGCCGACTGGCTGTACTGGGTGGCCAGCGTCAACCCGTTCACGCACATGGTCGAGCTGACCCGGTTCGCGATGTACGAGCAGCTGAACAGCACCTCGCTGGCGGTGGTCGCCGGCTCGGCGACGGTGTTCTTCATCTGGGCCGCCTATGGCTACGACCCGCAGCGCGGCATGGTGAAAAAGCGCGCGCAGGCCTGAAGCCTGCGCGATGCCGTCCGAGGTTTCCCGCCGCCGCGGCGACGAAAAACCTCGGCACGGAAGACGCTCAGACGCCGCCGATTTCCAGCAGCTCCGCCGAGGTTTCGACGACCTCGCCGCTGGCGGCATCGACTTCCACGCGGTAGTCGCCGTCGGCGGTCTTGATGTCGTACTCGTAGGACGCCTTGCCCTCAGCTTCCAGTTCGAATTCGACGCGCTCGACGGTGCCGGCCTTGGCCGTCAGCGCCTTGGCGCGGGCTGCCGCCTCGTCGATCTTGGCGATCGCCGCGAAGGCCGGATCGGCCGCCGACGCGACGCGGGTCTCGGTCTCGACGATGGTGCCGGCGCTGTCGGAGCATTCGATGTCGAACAGCTTGCCGTCGGCCTGCTTGATCTCGAACTCCCAGACGCGGCCTTCCGGCTCGCTCTTCAGCGTGCCCTGCAGCAGCTCGCCCGGCGCCTGGGCCAGCACGGCCTTGGCGCAGCTCTCGATGCCGGCGTTGCTGGCGGCGACGGCTGCAGCCGGGCTGTCGGCAGCAGGGGCGGTCGGGGCCGGCGCTTCGGTCTTGGCGCAGGCGGCGAGGGTCAGCGTGGCAAGCGCCAGCGCGATCGGCTTCAGGTTCATCGGGTGTGCTCCATCGGGAGAGGTGGGCGACGGGAAAATCTTGTCGCGGCGCAGCATTTTAGCCCCAGGAAGATTTCCCGGTGACCTGTGCCGCCCAATGGTGAACAGGCGCAAGCCCGTCCCATGTGTCAGCTCGGCGTCAGCATTCCTGAGAAAAGTGTGGCGATGCCGAGGAACGAGAAGAAGCCGACCACATCGGTGACCGTGGTCAGGATGATCGACGAGGACTGCGCCGGGTCCTGGCCGAAGCGGCGCAGCATGATGGGCACCAGCGCACCCGCGAAGCCGGCGGCGACCATCGAGATCACCATCGCGGTGGCGATCACCAGCACCAGCCCGAACGAGCGGCTCCAGACATAGACGCCGATCGCCGTGGTCGCGGCGATGCCGAGCCCGTTGAGCAGGCCGACGCCGACTTCCTTGGCCACCACGCGCGGCCAGTGGCGGATGCTGATCTCGCGCAGCATCAGCCCGCGCATCGTCACCGCCAGCGCCTGCGCGCCGGCATTGCCGCTCTGGCCGGCGACCACCGGCAGCAGCACCGCCAGCGCCGTGTACTTGGAGATCACACCTTCGAACAGGCCGACGACCGACGCGGCCAGGAATGCCGTCAGCAGGTTGATCTGCAGCCAGGGCAGCCGTTTGGCGACCGCGAACAGCGGTGACGACAGCGCCCGTTCGTCCTTCGACGCACCGACCATGGTCTGGATGTCGAGGCTGGTTTCCTCCTGCATCGCGTTGACCAGCTCGGCCTGGTGGATGACGCCGATCAGCCGGCCGCTGAAATCGATCACCGGCAGTTCGGTCAGCGTTTCGTGCTGCTCCAGCGCTTCGACCACTTCCTCGCGCGGCACGCTGTCGTCGACGACGGCGATGATCGGCTGGCGCAGGTCGGCGAGCAGCTGCTCGGGTTCTGCCAGCGCCAGATCCTGAATCTCGACCCGGCCTTCGAGCCGGCCGCCATCGCCGACCAGATAGATCTCGCGCACGCTGCGGCGACCGGCCCGGCGCAGGCGGCGCAGCGCCTCGGCCACCGGCAGCGCGGCGTCGAAGGCGAGGAAGCGCGGGTCCATCAGCGCGCCGGCGGAATCCGGCAGCCGCGCCATGCTGGCGCGCAGTTCGTCGGCGATTTCCGGGTTCAGCAGCGCCAGGTATTCGCTGCGCCGGTCCTCGCCGACCCGGTTGAGCAGCGCCACCGCTTCGGTCGGCTCCAGTTCGGTGAGGATGTGGCGGGCGATCTTGGCCGGCAGCAGCGGCAGCACAGCCTGTTCGATGTCGCTGGTCAGGCCGCGCCAGACCGGCATCAGCGCGTGCAGCGGCTGGCTGGTGAAGACCGCAGCGATGTCCTCGGCTGGCAGCCGCTCGAGCCGCCGCGCGGCTTCGCGCGGATAGTCGAGCAGGTAGCGCAAGGTCAGCGCGGCGGTGGCGGTATCGGCGTTCACAGGCGGCTGTCCGGATGCTGGCGGCCGGGCAGCCAGGACACCACGACCTCGATCAGCCCGGCCACGCCGGCCCAGTAGCCGCCGGCGAGCAGCGACAGGCCGTCGCCCGGCGTCTGTCGCTGCGGATGGATCGTCGATGGCGCCAGCGCCAGTGCCAGCGCCGACTGCCGCAGCACACCGGCAAAGCGCTCGCCGCGCTCGACCACCGGCAAGGCCCGGTCGCGCGTCCAGCCGCTGTGGTCGCGCATCGCGCCGATCAGCGACTGCGCCGGCACGGTGACCCGCGGCGTCGCCATGAGCCGGCGCAGCGGCACTTCCGGCGCGACCCGCAGCAGTTCCACGAGCGCGACGACGCCGAGCAGCCGCTGATCGTCATCGACGACATACAGCGCGTCGTGCTCGTGTTCGGTATCGCGCAGCCGTTCGACCGCTTCGCCGGCGCTGACCTGGGGGGTCAGCGCCAGCGCATGCGGGTCAGCCCAGGCGCCGACCGTGTTTTCCGGGTAGCCGAGCAGCAGGCGGAAGGCCACCGCATGGCCGGCCGGCAGCAGGCCCAGCAGGGCATCGGCGCGGGCGGTCGGCAGCTGTCGCAGCAGCGCCACGCCCGCCTGCGGACCGATGGCCCGCAGCAGGCCGGCGGCGCTGTCGTCGGCCAGGCGGCCGAGGATGCGGGCCGAGAACAGCGGCAGCATCTGCCGCAGCACCGGCGCGGCGAGCCGCTGCGGCAGGGTGTCCAGCAGGTCGGCGGCGATGTTCGGCACCAACCGTTCGAGCACCCGCGCGGCGTCGGCCGGGTGCGCCTCGAGGAAGGCCAGCGACAGGCTCTGCGGTTCAGACACGGCGCTCGCCTTCGTCCGGACGGTCGACCAGCAGCACGATGGCGCTGTCGTTGAACAGCTTGGCCGGCAGGCTTACGCGGCCGTCGCGCGTTTCCAGCACCAGGCTAGTGGCCGACATGTCGAGGATCTTGCCTTCATGGCCGTCGACCCTGACCTGCTGGCCGATCGAATAGGTCTGGCGCAGGTAGTGGCTGCCGATCAGGTTGGCGACGTAGCTGCGGGCCGCGAGGCTGACCGCCAGCGCCGCCGCACCGACCAGTGCCGCGACGATCACCGCCGCCATGACCACCAGGAAGGTGACGCGGATGCCGATCTGGTCGGCGCCGACCAGGATCGCGGTGATCAGGATCACTGCCTGCACCATGCGGCCCAGCAGTTCGCGCTGGGCACGGACCTCGCCGACCGGGGCGGCTTCGACCAGCTGCCGCGCCATCCGGCTGGCCAGCACGCCGACGATGATGATCAGGCCGCCGGCTGCCACTGTCGGCAGGTAGCCGACCAGCTGCGCCAGCCAGGCGGTGAAGATGTCGAGCCCCATCACTTCGGTGGCGGCGGTCACGAAGAACAGCAGCACCAGCCAGAACAGGATGCTGCCGAGCATACGCGCCGAGATCAGCGGCAGACGGACGCTGGTGCCGGTGCGCGCGATCGAGGATTGCGACAGCACCCGTTCCAGCGTCATCACCACGTTGGTGCCGATCGAGCGCAGCAGTCGCGCCAGCAGCCAGCCGACCAGCAGCAGCAACAGTGCCCCGACCAGTTTGGGCAGGAACTGCGAGGCCTTGCCGAGGAACGCGGACAGCACGTCCTGCAGCGCGGTGCTCCATTCGGCAAACAGGGTCAAGGGCTTGGGCTCCGGAGTGGGACGCGGAGTCGGCGGCGCTCAGCTGACGGCCATCCGCGCAGGCGGACGGAGCACTGGCACGAAGCCGCGGGAGAATCGGGCCTTGAAGGTAACACAGGCTACCGCCTGACTGGCCCGGCGTTGGCGCGGGCCGGTCAGGGTGATGGCTTACAGCTTGACGTCGCTGATCTGCAGCACCGGCTGGGTGTTGGTGTAGTTCGGGATGTCGGCGAGGATTTCCTTCGACGGCGGGCCGAACGCGGCCTGGAAGGCGTCGACCGAATCGAAGTACAGATGGCCCATCGCGACGAACGCCGGGGGCGCGCCCGGGGCACCGCCGGCCAGGCCCTGCTCGACGGCCATCGACTTCAATGCCGACCCGAGCTTGCTCTTGACCATCGGCATGTGGCTCTTGACGTAGTAGTCGATGTCGAACTTGGCATCGGCGCTGTGCGGGTACATCACGCTGACCTTGATCACGGCTTTCCTCTCCTCACTCGGGACCGGCCACGATGGCCGGCGTCTTGGCATGGCGATCCGAGTTCTTCGGATTGCGGAAGATGATCGGCTTCTCGGTGGTGGTGCTGCGCGCCGCCGACACCGCTTCGTCGACGAGATGGCGCAGCGGCGACTTGTCGCAGACCGGATCGGTGGCGGCGGCGTCGCCGGTGAACTGGAAGGCCTGGCAGCGGCAGCCGCCGAAGTCCTTCTCCTTCTCAGGACAGGACGAGCAAGGTTCCTTCATCCAGCCGAAGCCGCGAAAACGGTTGAAGGCGTCCGAGGCCTGCCAGATTTCTTTCACCGAATGGGTCTGCACGTTCGGGAACGCGAAGCCGGGTAGCTGGCGCGCGGCGTGGCAGGGTAGGGCGGTGCCGTCCGGCGTCACCAGCAGGAACACCGAACCCCAGCCGTTCATGCAGGGCTTCGGGCGCTTCTCGTAGTAATCCGGCACCACGAAGTAGATGTCCATCCGGCCCTTCAGCCGCGCCTGGTATTCGTGGGCGACGGTTTCGGCCTCGCGTACCTGTTCGAGCGTCGGCAGCAGGCGGTCGCGATTCAGCAGCGCCCAGCCGTAGTACTGCGTGGTCGCCAGTTCGACGTAGTCGGCTTCCAGTTCGATGGCGAGATCGAGCATCTCGCGCAGCCGATGCAGGTTGTCCCGGTGCAGCACGAAGCACAGCACCATCGGGAAGCCGGCGGCTTTCACCGCGCGCGCCATGTCCAGCTTGTGCGCGTAGGCGCGCATGCCGGCGATCTCGTCATTCTGGTTCGCTTCCGAACTCTGGAAGCTGACCTGGATGTGATCGAGCCCCGCGGTTTTAAGCGCGCGGGCGCGCGCTGCGTCCATGCCGATGCCGGAGGTGATCAGGTTCGAGTAGTAGCCGAGCTTCGTCGACTCGGCGACCAGTGTCTCAAGGTCTTGCCGGACCAGTGGCTCGCCGCCGGACAGGCCCAGCTGCAGTGCGCCCATCGAGCGGGCATCGCGCAGCACGCGCAGCCAGGTCTCGGTGTCCATGGTCTTGCCGTGGCCGTTGAAATCGACCGGATTGGAGCAGTACGCGCACTGCAGCGGGCAGGCGTAGGTCAGCTCGGCGAGCAGCCACAGCGGCGGCTTGATGGCGGGCAGGCTCATTTTTCAGGCGATCCAGCCGCGGGCGTGGGCGACTTCGAGGAAGCTGCGGATGTCGCCGGAGATGTCGCCGGCTTCCGGGAACTGCTGCATCAGGCTGCTGACGATGCCGGTCGCATCTTTCTGTCCATCGACCTGCTTGAGGATCATCGCGGCGGTTTCGCTGAGCTGCACCACCCCTTCCGGATACAGCAGCACGTCGCAGCCCTGCGCGGTCTCGTACTGGATGCGATGGCCGCGGGCCAACTTGAGGGGGCCGTCGTGCAGCGGCTTGTAGTCGGTCGCGTACTCGACCTTTTGCTCGGTGTTGCGGGTGGGCGCGTCAGACATGGGCGGCTCCGCTGATCTCGGCGGCGGTCATCCCCTGGCGGAAGCCATCCACACAGTGGTACGGCGGCTCGCCCTTCACGTAGGCCATGGTCATTGCGTCGAGCATCGACCACAGGATGTCGAGCTTGAACTTCAGCAGTTCCAGCGCCCGTTCCTGCTCGGCGCGCGTGCGGAACAGATCGAGCGTGAGCCCCAGGCCGTGCTGCACGTCGCGATGCGCTTCCTGCACGCGGCCCTTGAAGTAGTCGAGCCCGTGGGACTCGATCCACGGATAGTGCTTCGGCCATTCGGCGATGCGTTCCTTGTGGATGCTCGGCGCGAACAGCTCGGTCAGCGATGACGCAACACCTTCCTGCCACGAGGCGCGGCGCACGAAATTCACATAGGCGTCGACCGCGAAGCGCACGCCCGGCAGCACGTAGCGGTGGCTGACGATGTCCTCGCGATTGAGTCCGACGGCAATGCCGAGGCGCACCCAGCGCTCGATGCCACCTTCGCTTTCGTCATTGCCGTCGTGGTCGATGATCCGCTGGATCCAGCGCCGGCGAACCTCGCGATCCGGGCAGTTGGCGAGCAGCGCGGCGTCCTTGTTCGGGATCGCGGTCTGATAGTAGAAGCGGTTCAACACCCAGCCCTGGACGGCTTCCTTCGACAGCCGGCCCTCGTTCATTGCCCGCTGAAACGGGTGGTGGATGTGGTAGTACGGCTCGAAGGCCTTGAGGCGCGCCGCGAATTCCTCGCGGGTCCAGGGCAGGTCGTGCGTTGCGACCGATGCGTTCATTGATGCCTCCTCCTGCAGTTGATTCCGGCTTACAGCGCGAACTCCATTCCGTCCTGCGCCACCTCGACGCCGGCGGCGCGCACAGCGGCTCGCTCGGGGCCATCCTCGACGAGGATCGGATTGGTGTTGTTGATATGGATCAAGACGCGCCGCGCCTGTGGGTAGGTCGCCAGCACCTCCAGCATGCCGCCGGGCCCGGACTGGTAGAGATGGCCCATCTCGCGCGCCAGCTTCTTGCCGACGCCACGGCGGCTCATCTCGTCGTCGGTCCAGGTGGTGCCGTCGACGAGAATCAGCGCGGCTTCCGCCATCGCCTTCTGCACCGGTGGTTCGATGACGCCGAGGCCCGGCGCGTACAGCGCACAGGCCTGGGTTGCGGTGTTGCGGATCACGAGACCCAGATTGTCGCCTGGTGCCGGCGCCGCGCGATGCGGCGAGTAGGGCGGCGCCTTCGAGGTCAGGGCGAACGGCTCGAACTGGATGCCCTCGATGCCCGGCACGGTGAATGGCGTGCCATCCGGTTTCACCTCGTGCCAGTCGACACCGCAGTAGTGCTCCAGGATGTTGAAGATCGGGAAGCCGGAAGTCAGGTCGGCCTTGACCCGCGCGGAGCAGTAGATCGGCAGCCGGGCGCGCGACTCGCGCAGCATCAGCAGGCCGGTCACGTGATCGATCTGCGCGTCCATCAGGAACACGGCCTTGATGCCGGTGTCGCGCAGCGCCCGGTTCGGCTGCAGCGCGGGCGTCGACAGGATCTGCTGGCGGATGTCGGGCGAGGCGTTGATCAGCACCCAGTCATCGCCGTTCGACGACACCGCGATCGACGACTGGCTGCGGGCAATCGCATTGAGGCGGCCGCTGCGGCAGCCGTCGCAGGTCTCGCAATTGCAGTTCCACTGCGGAAATCCTCCGCCGGCAGCGGAACCCAGGATTCTGATTTTCATGTGGGGTCTGGTTCGGCAGGCAGGCGTTTGCTGCACTGCATCCGGATGGTCGTCCTGCAAAACAAAGCCCCCGTTTCCGGGGGCCCCATTTCTGAATCTACCGCCGTCTGGCCGCGTCCGATAAGGGTTGCCCCTGAGGGATGCAGCCGAGAAGACTTAGCGGTTCAGGATGTACATCGTCACTTCCATGCCGAAACGCATTTCGGTGAAGCTCGGGGTCGTCCAACGCATGATCAATCCTCCAATCGGGTTCGCAGTGGTATGTATGCCAACGTGCTTTTGCAGCACGCGATGGCAGTGCAGAGACTATGCCACCTCGGTTTCGGTTCCCAATCGTCTGTTTCAATGGTCGGGATTGAAAATTCGCAAGTCGCTGTCACGACCTGATTTAACGGCAGTTTTGCCGCCTGCCTCAAGCCTTCCGGAACCCTTGATGCGGCGAGTCCCGGCCGCGCCGACATCTGGCGGCACCGGCGCGATGTGTCAGTTACGGGACAAATCGTCACGGCGGGCATCGCCCACCGGGATCGCGTGACGCTTGAGCTTGCGGTACAGCGTGTTGCGGCTCATGCCCAAATCGCGGGCGGTCAGCGTCATGTTCCACTGGTTGGCTTCCACTGCGCGCAGGATCGCCGCCTTTTCGGCTGCCTCCAGCGGGTTGCCGCCGGCGGCCGTCGGCGCCATCTGCGTTTCCGGTGCCGTCAGCGCCGCCTGGGACGGCGCCGGCAAGGCCTTGGCCCTTGCGCCCTGGAAGCTGCGGGGCAGGTCGGCGATGCGTACCACGCCGTCCTCGCAGATCGCCAACGCGGTGCGGATGACGTTGCGCAGCTCGCGGATGTTGCCCGGCCAGTCGTAACCCAGCAGGCAGTCGAAGGCGTCGGCCTCGATCGAGATCGCTTCGCCGGGGCGCGCCTCGAGCGCGATGAAGCGTCGGATCAAGGCTTCGGCGTCGACCCGGTCCTTCAGCGCCGGCAGCTCCAGCGTCATGCCGTTCAGGCGGTAGTACAGATCTTCGCGGAAGCCGCCGCTGGCGATCAGCTGGCGCAGGTCGCGATGTGAGGCGCTGAGCACGCACAGCTCGACCTTCACCGCCTGTTCGCAGCCGAGCGGCACCACTTCCTGCTCTTCCAGCACCCGTAGCAGGCGGGTCTGCAGGCTCAGCGGCATGTCGCCGATTTCATCGAGGAACAGCGTGCCGCCGCTGGACTGCTGGATGCGGCCGCGCATGCCTTCCTTGCGCGCGCCGGTGAAGGCGCCGGACTTGTAGCCGAACAGTTCGGATTCGATCAGCGTTTCCGGAATCGCCGCGCAGTTCACTGCCACGAATGGCTGCGCCGCCCGCGCGCTGGCCAGGTGGATGGCCTTGGCGAACACTTCCTTGCCGGAGCCGGTCGGCCCCTGGATGAGAATCGGCACCCGGGTGTCGGCCAGCCGCCGCGCCGCCCGGATGTTCTGCAGCATCTGCGGATCCTGGCCGGCGAGGTCGGCCAGCGACAGCGCATTCGCCGACGGCGCCGGCACGATCTGCACGCGCTCGCTCGGTGGCCGGCGGGCGCGGTCGACCTGGGTGTCGATGCGGCTCATCAGTTGCGGCGGCGACAGCGTCACGAAGAAGCGGCGGCCGTAGCGCTGGTCACGCACCGGCATCAGTGCCATCCGCGTGTTGACCAGCTGCGCCAGCTCCATTTCGCCGATGTCGAACAGCTCGCTGACCGGCCGGCCGATCAGGCTGGCGCGGCTCGGGGCCGACAGCAGCGATACCGCCATGTCGTCGGCGGCTACGATGTGGCCGTCCTCGGACAGCGCCAGCGCGGCGTCGTGCAGCAGGTTGACGAACTCGGGCCGGCTGTGGAACCGCAGCACGCGATACGGCTGGCAGCGGCGCAGGAACAGGCACTTCTCGATCATCCGCGCGCTGGTGTTGACCAGCGCCATCGTGTGCATCTGGCTGGCGCGGGTGTCGTGACTGCCGACCGAGGAAGCATCGAGCACGGCGATCAGTTCGCCGTTCATGTCGCGGATCGGCGCCCCCGAGCACGACAGGCCGATGTGGCGGGCACGGAAGTGATCGTTGCGATGAACGGTGATGGCCCGGCCTTCGGCGATGCAGGTGCCGATGCCGTTGGTGCCTTCGCTCTGCTCGCTCCATTCGGCACCGACCAGCAGGCCGGCACTGCGGAACATCTTGTTGAGCGTCGGATCGACTTTGTCGGTCAGGATGATGCCCTTGGCATCGGTCAGCAGCAGCGCATAGCCGGAGCCGCTGATCTGGTCGTACAGCGTGTCGATCTCGGCGCGGGCGATCTCCACCAGTTCGTCATGGCGTTCCTGGAGATCCTTGAGATTGTTGGAGTCGATCACGCTCGGCGCATGCAGGCGCGCCGGGTCGAGTCGGAAATCGTTGAGGCAGCGTTGCCAGGAAACCCGGATCGCCTCGTCGAAACCTGCCTTGGCGACCAGGCCGCCATTGATCGTGCGCAGCACGCCGTTGGCGTGCTGCACCGCAGCGTTATCGCCCATCTCCTCGCACCTCATCTCGACTGCTCCGCGCTGCTTGGTCGCAGGAGCCTTATGGTTTTCATGACGCAGTCCACTGTTGCGGGTGACCGGTGACAGCGCAGAAAGCAACAGTAGTGCCAGCGGACGGTAGTCGCCCCTGACAAGGTCGTCAACGGAAGGTCGTGCGGGCGGTGTCACGTCATCGCTGAACGGCGCATAGGGGGCGAATACTGTGTCAGGGCCGCGACAACCCTTTTGGGTGGCGCGCCGGACCTGAGACAGCGCAGGATAAGTGCCCTGCGATCCGGCGCTGGAAATCGTTGGTCATCAGCGATTTGCAGACGCTTTCGCCGCTGGCTTGCTTCTTGCCATCGCGAGCCCGTCGCGACGCCCCGGCAGCGACGATCAGCGGAACGAATGGTCGTCCGGAACAGTCGCAGGCACTCAATCATCATCTGCAATAACGAATTGACGAGGAGATCACCAATGGATGGATCGAAAGGTCTGGAAGCACTGGGCGCAGCCGCCCGCAAGTTCATCAGCACGCCGAAGCAGATCCTGATCGACGGCAACTGGGTCAACTCGACCTCGGGCGAAACCTTCGAGGTCTACAACCCGGCCACCGGCCAGGTCGTTGCGCACGCCCAGAGCGGCTCGAAGGAAGACATCAATGCTGCCGTGGCCGCTGCCCGTCGTGCGTTCGCCGACAACAGCGAATGGCGCAAGATGTCGCCGGCCAACCGCGGCAAGCTGCTGCACCGCATCGGTGACCTGATCCTCAAGCACCAGGACGAGCTGGGCGAGCTGGAATCGCTGGACAACGGCAAGCCGGTCGTCGTCGCCAAGGTCGCCGACGTCGCGCTCGCTGCCGACATCTTCCACTACATGGCCGGCTGGGCCACCAAGTCGGAAGGCAACACGCTGGATCTGTCCGTGCCGTTCACGCCGGGCACCGAGTACCACGCCTACACCAAGCGCGAGCCGATCGGCGTTGTGGGCCAGATCATCCCGTGGAACTTCCCGATCCTGATGGCGGCCTGGAAGCTGGCCCCGGCGCTGGCCTGCGGCTGCACCGTGGTGCTGAAGCCGGCCGAGGAAACCCCGCTAACCGCGCTGCGCCTGGCCGAACTGATCCAGGAAGCCGGCCTGCCGAAGGGCGTGCTGAACGTGGTCACCGGCTTCGGTGAAACCACCGGCGCGCCGCTGGCCGGACATCCGGGCGTCGACAAGGTCGCCTTCACCGGTTCGACCGAGGTCGGCAAGCTGATCGTCAAGGCTGCCGCCAACGACCTCAAGAAGCTGACCCTGGAACTGGGCGGCAAGTCGCCGAACATCATCCTCAACGACGCCGACCTGTCGAAGGCGATCCCGGGCGCTGCCTCGGCGATCTTCTTCAACCAGGGCCAGACCTGCTGCGCCGGCTCGCGCCTGTTCATCCAGGACAAGGTCTATGACGAAGTCGTCGCCGGCATCGCCGCCTACGCCAAGGGCCTGAAGGTCGGCCCGGGCCTCGATCCGTCGACCCAGCTCGGCCCGCTGGTCTCGCAGAACCAGCTCGACCGCGTGTCGGGCTATCTGAAGGCCGGTCCGGCCGAAGGCGCTTCGCTGGCGGCCGGCGGCGGCCGCTGGGGCAACGAGGGCTACTTCGTCGAACCGACCCTGATGGTCAACGTCGCCGACACCGCCAAGGTCGTGCAGGAAGAGATCTTCGGGCCAGTGCTGGTGGCCACCCGCTTCTCGGACGTCGATGACGAGCTGATCCGCCGCGCCAACGACTCGGTCTATGGTCTGGCCGCCGGCATCTGGTCGCAGGACGTGTCGAAGATCCACAAGATGGTGCCGCGCCTGCGCGCCGGCACGGTCTGGGTGAACTGCTACAACATCTTCGATGCCTCGATGCCGTTCGGCGGCTACAAGCAGTCGGGCTGGGGCCGCGAGATGGGCCACCATGTGCTGAACAACTACCTCGAGACGAAGGCTGTCTGCATCGCCTACTGATCGGTTGGTTGCCATCGGCTGAGGCTTGCCGATAGTTGTCAGTGACAGGAGGCCCGGGTGATGCTCGCCCGGGCCTCCTGCGTTGAGAGCGTTGTAGTAGCGGGACCGACAGGCGCCGATTCGAGCGCCGTTGCCTGAGGAGAATCCGAATGATCCGTATCCTGCTGGTCGACGACCATGCGGTCGTCCGCGCTGGTTATCGCCAGCTGCTCGAATGTGCGCCGGAGTATCAGGTGGTGGCCGAAGCGGCGTCGGCTGCGGCCGGTTACCGGCGCTTCCTGGAATGTATGCCGGACGTGGTGATCACCGACCTGTCGCTGCCCGGCGTCGGCGGCATCGAACTGCTGCGCCGTCTGCGTGCCCGGCAGCCGGAACTGCGGGCGCTGGCGTTCAGCGTTCACGAGGAATCGATGTTCGTCGACCGGGCACTGGCCGCCGGCGCGCTCGGCTACGTGTCGAAGCGTTCGGCTCCCGACACGCTGGTCGCGGCAGTCGATGCCGTGTCCCGTGGGCGCGAATTCCTGTCGCCCGATCTGGCCCATGCCCGCGCCCATCAGCGCAAGCCGGACGACGCGTTGCACAGCTTGTCGCAGCGGGAGTTCGAGATTTTCCGGCAGGTCGCCGAAGGCCGGTCGGTGCGCGACATCGCCAGTGGCCTGTGCATCAGCGGCAAGACCGTGTCCAACCATTACTCGCAGATCCGCGTGAAGCTGGGCCTGCGTTCGGCCGCCGAGATGGCGCGCCTGGCGATCGTCGCCGGCATCGTGCGTGTCTGAAATCGCGGTCGACACCGCAGCGGCATCGCCGCGCGGCGCCCGCTGGCTGCTCAGGGCCTTGATGACGCGGGTCGATCTCAAGACCCGACTCAGCCTGTTCATCGGCCTGCTGCTGGGCGTGGTGCTGCTGCTCGCGGTCTATGCCGTGCTCGGCAATTCCCGGCGCGCCGTGCAAGGCGAAATCGACGCCGTGATGCGGCTGGCCAGCCACCTGCTCGACGACAAGGCGATTCCTGCCGAAGCCAGCGACCGAACCGTGCTGCCGGTGCTGATCAGCGTGTTCGACCATACCCGCCACCTGTGCGTGGAGGGCGCTTACCGAGAGGCCGATGCGCCGTTGCGGGCCTGTCCGGCGGCGATCGATGACCGGGTGCCGGACTGGTTCATCGCCCAGGTGACGACCGTGCCGCAGTCGCTGCGGGTGGCCGTGCCGATGGCCGACGGCGGCATGCGTCCGGTGACCATCCATTCCGATCCCGCCGACGAGATCCTCGAAGCCTGGAACGAGGCGCGGCCATTGTTGCTGCTGATCGTCGCGATCGGCTTCCTGACCAACGCGATCGTGGTGTTTTCGGTATGGCGAGCACTGAAGCCGATCGACCTGATCCGCGCAGCGCTGGAACGCATCGGCCGCGGCGATCTGCACCCGGGCCTGCCGAAGGCAACGACGCCCGAGCTGCGGACGATCATCGACGGCGTCGTCGAACTCGGCCAAAGGCTCGAGGACGCGCGCTCCGACAACCAGCGGCTGCTGCGCCACAGCCTGGAAGTGCAGGAGCACGAGCGCCGCCTGATTGCGCGCGAGCTGCACGACGAGATCGGCCAGAGCCTGGCGGCGATGGATGCCGAGGCCGCCCTGCTGCATCAGCGCGTCGGTCGCCTGTCGCCAGAGCTTGGCGCGCGCACTCACGGCATCCGCGCCGGCATCGCCACGCTTTACGACGGCCTGCATCTGCTGCTGGCCCGGCTGCGGCCGGCCGGCCTCGACGAGTTCGGGCTCGGCCCGACGTTGGAGAACCTGGTTGCCGACTGGTCGGGCCGTTGTCCGCAGATCCGCTTCGAGGTGCGCATCGACGTCGAACGGGTAGCGGGCGAGCCGCTGGTGCAGGTCTACCTGTACCGGATCGCCCAGGAAGCGCTGGTCAACGCCGCCCGCCACGCTGCGGCCAGCCGGATCAGCGTGATGCTGTGCCGCGATGTCAACGCGGCGCTGCACCTGCGCATTTCCGACGATGGCCGGGGCCTCCCAGGCGAGATGCGAGTTGCCGGTGACGGCCTGCATCGCCGGCGTGCGACGGCTGCCGACCGGCGCGGCGGCCTCGGCCTGCTCGGCATGATCGAACGCGCCGAAACGCTCGGCGCCACGCTGCAGATCGATTCGCAGCCCGGCGCGGGCACCACGATCTCGGTGCGCTTGCCGCAGCAAATTCCGGGCTGAGTGCAGCATCTGTCACCGCCAGCTGTAACGGCTGTGACGTTAGGGGCGTCCCTCCGATGAAACAGGCCGGCATTTGGCCGGCGCGCTGGAATTTCCCTAAAAATCATTGAATTCAAAGGGATGAGAAATATTCCCGATTTGGCATGTCGATTGCTCTAGCGGGGTCGCCGCCACACTTGTGCGGGTTGCATGTGTCTACAGACCGAAGCTCACCAACAGGTCGAGGACGCCGGCAGCTGAAGAGGAAGTGGGGCGGCGCGGCAAGCAGGTCTGCATTCGCAGGCCGGCAGGTCGTACCTCTCAACAATATTGGGGAATTACAAATGTCCAAGTCGAACCAGCGAAACCTCATTGCGGCCGCTGTTGCACTGCTGTCCTCCACGGGCGCCAGCGCGCTCGAACTCAATGCCGGTGATTACAAGTTCACCGTCAACGGCAACATCAACGTTCACTACGTCTATTCGGATTGCGACAGCAGCAGCCCGGTCGTCATCGGTGGCGGTCTGGCCTGCACCGGCGGTGGCGGCACCGCCAAGTCGGCCTCGGCGGTCACCAACGGCCTGCTGCCGGCGGCGCTGTCGTTCGGCGTGATCACCCAGCAGAACGGCCTCGACATCGAAGGTCACTTCGGTCTGTATCCGGGCATCAGCACCAACGACGGCGGCTCGCCGAACCTGCAGGGCGGCGCCGGCAATGTCGGCCTCGGCACCACTGGCCTCGACGTTCGTCAGGTCTATCTGACGGTCGGCAACAAGGACATCGGCACGTTCACCGCCGGCCGCAATTTCGGCCTGTTCGGTTTCGACGCGATCATCAACGACATGACCATCCCGGGTGTCGGCGCTGCTGGCGCTGCTGCTTCGGGCACGCCGGCGAACACCACGCTGGGCTCGATCGGCCTCGGCTACGTCTACACCGACACGCTGGCGCAGATGAACTACACGACGCCGGCCTTTGCAGGTGCAACGCTGACGCTCGGCATCTACGACCCGCTCAACAGCCTCGGCGGCGCGACCGGCCGCAAGACCCAGCCGGGCTTCCACGGCAAGCTGGCCTACAAGACCGAAGTCGGCGGCACCAAGGTGTATCTGTCGAGCGCCTTCATCACCCAGCAGCAGCGTGACGACGGCGGCAGCGACGACTACCGCAGCTACGGCCTCGACGTCGGCGGCAAGGTCAACATCTCCGACCTGGAACTGGGCGGCTGGTACTACTACGGCAAGGGCCTCGGCACCACTGCGCTGTTCCTGCTGAGCTCCGACGGCAACGGCGGCCGCCGCGGCTCCAACGGCTACCTGGCCCAGGCCACCTACAAGATCGATGCGGTCAAGGTCGGCGTGAATTACGGCGTCAGCCGCCTGAGCGGCGCCGATGGCGAGAACGCGACCGGTCTGGTGCGCAGCAACACCAAGATCACCGGTGGCGTCTACTACTCGTTGACCAAGAACCTGCTGCTGCTGAGCGAAGTCACCTCGGTGACCGCCAAGGCTCACGGCGGCGGCAAGAACGAAGCGCTGAACTTCAACGTCGGCACCTTCCTGTCGTTCTGAGTGCCGGCCTGATCAAGAACCTCTCCTAGCGCCAAATTACCGGGCCTTGTGCCCGGTTTTTTTTGGCCCGGGGAAGGGGGATTTGCCCGCGATGCGGAAGCCGCTCGAACTGTGTCATTTTCGACCCGCAAAGGGCACCGTCCCGGACGCGAGACAGGCCAGATGAGGCTGTCCCCGGCCAGTGACAATGCCCGGATCGCATGATGAAGGCTGGAGCCGGTCCCGCCGCAAGGCCGAGTTTCCAGCGTGGCTCCAGCATCTTGCGGGAGGTTGTTTTCTTGAGTGATATCAAAGCAATAACGCAGCGATCAGCCCTGGTTGGTGGCCTGGATCGGAGGCCGGGCTGGTGGCCTCCGCGTCTTGCCACGATGGCACTGATCGTGCTTAAGGGCGCGCCGGTGACAGTCGTTGCCCGCCACACCCGTACACAACAAAGCCTTGAGGAGAAATAAAAATGTCCAGTAACGCAGTAGCACGCATCACCGCCGGGGCCGGCTTCAAGGCCTTCGCCGGCCCGGTGACCGACGCCATGATCCTGAATGACCAGAACACGCCGAACGACGTGTTGACGGTGGGCATGGGCACGTCCGGTCAGCGTTTCAGCAGCTCGACCCAGATCAACTCCGACACCGTCGTCGATCTGGTGCCGGCCTGGTCGTTCTCGTTCGGTGGCGAAAAGCAGCGCGGCCAGGAAACCCAGGCCCTGGTGCATGACGGCAAGATCTTCATCACCGGTTCCTACTCGCGCCTGTGGGCGCTGGACCAGAAGACCGGCGCCAAGCTGTGGTCGTACGAGCACCGTCTGCCGGAAGGCATCTTGCCGTGCTGCGACGTCATCAACCGCGGCGCCGCGCTGTACGACAACCTGGTGATCTTCGGCACGCTCGACGCCAAGCTGGTCGCGCTGAATCAGGACACCGGCAAGGTGGTCTGGACCGAAACGATCGACGACTTCAAGGGCGGCTACTCCTACACCGCCGCGCCGCTGATCGTGAAGGGGAAGCTGATCACCGGCGTGTCCGGCGGCGAGTTCGGTGTCGTCGGCCGCGTTGAAGCGCGTGATGCCAAGACCGGCAAGATGGTCTGGTCGCGTCCGACCGTCGAAGGCCACATGGGTTACCTGAACGGCAAGGAAAACGGCATTTCCGGCAAGGTCAACGCCACCTGGCCGGGCGATCTCTGGAAGACCGGCGGCGCCGCCACCTGGCTGGGCTGCACCTATGGTGCGGACACCAACCTGATCTACTGCGGCACCGGCAACCCGGCACCGTGGAACGCCTTCACCCGTCCGGGCGACAACCTGTACTCGACCTCGACGGTGGCGATCAACGCCGACACCGGCAAGATCGAGTGGAGCTACCAGTCGACCCCGAACGACCACTGGGATTTCGACGGCGTCAACGAGTTCATCTCCTTCGACCTGAAGAAGGACGGCAAGACCGTCAAGGCCGGCGCCAAGGCGGATCGCAACGGCTTCTTTTACGTCCTGAACCGCGAGAACGGCAAGCTGCTGTCGGCCAGCCCGTTCGTCACCAAGCAGACCTGGGCCTCGGGCGTCGACCTGAAGACCGGCCGTCCGGTGGAGTCGAACAACCGTCCTGGCGACCCGCAGAAGGCCGAGAAGGGTTCCTCGGTGTTCGCGGCGCCGTCGTTCCTGGGCGGCAAGAACTGGATGCCAATGGCGTACTCGGGCCAGACCGGGCTGTTCTACGTGCCGGCCAACGAGTGGGGCATGGACATCTGGAACGAGCCGATCACCTACAAGAAGGGTGCGGCCTACCTCGGCGCCGGCTTCACGATCAAGCCGCTGTATGAGGACTACATCGGTGCTCTGCGCGCCGTCGATCCGGCCACTGGCAAGATCGTCTGGGAGTACAAGAACCCGGCTCCGCTGTGGGGTGGCGTGATGACCACCGCCGGCAACCTGGTGTTCACCGGCACGCCGGAAGGCTTCCTGAAGGCTTTCGACGCCAAGACGGGCAAGGAACTGTGGAAGTTCCAGACCGGCTCGGGTGTTGTCGGCCAGCCGGCCACTTGGGAAATGGATGGCGAGCAGTACATCGGTGTTGCCTCCGGCTGGGGCGGCGCAGTCCCGCTGTGGGGCGGCGAAGTCGCCAAGAAGGTCAAGGACATCAGCCAGGGTGGCTCGTTCTGGGTCTTCAAGCTGCACAAGGCGGGCAAGGCCACGGTTGCTCAGAAGTAAGCCTCGCGCGTCGCGTTTGACTACACGATAAGCGGAACGGAAAAGGAGCCCGGTCATTCGGGCTCCTTTTTCGATTCACGCGGTCTCACCTGTATTCCCGAACCCCGTTCAACTTTCCACGATTCCACGTACCGGAATTTCCTTCACGCAACACTGGAAACCACGATGACCCGCAATCTGATCAAGTCTTCCGCCATCGCTGCCGTCGCCGCCCTCGGCCTGCTGAGCAGCTCCGTCTTCGCCCACGGTGATGTCACCCCGCAGGCCGTCGATACTTCGAAGCTGCCGCCGCTGAAGGGGCCGGTCGACAAGAACCCCTACGTCGGCAACGCCGAAGCAATCAAGCTGGGCTCGTCGGCGTTCAACCAGAACTGCGCCCGCTGCCATGGCCTCGGTGCCGTGTCGGGCGGCATCGCGCCGGATCTGCGCTACCTGCCGACCGACCAGCCGACCGACGAGTACTTCAAGGGCAAGGTCCAGAATGGCGCGGTCCGCAATGGCGTCACCTACATGCCGCCGTTCAAGGACGTGTTCAAGGAAGAAGCGATCTGGGCGATCCGCAGCTACCTCGTCAGCATCCACGTCGAATAACGCCGGATGAAGCCCTACAAGGCAATGGTCGCGGGGCTGGCGCTGCTGGCCTCGACGATCTCGGCGACCGCGAGCGCCGATGATGATGTCGACGGGCTTGATCGCGTCCGCCAGAAGGGCGCCATCGAGTTCATCGTCTATCGCGACTTCCCGCCGTACTCCGACGAGCGCGGCGGCCAGTTCACCGGTGTCGACGTCGACATGGGCACCGCGCTGGCGGCGGCGCTGAACCTGAAGGCGACCTTCCGCACCTTCATTCCCGGCGACGATCTCGACGACGACCTGCGCAACCAGCTGTGGCGCGGCACGGTCGTCGGCGGCACGGTCGGTGACGTCATGCTGCATGTCGGCGCCGATCCGCAGTACGTCGCCCGGCAGGACAAGGTGTCGATCTTCGGCGTCTATTACCGCGAGGCGCTGGCGGTGTCGTTCGACCCGAAGCGGTTCGCCAGCTACAGCACGCTCGATGATCTGGACGGCCACAAGGTGGGTACGGAACTGGGCACGCTGGCCGACCAGTACCTGACCAACTTCCATGGCGGCGCCATCGCCAAGGCCGTGCGCCGGTATCCGACCCTGGCCGAGGCCGTGAAGGCCTATTGCGATGGCACCCTCGACAGCGCGATCGCGCCGAAGGGCGAACTGCAGGGGCTGATGCACGACAACGGCTGCCCCGCCCGTTATGCCGCACCGCAGCCGCTGGTGCTGCAGGGCATCTACCACGGCGCCTGGGAACTCGGCATCGCGGTGAAGAAGGACAGCCCGAAGCTGCGCGACGCGTTGGCCAACGCGATGGCGAAGCTGATCGAGAGTGGCGAGCTGAAGGCGATCTACGCCCGCCACGGCATGGACTACACCGCGCCCGGTCTTCGCTGACCGGGCCGGACGCAACCGGGAGTCTGCATGACGAAGCCGCTGCTGCAGGTGCTGGCCTGGCTCGGGCTGGTGGCCGGTGGGCCGGTGCTGGCCGCCGCCGAACTGCCGGCTGATCCGCTGAATTCTCCGGCCTGGAGCACGATCGCCGGCCGCTATTTCAAGGGGCAGCCGGTGGTGTTCGACGCCCGGGTCAAGGTCACCGCGCCGGCCAGCGCCGAAGACCCGCTCGACGTGCCGGTGCAGATCAGCGCCGACGGCCTGGCCGATGTCCAGGAGATGCTGGTCGTTGCCGATCTCAATCCGATCCAGAAAATCCTCAGCTACGAGCCGCTGCGGGCGCAGCCGTCGCTCGCGTTCCGCTTCAAGGTCGAGCAGTCGACGCCGATCCGTGTCGCGGCGCGGACCCGGGACGGCGTCTGGCATCTCGGCGGCGTCTGGCTCAGTGCGGCCGGCGGTGGCTGCACGACGCCCAGCTACGGCAGCGCCGATCCGGTCTGGCAGACGCGGCTGAACGAAGTGCGTGGCCGCCTGTGGCCGGCCGAGGACCACAGCGGCCAGCGGCTGCGGCTGCGCGTGATCCATCCGATGGACACCGGCCTCGCCAACGGCATCCCGGCGTTCTACATCGATCGCATCGTGCTCAGCGATGCCAAGGGCGTGACGCTGGCGCGGCTCAATACCTTCGAGCCGATCGCCGAAAACCCGGTGCTCAGCTTCGACCTCAAGTGCAGCGGCGCCGTGCAGGTCAGCGGCGGCGACATCCAGGGCAACCGGTTCTCGGCCGAGATCACGCCGTGAGCCGGCTGCGGCTGCTCGCGGCGCTGGCCGCCGGTGTGTCGACCCTGGCCACCGCCGCCGGTTTCGATTACCGGCTGCAGCCGGTACCGGTCGCCGATGGCGTCTACACGCTGATCGGCAAGTCGGAAAACTTCAGCCGCGACAACGGCGGCAACATCGTCAACACCGGCTTCATCATCGCCCCTGATGGCGTCATCGTCATCGACAGCGGTCCGTCCAAGGGCTACGGCGAGCATCAGCGCGCAGCCATCGCCAAGCTCACCGGCAAGCCGGTCGTGCAGGTGCTGCTGACCCACGCGCACCCGGACCATGTGCTGGGCAGCCAGGCGTATCCGGGCGTTCCGGTGGCCAGCTTGCCGGCCACCACCGCCACGCTGACGCAAAGCGGCGACGCGCTGCTCGGCAACCTGTACCGGCTGGTGGGCGATGCGATGCGCGACACCGAGGTGCGCCTGCCGAACGCCGAGGCGCGCGACGGTGCGGTCACCATCGCGGGCCGCAAGCTGCGGCTGATCGCCGCGCGCGGCCATACCGATGCCGATCTGATGGTGTTCGATGACGCCACGCGCACGCTGTTCGCAGGCGATCTGGTGTTCTTCGACCGCACACCGACCACGCCGAACGCCGATATCCCGGCCTGGCTGGCGACGCTCGACGCCATCGACGCGCTGCCGTTCGCGGCGCTGGTGCCGGGCCACGGCCCGGTGCTGCGCGACCACGCCGGCATCGCCCAGACGCGCGACTATCTGCGTTGGCTGAGGGACAGCCTGCAGGGGGCGGCCCGCCGTGGTCTGGACATGCCCGAGGTGCTGGAATTGCCGGTGCCCGAGCGCTTCCGCCACCTGGCCGTGCTGCGCACCGAGTACGAGCGCTCCGTTTCGCACCTGTACCCGGCGTACGAACTGGACACCCTGCCCACGATCCCGAGATCGAAGCCGAAATGACCACTCGCAACCTGCTGCACCGCTTCACGGCCGCTGCGCTGATCACGCTGACCGGAAGCGCGGCGGCAGCGACTGTGCCGGCCAAGCTCGACTGGCCGCTGTACGGACTGGATGCCGCCAACCACCGGCTGGCCGCGATCACCGCGATCAATCCGAAGACGGTCGGCAAGCTGGTGCCGAAGTGGATCTACCAGAGCGGCGTCAGCGGCACCTTCCAGGCCACGCCGATCGTTGTCGATGGCCGCATGTACGTGTCGTTGCCGGGCGCCCACGTGGTGGCGCTCGATGCCCGCACCGGCCGCGAGCTGTGGCGCTACGAGCACGTCAAGCGCGTCGAGAAACTCTGCTGCGGGCCGGCCAACCGCGGGGTCGCGGTTTCCAACGGCCGGGTGTTCGTCGGCACCGTCGATGCCCGGCTGATTGCCCTCGATGCGGCCAGCGGCAAGCTGCTGTGGGATGTCGAGGTCGCCCGCAATGACCGGCCCGAAGAAACCGTTGCTGGGCTGGCTGCCAACGACCAGCTGAAAGGCCAGAAGGTCAGCGGCGCGTCGGGCGTCGGACTGGCGGCGGCACCGCTGGTGTTCGAGGACCGCGTGATCGTCGGTGCCAACGGCCTCGGCTACGGTCTGCATCTGGACAGCACGCGGCCGGGCGCGCCGCTCGGCGCCGTGGTCGGTCTGCCGGGCGCTTTCGGGGGCGTCGGCTTTCTTGCCGCCTTCGACGCCGCCACCGGCAAGCCGCTGTGGCGCTTCGACACCATTGCCAAGCCCGAGGACGGCGGCTGGGAAGGCGGTTTCTCGGCAACCGCTGCTGGCGGCGTGCCGATGAACCGCGATCTCGCCGCCGAGCGCGCGCAGGCGGAAGCTCGCCGCGATGCCTGGAAAAGCGGGGGCGGTTCGATCTACTCCACGCCAGCGGTCGACCCGGCCACCGGCATCGTCTACTTCGGCGTCGGCAATCCCAGCCCGCAGATGAACGGCGACGGCCGTCCGGGCGACAACCTCTACACCTCCAGCCTGGTTGCGATCGATGGCCGTACCGGCCGCCGCCTGTGGCACTGGCAGCAGGTGCCGCACGATCTCTGGGGCTATGACGTCGCGTCGCCGCCGGTGCTGATCGAGGCTACTGTCGGCGGCAAGCGAGTGCCGGCGGTGGCGCAGGCATCGAAGCTCGGCTGGATGTTCGTCCACGACCGCGCCGACGGCCGGCTGCTGTACAAGTCCGAAGCCTTCGTGCCGCAGGCCAACCTGTTCGCCCAACCGACCCGTGAAGGAGTGACCATCGCGCCGGGCATCGGTGGCGGCGTCAACTGGTCGCCGGTGGCGGTCGATGCGCCGCGCGGCCTGGCTTTCGTCGCGGCAATGCACTGGCCGACCACCTACACGGTCAAGGAAATCCCGGCCGCCGACGGCAAGCCGGCTGTGCCGTACTTCGCGGCCGAGCCGTCGCCGGGCGAACGCTGGGGCGCGCTGGTGGCCGTCGACCTGAACCACGGCGGCAAGCTCGCCTGGACGACACGCACGCCGCAGCCGCTGATCGGCGGCGTGCTGGCGCTGAAGGGCGGGGTCGTGTTCACCGGCGAGGGCGACGGTCATCTGTCGGCCTTCGAATCCGCCACCGGCAAGCGGCTCTGGCAGTTCAACTGCGGAGCCGGTGCCAACGCGCCGCCGGTGGCCTACGTCATCGACGGCAAGCCGTACATCACCGTGGCGGCCGGCGGCAGTGCCATCTGGGGCTATCGCCAGGGCGATGCCGTGGTGACCTTCGGCCTGCCGGACTGACGCAGTCGGCGCTGCCGCCCTGCAGCCCGTACGGCGAGTCTTGAAGGGGCGAACCCTTCATCGCCCGGTTATATCGGTATTCCTGTCTCTGCGAGTGCAGAATGCCGACACTGGCCGAATTTTCTTAACAGTGTTCCGGAACCCGGCCGGGACCATTTCACCGGCAGCAAGAGCGTCGGATGTCAGCGGCGCACCCCCAAGAACGTCATCGATGAGGAGCACCATGAAGCTGATCAATTCCTTCGGCCCCAACCCGCGCGCCGTGCGCATGTTCCTGGCCGAAAAGGGCATCACTCTCGACAAGCAGGACATCGACATCCTCGGCGCGGTCGACAACCGCCAGCCGGCCTACCTCGCCAAGAACCCGGGCGGCCAGACGCCGGCGCTGGAGCTCGATGACGGCACGGTCATCGGCGAGACCGTGGCGATCTGCGAATACCTCGAAGAAAAGCACCCGACGCCGGTGCTGATCGGCTCGAACGCCAAGGAGCGCGCCGAGTCGCGCCAGTGGCAGCGGCGCGTCGAGCTGAACGTCACCGAAAGCATGTACAACGCTTTCCGCTACGCCGAGGGCTACGGCCTGTTCAAGGACCGCGTGCACTGCATCCCGGTGGCGGCGCCGGAGATGAAGGTATCGGCCCAGAAGTGGGTCAAGAAGATCGACGGCCTGATCGCCGGTCGCAACTTCATCGTCGGCAACGAGATCCGCCTCGCCGACATCATCCTGTACTGCTGCATGGACTTCGTGAAGGACGTCGGCCAGCCGATCGACCCGGCCAACGCCAACATCAATGCCTGGTTCAAGCGCATGGATGCGCGCCCGAGCGCAGCCTCCAGCCTCAGCCCGAACTGGGCTGACGTGAAGATGCGCGGCTGATCCGGCTGCGCCGCTGGTTCGCGGCGAAGGGCCCGGCATCGCACTGCGATGCCGGGCCTTTTCATTTGCGGCGACTGCGGGTCGGGCCTGCGGTCGTCGATTTCGGCCAGTCGCCACTGTTCGCCACCGTCATCCGATCAGCGGCATCGCCGGAGACATCAGGAGTTACTGGAAATGGCGACAGCAGGTCGTTCAAATTGCTACAGTTTCAAGACGAACTGACATCTGCCTGACCCCGAGCCCACGTGATCGCATCCTTTTTTCGCCGGCCCGCGCCCCGTTCCGTGATCCTCGGCCTCGTCGTGACCCTTGGCGGACTCGCGCCGACGGCGTTCGCTCCGGCTCAGGCGGCTGCATCCGGCAGCACCGTGGAGCGTCCGGCCCCGACCGCCAAGCCCGCCGTACGCAAGGCAGCAGCACCAGCTACCCGCAACGCCGCGAAGGCCAAACCGGCTCCGCGCAAGCGCGGCAAGTCGACCCGCGCGATCAGCCCGGTCGACGCTGCCGTCGGTGACCTGACGCTGCGCTCGAACAGCGTGCTGGTTGTCGATCAGGACAGTGGCGAGCCGGTGGCGCTGAAGAATCCCGACGAGGTGATGCCGATCGCCTCGCTGACCAAGCTGATGACCGCCCTCGTCGTGCTCGACGCCGGCCTGCCCCTCGACGAGGTGCTGGAAATCGGGCCTGAAGCTGTCGACACCGACCGCCACACGCATTCGCGTCTCGCCGTCGGCACCGAACTGCGTCGTGACGAGATGCTGCTGCTGGCGCTGATGTCGTCGGAAAACCGCGCCGCCAAGTCGCTTGGCCGGCATTTCCCCGGCGGCCGCGCGGCGTTCATCGCCGCGATGAACGAGAAGGCGCGCGCGCTGGGCATGACCCATACCCGCTTCGCCGACACCGCCGGCCTGTCGAACGGCAGCCAGTCGACGGCGCGCGACCTGCAGCATCTGATCCGCGCCGCGCACGCCAAGCCGCTGCTGCGTGCCTATTCGACGCAGCCGGAAGCGGACGTCAGGGTGAAGGGCCGGATGCTGACCTTCGTCAACAGCAATCGTCTGGTTCGCAGCACCAGCAGCGACTGGAAGATCGATCTGCAGAAGACCGGCTTCACCAACGAGGCCGGCCGCTGCCTGATCATGCATGCGACGGTGCTCGGCCGCCGGCTGCTGATGGTGTTCCTCGATTCCAACGGCACCATGACCCGCTACGCCGATGCCGCCCGGGTGCGCCGCCAGCTGGAACTGCAGGCGCGGGCCGGCAGCAAGCCGGTGAAGACCCAGGAAGCGGCGGTGATCGGCGCGGCCTCCTGAGCCGCGTCGTCGCGTCGCTCGGGCGGGCGGCAGCGGGATCGTCGAACCGCCGGCAATCGCTTCTGCGCCGTTGATCTGGGCGCTGCTCGCCCGCGCAGCAATTCGTGGCGTGTCGGCGCATCATCGAAGCCTGTCCATCCCGATGGAGGCGGCCATGATCGAATCCGCAGCAGTTCGCCGTCGGCGGATCCCGGCCTTCGCGCTGGCCGTCACGCTGCTCCTGCCCGTGGCCGGCGGCGCCCCGGCGCGGGTCCTTGCCGACGAGGCACCGGCGGCCAAGCCGGCTGCTGCCGCCAAGGCCAAGCCCCGCAAGCCCGCCAGGCGCAAGCAGGCTGCGCCGCGTTCGCGGACCGGTGCGCTCGATCTGTCGGTGCCCAGCCTGCCCGGCGATCCCGCGCGGCTGCTCCCCGGCCCGGTGAGTGCTGGCGGTGGGGCGCGCAGCCCGGCACCCGGCACCCTGACGGTGGCCGAGCGCGACGCCGAGACCTACAAGACCGAACCGCTGTTCCAGGCCGAGCAGAAGCTGCAGATCCTCGACGCCGAAGTGCCGGTGTCGGTCAAGCTCGGCAAGTGGAAGACCTCGGAGGAATCCAAGGCGCTCGGACTGTCGGCGACGGTGCCGCTGAAAAGCACGCCGTAGGCCATACGGCGGGCGCGTTCCGCGGAACTGCCGGCCGCGCGGCCGCCGTCGTTTCTAGCGTTCGAAGGCCTGCAAGGCCATCGTCACTTCGCCGCCGACGATCTGCGTGGTTTCCAGCGGCTCGGAGCGCTCCAGCTTGATCAGCCCGACGCCCGGCGCGTACCACTCGGTGTGGCGGATCACCACTTCCGAGCCACCGAGGCGGGGATCGGCCAGCACGTGGATCAGCGCATCGCCTTCGGCCTTGATGCAGTGCTTGAAGGTGCCGGCCGGCACGGTCACTTCCTCGTCAACGGCGGTTACCTTCATCGCCAGCGTGAAGCGCACCGAATCGTGATGCAGGAAGCGCTCGCGGAACGGCACCGCGCGCTCCAGGATGAACGGCTGACTCGGCTGTTCCCAGCTGTCGCCAAGCTTGGGCGCCACCGGCAGCACGGTGCGCGGCACGGCGTCGTTGCGCGGCTCGAGTTCCACCGTGGTCCGCAGCGCGCTGCGCACGATGTTGCCGTCGACCAGCTTCAGCCAGTACTCGGTGCCCAGGCTGTTGCGGCGTAGCCAGTAGGTTTCGCCATCTCGTTCGCGCGGGCCGGCGCTGGTGATCTCGAAGGTTTCGGTCTTCTCGCCCAGCGGATTGGCTTCGTGCAGTTCGTAGGTCCAGCGCTGGCCGGCCGCCAGCGGGAAGTACGGCGTGTCCGGCGCGCCGCTGCAGGCGGCGAGCACGAAACCGGCCGAGGCGGCGAGCATCAGGCGCAGGGTCATGGCGGCGCGCCTCACTTTTCCGGCAGCGCCGGGTCGGGCAGGTCGGCCAACGTGAAGTTCGCCGAACCGGCGCTGCGCTTGGCGTCCGACACCAGGTTGGACTTGTTGCGGGTCCCGCTGGCCTTGCGGCCGATCTGCGGCAAGCCCTGCTGGCGTTGCCGTTCGCGGGCGTCCTGGATCTGCTTGTGATCTTCGGGCTGGTACGGCAGTTCGTAGCCGCGCGGCTCCGGCGCGGGGCCTTCCGGTGTCAGTTCGGTGGCCCAGATATGGATCAAGCCGGGATCGCCGGTCGCGGCGTTCGGCTCGCGGACGCTGGCGGCGTGATACAGGAAGCGGTCGGGCAGCGGCTGCCGGGTCGGCCAGCCGGCCAGCCGTTCCCAGGCGTGGTGGGTGACGACCGCCATGCCGACGAAGGCCAGGATCAGCACGGTCTTCAGCCGCGCGGGAAGCGTGGTGCGGATCACCAGCGCCAGCGCCAGCACGACCAGCAGGAAATACAGCAGCGACAGCAGGACGATGCCTTTGGACATGGTTTCGTACGCGGTGGTGGTGGCGGTCAGTCGCGTGACTTGACCAGCGATTTCTGGAGGGTGTTGATGTTGGTCACGCTGCCGTCGGGCAGCACGGTGAAGCGGACGGCGGTCTTTTCCTCGCCCTGGCGCGTCAGCTGGATGGTGTCGTAGTACAGCACTGTCAGCACCGGATTGACCTTGACGACATTGACCTGCACCGGGACTGGTCCGGTGGAGTTCGACTTGTAGTTGTTGATGTTGACGGTGTACTCGCCGGGCGCCTTGCCGCGCAGGGTCACCACTTCCTGGTTCAGCGGGTTGATGATCTTCTGGCCGTTGACGGTGATGGTGTCGTTGGCTGCGCCGCGGTCGTCGCGATCCAGATGCATCTGGCCGGAGTCCGGATGGCGGAACCAAACCACATCGCCATCGCCGCTTTCCACCCAGGTGTCGATATCGTCTTCCGAGCCGTCTGGCCAGGTGGTGGTGATGATGAACTCGGCCTTGGTGTCGATCACACCGGTCTTCTTCGACGGCGGGTTCAGGAACAGCAGCAGCATGAACATCAGCATCGTGAAGCCCATCAGCACGTTGAACAGCAGATCCGTGAACGGATCGACCTCGAAGTGCTGACGATTGGTACCTCGACGGGCCATCGGCGGGGAGCGGTCTTGAACGAGGACTCAGGCGCCGGCGCGATCGGCGGCCGGCGAAGGAGGCGTTTCGGGCAGCGTGATGATCAGCGCGAACAGCCGGTCCGCCGCGCGATCGATGGCCAGCATCTGGAAGCCGATCAGGATCGAGCCGACCAGCCCGGCGATCGTGTGGTACAGCGATACCCGCATGCCGGTGCCCATGCCGCGGATCAAGGTGTCGATGCCCTGTGCCTGCAGTTCGTTGGCGCTGCCGACCGAGGCCAGCATCATCACGAAGCCGATCACCGTGCCGAGCAGGCCGAGCTTGATGTGCAGGCCGGCCGAGAACCAGCCGAGCTCGGTGCGCCCCTTGATCCGCTCGTGCAGCAGGTCGCCGAGCGGCGTCGCATCACGGCCGCCTAGCGTCGCCCGTTCGCGCAGGAAATCGCCGGTCCACGAGCGGGCCGGCATCGGCGCGCCGGCCAGGTGGGCGAGCAGCGCATCGTGCTGCTGCGACAGCTCCCAGGCCAGCATGCCGATGTAGCTGGTCGCGATCAGGAACAGCACCGCCACGGCCGGCGTCAGGAAGGTCGGATCGTCGAGCAGCAGCAGCTGCAGGTAACCCGGCCCGGTGCTCAGGTAGATCAGGTAGCCGATCGCCGAGACGATCAGCAGCCAGCGATGCCACGGTGAACCGGGCACTTCCTGGGCGCGCAGCGCTTCCACGGCCTTAGTGGCGGGCGCGGCCGAAGCTGTCTGTCGAAATGCTTTCATACCAGTCATGGGCTTGGGCCGCCTCGCGTTGCCGCAGGCCATCCGGCGGGCTCAGCGGACTGAGCCCTTCGGAGACGATGGCGATGCGGCCGCTGGCGGCGGAATAGAAACCGGAAACCGAAATCGCGGCGTCGTGCGCGACCAGGCTGTAGCAGGTGTTGATCATGCGGGCATCGGGGGCGGCGCGGCCATCGAGGGCCGCCGCTATCGCCGCCGCGCACAGCTTGGCCTGCGAGTTCGCCGCGAAGGCCGACTTCGGCATCGGGCTGGCGATGGTGGCGTCGCCGATCACATGGATGCCGGCGTGGCGGGTCGATTCGAAGGTCTGCGGATGCACCGGACACCAGCCGGATTCATCCGCCAGACCGGCGGCGCCGGCGATCGCCGCAGCCTGCTGCGGTGGCACGACCGACGCCAGATGGGTGCCGATCGACGCCGCCTGATCGCGCAGCCAGACCTCGCCGGTCGCCGGATCGACGCGCACCACTTCGCCGCCCTTCGAGCGGCTGATCCACTCGATCATTCCGCCGTAGCGTTCGTCCCACTCGGCCAGGAACAGCGGCCGCTTGGTGAAATCGTCCTTGGCATCGGCAATCAGGATCTTGCAGCGCTTGCGCCCGGTGGTGAGCAGACGCTCGGCGATCAGGCTGGCGCGCTCGTAGGGGCCGGGCGGGCAGCGGTAGGGATTCGGCGGTGCGGCGATCAGCACCGTGGCGCCATCGGGCAGGGCGTCGATGCGGTCGCGCAGCGCCTGCACCTGCGCATCGCCGGTCCAGGCGTGCGGCATGGCACCGGATAGCTCCGCCGTCAGGCCCTCGATTGCGCCCCAGCGCATCCCGATGCCCGGCGACACCACGATGCGATCGGCCTTCAGCCGTTCGCCGCCGGCCAGCGTGACCGTCATCGCCACCGGATCGATCGCCGTCACCGTCTCCACCCGCGTCCGCACGCCATGGGCGCGGCCGATGTCTTCGGTGCTGCGGGTGATGTGCTCGACGCTCGCCAAGCCGGTGACCGCCAGATTGGTGAACGGCCCGGTGCACCAGCGGGCGCGGGCATCGATCAGCAGCACATCGACCTGAGGCGACAGCGCGCGCAGCGTCTTCGCACAGGTGGCGCCGCCGTAACCGGCGCCGATGACAATCACCCGGGCTTTTGGCCGGGCCAGCGCCAGCGTCGGCACTGCCGCGCCGAGAGCGGCGAGTGCAGCCGACTGCAGCCAGCGGCGGCGCGAGCGGTTCATCGCGCGCCGGGTACCCCAAGTTCGGCGGCCAGCGCCTCGATTTCGGCGTCGCTCAGATACTGCGCAAAGCGCGCCATGATCGACCCCGGCGCTGGCGTTTCGCGCGCCGCCCGCAGACTGGCCGCGATCTTCAAGGCCGAATAGCCGGCCAGCGACGGCATCGAGGCCGCGTTGACTGCGGGCTGATGGCAGCCCTGACAGGACAGCGCCAAGGGCGACAACCGCTTGGCCGGCGCAGCCCCGGCCGTTCCGCTTGCCAGCAGGCAGGCAGTCGACAGGCAGACGGCAAGATGGGCGTGACATGAACGCATGGTCGGCGCGGACAGCAGTAAGCGTGCCGTGGGATCGAGCCAGCAGGATAGCGGGCAAGTCCTTGTTTGTGCGGGCGAATGGAGGGATGTCGGGTCAACCCTCGACAAGCCGCTGTCACGAAAGCGGGACAGCGGCTGTATCCATTACTCACGATACACGCGAAGGAATTCCTGCCCTTCGATGCATCGACTAAGCTCGCTCGGTCACTGACGGAAATGCCGCAAGCAACCACGAACGGCCGGACGGATTCCCGGCATCGCACTCGACACGCGCACAGGACAGGCAACCATGAGCAACCGTTTCCTCCGGTGGGCGGGCAGCTGGATCGAAGACAACATCCTGCCCGGCGCCAATCCCGACATCGAGACCTACGCCGATCGCGCGAAGCGGCTGATGGACAAGATGTTTGCCGAGGCTGCTGAGGCCGGCTTCACGCACGCGGAAATCGAGGAGGAGCGGGCTCGGCTCGCGCCGCAGGTGCTGGCGGCCGCATCGGACAGTCGTGATTTCGACGTCGGCACCTATCACCTGAAGTCGCTGCTGGCGCAGGAGAATGAGGATGGGGATTGAGGCCTGCACCCTGTCATTCGGTAGCGTGCGCTCCGCGCACGACTTCGATCAGCCTGAGGACGGATTCGTGCGCACAGCGCACGCTACGTCGCTAAGCCCAACCGAACCTGCTTGAAAAGCTACGCAGGCCGACTAGTTCCACGGTAGGTCACACGATCACCTGAAGGAGCAGACGAGTGCGAAGAGTCAACACGTTTGCGTTCTACACGTTGGGCAAGGAACTCAGGCCCCTTGAGAACATTGACGAAGACAATGCCTCTTACGGACAGGTCATGTTCCCACTCGTCAACGCAAGAATTCAGGTCGAGAACCTCTTGAAGAACGAAGTTGTCCCGCTGCGCCTTTGTCGTCATGCCGGCGAGCAGTTTATTGCCGCAGTTAACGCAATTGTTCCCGCAGACATTTCAGAGGCCCTTAAGGGCAACAAAGAGGCCAAGGTCACGTGGTGGCCAATAAGGCAGGCCCGAGAAGCCGCAAGCAAGTTCGAAACGGTTTTGGCAGAGGAACTGAACATCCTCGATACTTACTCCATCGCTCAGAAGGGCGCGTACTCAACTTCTGAACTAATTGCGAATGCCGAAGTAATGTTTTCGCTGTCGGTTCTCGCCAAGCTTCCCGCGCTCGCCGTACGAGATATCCGTGAGGCCGGAAAGTGCTTGGCCTTCGAGACCACAACCGCCGCTGCCTTTCACATTCTGCGCGCAGTCGAAGCCGTACTACTTTCGTACTACGAAAAAATTCTTGGGGCCAAGCCTGGAGCGCGTATGAGGAATTGGGGCGTATACATTGGAACCCTGAGGAAGTCAGGCAAGGCAGACGAGAAAATCCTAGATTTTCTGGATCACATACGAAATTCGTACAGAAACCCCGTGGCGCATCCGGAGGCAGTTCTGGGTGTGGAAGAGGTCATGGTCCTTCTTGGTGTTGCAGTTGGAGCTATCACGCAAATGGCGTTGTCACTATAGCGGCATGGCCTAATCCCTCGGTCAACCTCCTACTCACTACGGCAGGCAGCGTAAGCCTCTTGTGTGGCGGCTTCGCGACCTTCGCACAGCAGGCTTACTTTTCTTCCCACGCACTCGCGTTGGTAGTTCGAACGTTGGCGGCCGGATTTGCATCCGACACAATCGCCGTCGTCCACGATTCAAAAGTCCAATGCCCGAAGTTCGCACGCTGCGTTCGGTCCTGAAAGTAAAAAGCCGCCCGGTCGAAAGACCGGGCGGCTCTTCAGCCAGCTTTGTAGGGCCGGGAACTGATCAGTTAACGACCGGATTCAGCTCGCCCTTCGCGTAGCGGCTGGCCATCTTGTCCAGGTGCACGACCTTGATCTTCGAGGCCTTGCCGGCGCTCTCGAAGGCTTCGAAGCGGGCCTGGCAGATGTCCTTCGCGGCGGCGGTGGCGACCTTCAGGTAGCCGCGCGGATCGAACTCTTCCGGCTTGTCGCCCATGTAGCGGCGGATCGCGCCGGTCATGGCCAGACGGATGTCGGTGTCGATGTTGATCTTGCGGACGCCGTGCTTGATGCCTTCGCGGATTTCCTCGACCGGCACGCCGTAGGTTTCCTTGATGTTGCCGCCGTACTTGCGAATGATCTCCAGCCATTCCTGCGGCACGCTGGACGAGCCGTGCATCACCAGATGGGTGTTCGGGATGCGCGCGTGGATGGCCTTGATCTGGCTGATGGCCAGCACGTCGCCGGTGGGCGGGCGAGTGAACTTGTAGGCGCCGTGGCTGGTGCCGATGGCGATGGCCAGCGCGTCGACGCCAGTGGCCTTGACGAAGTCGGCGGCTTCGTTCGGATCGGTCAGCAGCTGCGAATGGTCGAGCTTGCCTTCGGCGCCGACGCCGTCTTCCTCACCGGCCATGCCGGATTCCAGCGAGCCGAGGCAGCCGAGTTCACCTTCGACCGACACGCCGACGGCATGCGCCATCTCGACGACGCGGGCGGTGACGCGGACGTTGTAGTCGTAGTCGGCCGGCGTCTTCTGATCTTCCTTCAGCGAGCCGTCCATCATCACCGACGAGAAGCCCGAGCGGATCGAGGCCTGGCAGGACGCCGGGCTGGCGCCGTGGTCCTGGTGCATGCAGATGGGGATGTGCGGGTAGGACTCGATGGCGGCTTCAATCAGGTGGCGCAGGAACGGTTCGCCGGCGTACTTGCGGGCACCGGCGGAGGCCTGAAGGATCACCGGGCTGTCGCAGGCATCGGCCGCCTGCATGATCGCGGAGACCTGCTCCATGTTGTTGACGTTGAAGGCGGGCAGGCCGTAGCCGTGCTCGGCCGCATGGTCCAGCAATTGGCGCAGGGAAATCAGTGCCATGGAAAGGTCTCTTGGGGTCTCTAAGGGGCTTGTTAGGGGGCGGACGCAAGTCCGTCCGCAAGGGTAACCGACGCCGGCACCGTGCCGGAACAGGCAAGTGCGACTTCGGTCAGGGTCAGGATTACCCGGTCGGCACCGGCGTGTTCCGCCGGTTCGCCGCCGTTGTAGCCGTACGGCACCATCCACACCGGCACGCCGGCGTTGCGGGCGCAGGCGACGTCGATCGAGGAGTCGCCGACCATCAGGGTCCGCGCCGCCGTAGTGCCGAACTTTTCCAGCGCGAACAGGATCGGCGCGGCATCCGGCTTCTTCTTCGGCAAGGTGTCGCCGCAGACCAGCAGGTCGATCAGGCCCGGCAGCGGGCCGCCGGCCAGCAGCTGCTCGACAAAACGCGTTTCCTTGTTCGACACGATTGCGCACTTCACGCCGAGCGCGCGCAGCTGGGTCAGCGTCGACACGGTGTCGGCGAACGGCTGGCTTTGCGGCGCCAGCCGCGCGTAGTGGTGCTCGAAACGAAGCAGGGCAGCGTCGATGTCGGCGTTGCGCTTCGCCTCCGTAGTGCCGGCAGGCGCGACGGTGTCGTAGGCCTTGGCAATCGTCTCCCGCACGCCGTGGCCGATGAAGAAGCGCACGGCGGCGATATCGACCGGCGGCAGGCCCTGTTCGGCAATCGCCAGGCTGACGGCAGCACCGATTTCCGGCGCGGTTTCGAGCAGGGTGCCGTCGAGGTCGAACAGCACCGCGTCGAAGGGCCGGCGCATCGGCTAGTTGCTCGACCGCTCGAAGATCGCCGGATCGCTGGCTGCTTCGACCACCTGCTGCGCGGCCTGGACGACCGCAGCGGCGGTGATGCCGAAGTACTCGTACAGCGCCGGCGCCGGTGCGGATTCACCGAAGCTCGACATGCCGACGAAGGCGCCGTCGAGGCCGATATACTGGTACCAGCTGTCGGCGGTGCCGGCTTCCACGGCCACCCTCGGCAGCCCGCGCGGCAGGACGCTGGCCTTGTAGGCGGCGTCCTGGCGGTTGAAGACATCGGTCGACGGCATCGACACCACGCGGGCACCGATGCCGAGCGCGGCGAGGCTGGCCTGCGCCTGCACCGCCAGCGTCACTTCCGAGCCGGTGGCGATCAGGATCACGTTCAGCGGCAGCGTCGAATCGGCCAGCACATAGCCGCCGCGCTCGATCAGCGCCGCCGACTCGTCGCCGTGCTTCTGCTGGGCGAGGTTCTGGCGCGACAGCAGCAGCGCCGCCGGACCGTCGTGACGCTCGATCGCCGCCTTCCAGGCAACCGCCGTTTCCAGCGCATCGCAGGGCCGCCAGACGTCGAGGTTCGGAATCGCGCGCAGGGACGCTGCGTGTTCGACCGGCTGATGGGTCGGGCCGTCCTCGCCGAGGCCGATCGAGTCGTGGGTCAGCACGTAGATCACCCGCTGCTTCATCAAGGCACTCATGCGCATGCCGTTGCGCATGTAGTCGGAGAACACCGCGAAGGTGCCGCCGTAGGGGATGAAACCGCCATGCAGTGCCACGCCGTTCATGATCGCGGCCATGCCGAATTCGCGGACGCCGTAGCTGACGTAATTGCCGGCCGCGCCCACCGTGTGGAAGGCCGCGCTGGCCTTGGCAGCGGTCAGGTTGGAACCGGTGAGGTCGGCCGAGCCGCCGAGCAGTTCCGGCACCGCCGGCACCAGTGATTCCAGCGCCACCTGCGAGGACTTGCGGGTTGCCACGGCGGCGGTCACGGCAGCGGCCGAGGTCAGCAGCGCCTGCGTGGTGGCCAGCCAGTCCTTGGGCAGCAGGCCGTGCTGGGTGCGCAGGAAAGCTTCGGCATCCTGCGGGTAGGCGGCCTGATAGGCCGCGAACGCGGCGTTCCAGGCGGCTTCCCGGGCATCGCCGGCGGCTCGGGCGTCCCAGGCAGCGCGGATGTCGTCCGGAATCTCGAATGGGCCGTGGTTCCAGTCGAGCGCCGCGCGGGTGGCAGCGACTTCGGCGGCGCCAAGTGCGGCGCCGTGGACCTCTTCGGTGCCGACCTTGTTCGGCGAGCCCCAACCGATCTGGGTGCGGGCGATGATCAGCGTCGGCTTGGCGGTCTGCGCCTTCGCCTCGACGGTCGCGGCCTCGATGGCCGCCACGTCGTGACCGTCGATCGGGCCGATCACATGCCAGCCGTAAGCCTTGAAGCGGGCGGCAGTGTCGTCGCGGAACCAGCCTTCGACATGGCCGTCGATCGAGATGCCGTTGTCGTCGTAGTAGCAAATGAGCTTGTTCAGGCCGAACACGCCGGCCAGCGAGCAGGCCTCGTGGCTGACGCCTTCCATCAGGCAGCCATCGCCGAGGAACACGAAGGTGCGGTGGTCGACGATCGTGTGGCCGGGCTTGTTGTAGCGGGCAGCGAGCAGCTTTTCGGCCAGCGCCATGCCGACGCCGTTGGCGATGCCCTGGCCGAGCGGGCCGGTGGTGGTTTCGACACCCGGCGTGATCGCGTATTCCGGGTGGCCGGCGGTCTTCGAATGCAGCTGGCGGAACTTCTTCAGCTCTTCCACGGGCAGGTCGTAGCCGGCCAGGTGCAGCGCGGCGTAGTGCAGCATCGAGCCGTGGCCGTTGGAAATCAGGAAGCGGTCACGGTCGGCCCACTTCGGGTTGTTAGGCGAGTGCTTGAGATGGTCGCGCCACAGCACTTCGGTGAGATCGGCCATGCCCATCGGCATGCCGGGGTGCCCGGACTTCGCGGCTTCCACACCGTCGATGGCGAGAAAGCGGATAGCATTGGCGAGCCGGCGGCGCGCTGCCGCGGTAAGCGTCTGAGTCATGGCGTAGGTCAGGTAAGGGGCGGAGCCGGCGTCAGGCGCGGCGCTTCTTGTCCATCAGACGCAGGATCATCGGCGTGAAGATCATCTGCATCGCGAGCCCCATTTTGCCACCCGGGCAGACGATGTTGTTCGGCCGGGTCATCATCGAGCCGTGCAGCATGCTCAGCAGGTACTGGAAGTCGATGCCCTTGGGATCAGCGAAACGGATCACCAGCATCGACTCGTCGGCCGTCGGAATATCCCGTGCAATGAACGGGTTGGACGTGTCGACGGTGGGCACGCGCTGGAAATTCACGTGGGTCCGCGAGAACTGCGGGCACAGGTGGTTGATGTAGTCGGGCATCCGCCGAAGGATGGTGTCGACCACCGCTTCCTGCGAGTAGCCGCGCATGTTCTTGTCGCGGTGCAGCTTCTGGATCCATTCCAGGTTGATGATCGGCACCACGCCGACCAGCAGGTCGACCGCCGCCGCGATGTTGTGCTGCTCGTCGGCATAGCCGCCGTGCAGGCCTTCGTAGAACAGCAGGTCGGTGTTCTCCGGCAGGTCCACCCACGGCGTGAAGGTGCCCGGCTCCTGCTGGTACGGGCCCGCCTCGTCGGCATCGTGCAGGTAGTGGCGGATCTTGCCGGTGCCGGTCTTGGCGTAGGACCGGAACAGCTTTTCCAGTTCTTCGATCAGGTTCGCTTCCGGGCCGAAGTGGCTGAAATGCTTGTTGCCCTGGGTTTCCTCCTCCTTGAGCCGGGCGCGCATGCCGAGCCGGTCGAAGCGGTGGAAGGCATCGCCCTCGACGATGCCCGGCTTCAGCTTCTCGCGGCGGAAGATGTGCTGGAACGCTTTCATCACCGTGGTGGTGCCGGCCCCGGAGGAGCCGGTCACCGCGATGATCGGATGCTTGACGGACATGGTCCTTTCCTCGTGTCGGTGCGCCGCGCGGTGAGCGGCGGCCGGTGGTCTTGGACGCTCAGGCTTCCGAGCGGTACAGCGAGCGGTTGCTGAACAGCGGCGAGATGAACGGCCGGTCCTCGCCGGCATCGAATTCGGCGTGATAGCGCTCGATGCGCTCGACCTCGTTGCGCGAGCCGAAGATCACCGCCACCCGCTGATGCAGGGACTCGGCCGGCAGGTCGAGGATCGGGCCGCGGCCGTGGCTGGACGCGCCGCCGGCCTGCTCGATGATGAAGCTGACCGGGTTGGCCTCGTACAGCAGCCGCAGCCGGCCAGGCTTCTTCGGGTCCTTGGTGTCGCGCGGGTACATGAACACGCCGCCACGCATCAGGATGCGGTGCACGTCGGCCACCATCGAGGCGATCCAGCGCATGTTGAAGTCGCGGCCGCGGATACCGGTCTTGCCGGCCTTGCACTCCTCGACATACCGCGACACCGGCGGCTCCCAGAAGCGTTCGTTGGAGGTATTGATCGCGAACTCGCTGCAGTCCGGCGGAATGCGCAGGTTTTCGTGGGTCAGGATGAAATTGCCGATTTCCCGATCCAGCGTGAAGGCGTGTGTGCCCTTGCCGACGGTGATCACCAGCATCGTCGCCGGCCCGTAGATCGCATAGCCGGCGGCCATCTGGCGGCGGCCGCTCTGCAGGAAATCCTCGACGGTCGGTTCGCTGTCCTTATCGTGGGCCAGCACCGAAAAGATGGTGCCGACCGAGACATTGATGTCGATGTTCGACGAACCATCCAGCGGGTCGAAGTTCAGCAGGTAGCGCCCGCGCTTGAACTCCGGCGGGATACGGATCGGCTCCTCGTTCTCCTCGGAGATCATGCCGGCCAGCGTGCCGCCCCATTCGCAGGCGTCGATCAGCGCATCGTTCGACAGCACGTCGAGCTTCTTCTGCACCTCGCCCTGGATGTTGACCGCCTCGATGTTGCCGTGGAAGCCGCCGAGTGCGCCTTTCGCCGACATCGCGGCGATCGATTTCACGGCCGCCGCGACGTCGACCAGCAGGCCGGCCAGCTGGCCGTTGTCATCGACTTCATGCAGCTGCTCGATCAGGAATTTCGACAGCGTGGTTCTTCCGAGTTGCATGGCAGGCCTTTCAGGTCGGGTCGGCGGAGTCGGGCGTGTCGAACACGCGGGACGCGAGGATATCGGACGCAGAAAGCGTGCTCAGCGCATCGGCCGTGACATGGGGCTGTCCCTGACCGATGCCGGCGAACAGCCGGTTGGCCTGGCGCAGCCGCGCGCGGTCCAGCGCATTGCGTACCGAACGGGCATTGGCGAAGTTCGGCTGCGTCAGCCGGCGGCCGATGTAGCGGCCCATCGCGGCTTCGGCCTCGGCATCGAAGCGGTAGTTCATCGCGTCGACCATGCGACTGGCGATCGACAGCAGCTCCGGCTGCGAGTAATCGGGGAAGTCGATGTGGTGGGCAATGCGCGACGACATGCCCGGGTTGGACGAGAAGAAGGTGTTCATCCGGTCCTTGTAGCCGGCGAGGATCACGACCAGATCGTCACGGTTGTTTTCCATCACCTGCAGCAGGATCTCGATCGATTCCTGGCCGTAGTCGCGCTCGTTCTCCGGCCGGTACAGGTAATAGGCCTCGTCGATGAACAGCACGCCGCCCATCGCTTTCTTCAGCACTTCCTTGGTCTTCGGCGCGGTGTGGCCGATGTACTGGCCGACCAGATCATCGCGGGTCACCGACACCACATGGCCTTTGCGCACGTAGCCGAGCCGATGGAGGATTTCCGCCATCCGCAGCGCCACCGTGGTCTTGCCGGTGCCGGGATTGCCGGTGAAGCACATGTGCAGGCTCGGCGGCGCGGCTTCCAGCCCCAGGGCCTTGCGGGCCCGGGTCACGGCCAGGTAGGCGGCGATCTCGCGGATGCGCCGCTTGACCGGCGCCAAGCCCACCAGTTCGCGATCCAGCTGGTCGAGCACCTCGGTGACGTTCGAGTCGCGAACGATCGCCTGGAGATCGACGGTCTTTGCATCGTCCATGGGCCACCCTGTCTGGCATCCATCAAAGAAAGCGGCGCGACGCCGGGTGCCGGCAACCCGGGCGCCGCGCCGTGCGGAAGAACCGGTCAGTAGCGTTCGCCTTCGCTCTTGTCGGTGGCGTACGAATGGATGGTGTAGCGGATCGCGCGGCTGTCCACTTCCTGACGCACCAGGCCAAAGCCCGGCTCGTTCTTGGGACGGTTGACGATGTAGGACATGGTCGGCGACTCCACGCCGCGCGTGTTGTCGAAGGCCGTGACCCGGATGTAGTGGCTCGGGAAGGTCTTCCGGCAGCTGTTGATCTCCATCAGGATGCCGGCGGCATCGCGCAGATCGAACATCGGGTTGCCGAACATCTCCCAGTAGGTGTTGCGCGGGTGCGGATCGTCGGTGTACTCGATGCCGATCGCCCAGCCCTTGTTCAGCGCGTATTCGAGCTGCGCGGTGATCTGCGGGTCGGTCAGGTCCGGCAGGAACGAGAACTGGCCCTGGGTCACGCGCCGGTTGTAGTTGGTCATCATGATCGTGTCTCCGGTGGCAGGGGCGGGCGCTTCAGGCGCTGACTGTCGGGGTCGGCGCGTAGTCCGAGGTGTCGGTGGATTCGTAGTTGAAGGTCACGTCGCCCCAGACATCGAGCGCCTGCTTCAGCGGCGAACACCACTTGCCGGCGTCGCGCAGGATCTGCGGGCCCTCGTTCCAGATGTCGCGGCCTTCGTTGCGGGCCAGGATCATCGCTTCCAGCGCCACGCGGTTGGCGGTGGCACCGGCCTGGATGCCCTGCGGATGGCCGATGGTGCCGCCGCCGAACTGCAGCACCACGTCATCGCCGAGATAAGTCAGCAGCTGGTGCATCTGGCCGGCGTGGATGCCGCCCGAGGCCACCGGCATCACCTTGTTCAAGGAAGCCCAGTCCTGCTCAAAAAACAGGCCGGTTTCCAGGCATTGCGGCGTGTGGGTTTCGCGCAGCGTGTCGTAGAAGCCCTTGATCATCAGCGGGTCGCCTTCCAGCTTGCCGACCACGGTGCCGGCGTGGATGTGATCGACGCCGGCCATGCGCATCCACTTGCAGATCACCCGGAAGTTCATGCCGTGGTTCTTCTGCCGCGAGTAGGTGGAGTTTCCAGCGCGGTGCAGGTGCAGGATCATGTCGTTCTTGCGCGCCCACGCGGCCATTGTCTGGATCGCGGTGTAGCCGATGACCAGGTCGATCATGATGATCACCGAGCCCAGGCTCTTGGCGAACTCGGCGCGGGCGATCATCTCGTCCATCGTGCCGGCGGTGACGTTCAGGTAGTGCCCCTTCACTTCACCGGTGGCGGCCGACGCCTTGTTGACGGCTTCCATGCAGTACAGGAAGCGGTCGCGCCAGTGCATGAACGGCTGCGAATTGATGTTCTCGTCGTCCTTGACGAAGTCGAGCCCGCCTTTCAGCGCCTCGTAGACGACGCGGCCGTAGTTGCGGCCGGACAGGCCGAGCTTCGGCTTGGTGGTGGCGCCGAGCAGCGGACGGCCGAACTTGTCGAGCCGCTCGCGCTCCACGACGATGCCGGTCGCCGGCCCCGGGAAGGTCTTCAGATAGGCCACCGGAATGCGCATGTCCTCCAGGCGCAGCGCCTTCACCGCCTTGAAGCCGAATACGTTGCCGATGATCGAGGCCGTGAGATTGGCGATCGAGCCCGGCTCGAACAGGTCGAGGTCGTAGGCGATGTAGGCGAAGTACTGCTGTTCGGTCTTGGTGCCCGGGCCGGTGTTCGGCACCGGATCGACCCGGTAGGCCTTGGCGCGATACAGCTCGCAGGCGGTCAGGCGATCGGTCCAGACCACGGTCCAGGTTGCGGTCGAGGATTCCCCGGCGACAGCGGCGGCGCATTCATCCGCCGGCACGCCCTCTTGCGGCGTAATGCGGAACATCGCGATGACGTCGGTTTCCTTCGGCAGGTAGTCGGGCTGCCAGTAGCCCATCTGCTTGTACTTCAGCACGCCGGAGGCGTAGCGCTTCCTGCCATCGGTGATCTGCTTGTCGTCGCTGTGCATCGCATCGTTGCTCATCGCGGAACCCTCTGGTGTTGGCCTGTCACGGATGAGCGACCTTATTCCGCAGGTTGGATAAGGTAAATTCACGATATCTGCAGTCTTGAATAAGGTTTTCTGATGTTGAATGTCAGCCTGCGTCAGCTGCGCACGTTTGCATCGGCCGCCCGGCACCGCAGCTTTGCGCGCGCGGCGGACGAACTGCACCTGACCGCACCGGCCGTCTCGATGCAGATCCGCGATCTGGAAACCGCCGTCGGCCTGCCGGTGTTCGAGCGCAACGGCCGGACCATGAGCCTGACCACCACCGGCGAGTACCTGCTGGTCTACGCCCGGCGGGTGATCGCGACGATGAAGGAAGCCGAGGACACGCTGGCCCGGCTGCGGGGCCTGCAGGCCGGGCGGATCACCGTCGGCATGGTCGGCACCGCGCAGTACTTCGTGCCCCGGCTGCTGGCCCGATTCCGGGTCGACTATCCCGGCGTCGAGGTACGGCTCACGGTCGGCAACCGCGATCAGCTCGATCGACAGCTGCAGGCGCGCGAGATCGACCTGGCCATCATGGGCCGGCCGCCGCGCGATTTCGGCGTGCGCGCCGAAGCCTTCGCCGCCAACCCGCTGGCCGTGATCGCGGCCGGCAGCCATGCGCTGGCCGGGCTCCGTGACGTCGCCCCGGCACTGCTCGATCGCGAGCCGTTCATCGTCCGAGAAAGCGGTTCCGGTACCCGCTCGGCGATGGAGGCCTGGTTCCGTGAAGCGCGGGTGACGCCGCCGCAGATCATGGAATTGAACAGCAACGAAACCATCAAGCAGGCGGTGATGGCCGGGCTCGGGCTGACGCTGCTGTCGCTGCACACGGTGGCGCTGGAATGCGCGGTCGGCCGGCTGGCGGTCATCGATGTGGCCGGACTGCCGCTGAAGCGCGCCTGGCATGTGGTCAGCATCGGCACGATGAGCCTGTCGCCGGCCGCCGAAGCGTTCCGCTATTTCGTGCTGGAACGTGGCGATCGCCTGCTCGACGACCTGTTCGGCGCCGCGCAGTAGGCGGCTTTTAGCGAAAGTCGGCGTCTTCCAGCTGGCGGTACAGGTACTGGACGTTCTGCGGATGCAGGCTCGCGTAAGCGTTCCAGTCGGCGAACGCCGGCAGCTGCACCGCCGCCACGGTTTCCAGCAGGCTGGCGCCGCGCTGGTACTCGGCGCGCACGGCGCGGTCGATCTCGCGCAGATAGCGCTGCATGTCGTCGATCTGCCGCCGATCGCCGACCGGCCCGAAGCCGGGGACGATGCGCCGGATCGGCAGCGGGCGCAGCGCCTCCAGCGCAGCGAGCCATTGCGGAATGCGGGCATCGCGCAGGCTGGGAATGCGCTGCTGGCTGATCAGCCCGCCGGCGAACAGCGTGCCGCTGGCCGGATCGAACACGGCCAGCGTGCCCGGCGTGGTTGCCGGGCCGGCGTCGATCAGCTGCACGATGCGGTCGCCGAGGTCGATCGGCGCGGCTGCATCCAGCAGCCGGTCCGGCGTCACCAGCGCGGTGCCCTTCATCAGGCCGCCGGGCAGGACCTCGCGCAGATGGGTCAGGCAGTTCTCGCAGCGCTGGCGCATCAGCCGCGCGGCATCGCGATGCGCCAGCACCGCCACGCCGTGGCGCTGGAAGGCGCCGGCGCCGAACAGGAATTCCTGCGCCGGCTGGCTCAGCAGCAGGCCGGCGAACGGTCGGTCGGCACGCGCTGTCCAGGCCTGGTACAGCCGCTCGCCGTGGGCGCGCGACACGCCGCTGTCGATCGCCAGCATCTGGCGGCTGCCGACGATCAGCCCGCTGTTGGCGATCTCGCCCCGGTTGTCGCGGCTGAGCTCGGTGGCGGCGCCGAGATCGGCATGCACGCCGTCGGCCAGCGTGCGGACATCGGCGCGTGCGGGCGGGCCGGCGAGCAGCATCGCCAGCGCCGCCAGCAGCAGGGCGACATGCCGCAGGTGCCGGCTTGGGGCCATCAGCCCGGTGTCCGGCCGTATCGCGCCTGCAGCTGCTCGCGCAGCGCATGGGCGCTGGCCAGCACGGCGGCGGCCAGGGCATGACCGGCCACCACGTCGCTGAGGAAATGCACCTGCAGGATCACCCGACTGGCGCCGATCAGCAGCACCAGCGCCACCGTCGCCAGCAGCAGCGGCAGGCGCGCGGCCGCTGCCAGCCTCGGCAGCAACAGCACCGTCAGCAGCCCGTACACCGCCAGCGCGCCGGAGGCATGGCCGCTGGGGAAGCTATAAGCCGGCTCGATCACCAGCCCGTGGTCGTGCAGTGGCCGGACCCGCTCGAAGCCGAGCTTCAGCGCCCGATTCAGCAGCCCGGTACCGGCGGTCACCACCAGCCACAGGCCGAGATCCGACCATTGCCGCCGCAGCGCCAGCAGCAGCGCCACCGCGATGACCAGCGCCAGCAGGGTGCGGAAGTTGCCGAACTGGGTGATCGCGAAAGCGGCGTCGAGCAGGCCGGGCGAGGCCTGTGCGTGCAGGCCATCGGCCAGCCGCAGGTCCCAGCCGACGATCGCCGGCGGCATCGTCGCCAGCACTGCGAACAGCGCGGCCGCGCCGAGGGCGATGGCGAACCGGCTGCGCACCGTCGGCGGGCCACGCCGCCACAGCTGGACCGTCAGCCACCCGGCGAACGCCAGCAGGGCGGCCAGCAGCGGCAGCGTGGCGGCGGGTTGCAGGCCTGCGGACAGCGCGGTCACCGCTCAGCCGTCCAGGGTCATCGAGGTGGCGGCGCGACAGGTGAAGGCCAGCGTCAGGTCGTCGAAGTCCCAGCGCTCGATCCGGCAGCTGCCGCGCTGGGCATCGCAGTGGATCAGGTTGACCGAATTCGGCACGCCCGGCCGGGTGCGCCAGGACACCGCCGTGCCGGCCTGCACGGCCCAGACTTCGCGCGGCAGGCCGTGCGCAACCTTGAGCGGCGCGACGAACGGCAGGTGGATGTGGCCGCCGAGGATCAGGTTGGCGCCGGCCGCCGCCCAGCCGTGCAAGGCCCGCTCGCGGCCGCGCAGCAGGTTGTGCTGGTCGGCGGCGGATTCGACATGCACGGGCTGGTGCGTCACCACCAGCTTGATGCGCGCGCCGCTGCGCCGCAGCCGCTCGCTGCTGCGGACCACCTGCAGCGGCGACACCGTGCCATCGACATGCCGGTAGCGGCGCGTGGTGCGGATGCCGACCACCAGCAGGCCGTGGTCCTCGTAGACCGGTTCCAGGTTGCGGCCGAAGGTGCGCCGGTGGTTGCGGTAGGGCATGAACAGCCGGCGCCCGACATCGAACAGCGGCAGGTCGTGATTGCCTGGCACTACCAAGGTGCGACCGGCGCTCAGCGCATCGACGAAGCGGCGGGCGGCGGCGAACTCGTCGTGGCGCGCCCGCTGGGTGACATCGCCGGACAGCACGGCCAGATCCGGCCGCTGCTGATCGGCCAGGCGCAGCAGCGCCTGCACGACTTCGCTGCGCTCGACGCCGAAATGGGTGTCGGACAGATGCAGGACCAGGCTCATGGCGCGGCGGTAGCGCCGTCCTTGGCGGCGGCCGGCGGCACCATCAGCAGCAGCGGCTCCGGGGCAATGCGGAACACCAGAGGCGACGGCAGGCGGGTCACTTCGCCATCCATCGCCACCTTGTAGCGGCGGCGGCGACGCCCGCCCGGCGGGCGGATGGTCAGGCTGCGCAACGGAAAGCTCACCACCTGGTCGGCGTCGCCGAGCCGCCCGAGCGCACCACGCAGCAGCAGGCCCAGCATCGCCAGGCTGCCGACCGGCTTCAGTCCGATCGCCACCAGCCGGCCGCGGCCCAGCGCTTCGGCATCGGCGATGCCGATCTGGGTCAGCTGCAGCGCGTTGTTGCCGACGAACAGCGTCGGCGTCCGCAGGGTCCGGGTCTCGCCTTCGATCTCGATTTCCACATGCAGCTGGCGGCGCTCGCGCAGGAAGCTCAGCAGGCCGGACACCATCGCCACCAGCCGGCTGCGGCCGAAGCGCGCCTTGAAGGCCTCGCGGTCTTCCAGCAGCTGCGGGTAGAGGCCGAGACTGGCATTGACCAGAAACACCCGGTCGTTGACCAGGCCGACCTGCACCGGTTGCGGGCTTGCCGCCAGCAGCGCGGCGACTGCATCGGCGGTGTCCTGCGGAATGCCGTGGGTGCGGCCGAAGTAGTTGAACGTGCCCTGCGGCAGCACCGCGAATGGCTGGCCGCAGCCGAGCGCTGCCTGTGCGACCGCATTGATGGTGCCGTCGCCGCCGGCCGCGACGACGATGCCGTCGGCTGCCTGCGCCCGCGCCACGGCCTCGCGCGCCAGGCGCGGGATGTCGCGGCCCTGCTCGGCCAGCAGCAGCTGGTGCGGACGACCGGCATCGGTCAGCAGCGTGCGGATCTGGTCGGCAGTGGCATCGGCCACCTGCCGGCCGGAGCCGGCGTTCAGCACGATGAAGCAGGGTCGGGAAGCGACGGCGGCGTTCATCCGGTCACAGGTTTTCGTAGCGGTTCATGTCGAGGATGCCGGCCTCCAGCGGCTCGGTTTCCCGCTGGTACTGCGCAAAGTCGTTGAAGATCGACCAGAAATCCGGATGCGTGCGGCGCAGGCCCCACTGGTCGACGACCTTCTCGAGCCCGGCCTTGTCGGTGACCGCCGACAAGGCGGCGACGAAGCGATCAAGCTCGGCCAGCGGCACGTCGAAGGCGAAGTTCGGGTAGTTGCCGTAGACACCCTTGATCACGCTCAAGGTGTCGCGTTCCGGTTCCAGGCGGCCGTCCTCGCCCATGATGAAGGCGACGTTGCTGTGCGCACGGTTGTGGATCAGCGAATAGACCAGCCGCTGCGATTCGCCGCGCACCCGCAGCAGCACCACTTCGGGCAGCAGCGGAATCACCGGCAGCGTCTTGCCGGTGCCCTGGGCCAGCGGCCGCAGGCTGCGGTTGGCGGCGCGGGTGGTGGCGGAGGCGCCGGGCAGCGCGCAGTCGCCGGCCGGGCAGCGGTTGATCACGTCGTCCGCGCCCTTGACCTTGCGCAGCGCCTTCTGCAGCTGCTCGACATAGGCGGCCTTGGCGCCTTCGGCATCGACGCCGGGCTTGAACTTCAGCTGCGTCGGCCGCTTGTCGTCGATGTCGGCATAGGTGGTGAACAGCTTCACCCGGCCGCCGTCCTGGTACCACTGGTGCAGCAGCGGATTGCGCAGCTTCGGCGGCAGGAAGCGCAGGAAGTTGGTTTCGCCGTCGTTGCGGATCAGGTCGAAGTACAGGCGCGTCTGCAGCTGGTGCGAGACGTTGCCGAAGACATCGAAGTTGACCACCAGCTCGTAGTAGGTGCGCTCGAACAGCGGGTAGTCCATCACCCACAGGGTTTCCGGCAGCGCGCCGATCAGGCCGTCCTTGACGAAGGCGTTGTCGTGGTGCCGGAAGATGGTCAGCAGCGCATCGTGGTTGTGGCCGTCGCCGTCCCAGATGTCACTGATCGCCGGCCCCTTCGGCATCGCCTTGGCGTAGGCCTGCAGCCGCAGCCGCGCGTAGTCGTTGCGCTGCGTGCGGTAGCTGAGCCATTCGGTGCCGGCCTTGATCAGCGACGAATCCTGGCCGGCGACATCGAGCAGCGGCGAGACCTGGTCGCGGTAGGCGGCATCGTTGACGTACAGCTCGTGCGCCGGGTCTTCGAAGCTGACCCAGAACTGGTCGCGGATCACGTCAGTGGCCGCCTGGCCGGCGCAGACCGGGCCGCGAATGAAGGTGCGGACGAAGAACTGCGCGTCGTCGAGCATGAACTGGTAGCGCGCCTTGGCCGGGATCGGCGCGAAGGTCAGGAACGGATTGGCGCGCGCTTCCTTGTCGTGGGCCTTGTGTTCCGGCTGCGGTGGCACCGTCCAGGCGTCCTTCAGGAACAGGGTCTGGAAACGCGTGCGCCGGCGTTCGTCGAGCGGATAGGTGATGTGGTTCTTCTGGACGATGCTCTCGTTGAGCAGCCGCAGGCGGTAGTGGAACGGACCGTCCGCCGCCTGGTTCGGCAGCCGGGTCGCCACCGGCACGATCGGCTCACCCGGCGGCGTGCGCGAGCGCAGCAGCTCGAAGAAGTGCGGGTTCTGCTCGCTGCTGAAATACAGATGGCCGAGGAACAGGTGCTCGTACAGGTAGCGGGCGACCAGCTGCTCGCGATCGCCCGGCCGGTTCAGCCAGCTTTCCCACTGGGCGATCTGCGCAGCTTCGCTGGCGCTGGGTTTGATGGCGTCGCTGTCGACCTGCGCGCCCTCGGCGATCCAGGTGGACAGCGTGGCGTACTCGCGATCGCTGAGCCCGGTGACCGCCAGCGGCATGCCCTCGTGCGGGTGCTTCTTCGCAAAGGCGTCGTACTCATCCAGGGTCGGGCAGTGGTTCTGCCGCGTGAAGCCCAGCGGCAGATCATCCGGCAGGCGCTGGTTGGCGGCCCATCGCTGCTGGCGGCCCAGCGCCAGCGCCCGTTGCAGCAGCGACGACGGCATCTGGCTGCCGGCCTCGGCCTGGGTCAGCACCGGCTGCACCGGAAAGAAGCCGCGCTGGCGCCAGTCGGCGGTGCTCAGCGCGTCGATGCCGAGCCGGGTGGTGGGGGCGGTGTCCAGTCGCGTGCCGTCGTAGACCTGCAGCTTGCTGGCGCCGCGTTCGACACCGTCGGCGCTGGTCAACTTGAGCTGGCAGGGCGCGTCGTAGCAGCCGTGACAGGCCGCGCACTTGGTGTCGAAGATCGGCTGGATGTCGCGGCTGTACTGGTAGGTCTGCTGGATGGCGACCGGGGCCGGCGTTGCCATGACGGCCTTTTTGATCGACAGCCCCGAGCAGGCGAGAACGATCAGGGAGGCGATGCTGACGAGCGCCGCGACGCTGAACCAGCGGCGGCGGGAGGGGAGGGCTGGCGGCACAGGCGAGTTTCCGGAACGTGACGGCAGGATCGTAACAGGCGGGCCGGTTCGGCCCGCCGCACCGTCACGGCGGAATGGCGGCGGCGTGGCCGGGCTTGACCGCCAGCCGGGTCTCGAAGTGCAGGTCGCGGGTGTCGACCACCTCGGCCTGCAGTTCGCCGTCGGTGGTCGGCAGGAAATGGAAGCGGAAGTTGGGGTTCTCGCTGATCGAGAAGTCGATGTCGGCGCTCAGCACTGGCTTGCCGGCGTAGCGCACGGTGAGCCGGCGCACGTAGTAGGCCGGCTCGTAGAGCCGGGTCAGCTGATCGAGCACCAGCCCCGAGGCGTTCGGATGGCTGACCGCCAGTTGCGCGACCGCCGGCACCCCGGCTTCGACCGGGCCATCGACCCGGAAGCGCATGCGGCCGGCATTGCGGGCGGCTTCGCGCGGGTCCTTGCCGGCCGGCGCCGAACAGCCGCCGGAGGCCTTCACGTGACGGCGGGCCATGTGCAGCGTGCCGTCGCTGAGTTCGGCGATGACGCGGACGTCGGTGTACTGCTCGACCCGGATGCGGGTTTCGATGTCGGCGCGGCCGCTGTCCGGTGTCAGCTCGAAGACCGCCGCGACCGGCGACGGGTTGTTGTCGACCAGCAGGTACAGCGTGCGGATGTAGCGCTCCGGCGTCTGCGGCAGTCCGGCCCGGATCGCGATCGGCACCGTGGCGGCGTCCTCGGCCCGCATCGGCGCCTCCAGCTGCACGACATCGGCTTCGTCCTCGCGGATCGGGCGGTCGCCGAACAGGCCGCTGCGCAGCTTCGGCCAGATGCCGACCGGCGAGGCCTGTGGCGCATCGGCAAGCGCCGGCTGCAGGGGCAGGACCGTGCTGACCAGCAGTGCGGCGAGGGCCAGCCTCGACAGGGCCAGGGCCGGGCGGCAGCGCAGGGTGTCGGCCATCGTCAGGGCTCCCATTCCAGCTCCGTGTACACGGTGGTGACGTTGCGGCGGTGGTAGTCGTCGAACAGCTGCCAGCGGCTGCGTTGCTCGCCGCCGTCAAGGCGCTCGACTGCTTCGGACAGCGACACCCCGTCGCGCAGCGCGGCGCGGCAGTCGCGCACCAGCGACGCCAGGTAGGCCTGCTCGGCGGCGAAGGCAACGGCCGGTGGCCGGTTCAGTGGCCCGTGGCCGGGCACCACGCGGGCCGGCTTCAGGGCCAGCAGCTCGTCGATCACGGCCAGCCAGCCGAGCACCTTGCCGTCGACGATCGGCACGCGGTCGACGAACAGCATATCGCCGGTGAACAGCGTGCCGGTACGTTCGTCGAGCACGGTCAGGTCGTGATCGGTATGAGCGGTGGGCCAGGCGTCGAGCCGCAGGCGGCGACCGCCGAGGTCCAGCGTCAGCCGGGTGTCGATCAGCAGGCTCGGCACCGCGCTGTCGCTGCCGGCGCCGAGCGCGCCGAGGCTGTCGTCGATGCCATGCCGGTAGTGATCGCGGCGGCGCGCCAGCGCCGCAGGGTAGGCGGCATGGCTGACCACCACCGGATGGTCGGCCGCGAATGCGGGATCGCCGAAGGCGTGGTCCGGGTGGACGTGGGTGTGGATCAGGTAGCAGACCGGCTTGTCGGTGCGCGACCGGATCGCGGCGCGCAGCGCGCGGCCGATGCTGGCGCTGCCGCCGCTGTCGATCACGGCGACGCAGCGCTCGCCGATCACGAAGCCGAGGTTGGCGATGTCGCCGCCGTTATCCGGACTGGCCAGCGCCTGCGCGCCGAGGTGGACGAACACGCCATCGGCCGGGTTTTCAAGCGGCCAGTCGTTGGCCGCCACAGCTGATGTGCCGACCGCTGCGAACAGCCCGAACAGCATGCTGGCCAGACCGGCCGCCGTGCCGACGCTGACCGGTCTCACGCGATCGGCTCAGTTGATGAAGCAGGACTTGCGCGCCTTGCCGAGCTGCTCGCGGAAGCTGTCGGCCAGCGCCTTGGCCACGCGCTCGTTGCGGATCACCTGGCCGCGTTCACCGGCGATCGACGAGGCGTAGTACGCGGTGGAGCTTTCGACGAAGTCCTCGTACGGCATGGTTTCGCCGAACTTGTCGATCACGCAGGCGCACTTGTAGAGCATCTCGTGCGGTGGCTTGTCGGGGTATTCGCGCTGGCACATGTGCACGAACTCGACGCGGTCGACGGTCGGGTAGTCGTAGGCCTGCGCCGGAGCGGCGGCCAGCCCGGCAGCGCTGCCGAACACGATGGCCAGGGCCTGTGCAGTCTTGCGAACGATCATGGCGTGGGCTCTCGAAAATGGAAAAAGCGATGCCGCCCGGCGGGCTTCAATCGTCCCGCGCCGGTGCCGCAGGAAGGCGTTCGAGCAACGGCACGCCGTAGTCGGCAAGGATGGCGTCGATCTTCGACTGGTTGCGTTCGATCAGGCCGTCGACGGTTTTCAGCCAGGCCTTGTCGGCGATGCGCACCGCCATCGCGATCTCGAAATCGAACTTGATGTTGCGCTCCGACTGCATCGGCAGGACTTGAAGGTCGGCGTCCGGATAGCGCTTGGCGTAGTAGCCAGCGATCGGCCCCCAGACGATGACGGCGTCGAGCTTGCCGGCGATCAAGTCGCCTTCGATGATGCTGCCGGAGCTCTGGTCGGGATCGGCGACCAGTACCCGATATGGCACACCGAGGTCGATCAGGCCGCGCTTGGCCAGCCAGTCGGAGGCCGGCGATTTGTCGATGACGCCGATCTTGAGTCTGGCGAGCTTTTCCTGTGGCAGCGCCAGGAACTGCTCGACCGTGGTTACGCCGGCCAGCGCCTTGCCGCGCGGAAAGGCCAGCGCATAGGTGGAGCGGTAGTAGGGACGGGTGGACGACGTGCCCTGACTGAAACCGGCCGGCACGTCCATCACCAGGTCGCAGGGGAAATCGTCGCCCGGCAGCTTGAAGCGCAGCGTGTTGCGGATGAAGTTGAAGCGGGCGGGGTAGTCGAAGGCGACGACCTTGACGCCGAGATCGGTCGCGAACAGTTCGGCGATCTTGTCCTCGAAGCCTTCGCCGCGGACGTTCTGGAACGGCAGGTTGTTGGGGTCGCGGCAGATCCGCAGCGCCTTGCGGCCTTCATCGGTCTGCTGCGCGACGGCGGGCAGCAGCGGCGCCGTTGCCACCAGCGCCAGCAGCGTCATCGTTGACGTGCGGCGCAGGCTGCCCAGCAAGTCGACCGCCCCGCGCCGGAATCGTTCCTGCATGCCGGTGAACGGATGCATCGTGTCGCTTCCGGCGCGGGGCGCGGCTCGCATCACTCGATGCCCGTGACTTTGGCGGCAGTGATCTTGCCGTCCGAGCGGCCCTTCAGATAGGCGTAGAGCTTGTCGAGGTTCTCGACGACCTTCGGATTGGTGCCGAAGCTCGGCATGCCCTTCTCGAGCCGGCCGTTGGTGACGGTGGCCTTGAAATCGTCCTTCGACAAGGTCTTCAGGCTTTCCACCAGCGACGGGCCGACCAGGCCTTCCTGGTTCGGGCCGTGGCAGCGGTCGCAGGCGGCGGCACGCCAGGTCTTGAAGCCGGTCAGCGTGTCGGCATCGACCTTGGTGCCGTCGACGACGGTATACAGCGGGGCATCGGCGGCCGATGCGGGGACAGACAGGCTGCCGGCAAGTGCGGCGACCATCAGGGACAACAGGATACGGTGCTGCATGTTGAACTCCTCCACAGTTGTTATCGCGTGGCCGGTTTGCGCTGGCAGCGCTGAACCCGCCCTGAATGTGCCCTTGGGCGGCTGCCGACGCCGCTGAACGGTCGTCGGCAGCCCGCCGGTGGCTTGTCGGTCAGACGCCGAGCTGCGTGGCGTGGTGTTTCAGGTGATCAGCAATGAAGCTCTGGATGAACCAGTACGAATGGTCGTAGTCGGCGTGCAGCCGCAGGCTCAGGCGCTGCCCCGAGGCCCGGGCAGCAGCATCGAGATGCTCGGGCTTCAGCTCACGGGCCAGGAAGTTGTCGGCTAGGCCCTGGTCGACCAGCAGCAGCCCCGGATACGGCTGGGCTCTGATCAGCAGGCTGGTGTCGTACGACTCCCAGGTCGACGGGTCGGCACCGAGATAGTTCCCGAACGCCTTCTGGCCCCAGGGTACGGCGACCGGATTGGCGATCGGCGCGAACGCCGATACCGAATGCCAGCGATCCGGGTTGCGCAGCGCGGTCACCAGCGCGCCGTGGCCGCCCATCGAATGGCCGAAGATGCCGCGCCGGCCGGCGAGTACCGGGAAGTTCGCCTCGATCAGCGCCGGCAGTTCTGCGTTGACGTAGGAACCCATCCGGTAGTTCGTCTTCCACGGGTCCTGCGTGGCGTCCAGATAGAAGCCGGCAGCCAGGCCGAAATCCCAGCTGTCGGCTTCGCCGGGCAGGTTCAGGCCGCGCGGACTGGTGTCGCAGGCGACCAGGGCCAGACCGAGTTCGGCGGCCACCCGCTGGGCTCCGGCCTTGATCAGGAAGGTTTCCTCGGTGCAGGTCAGGCCGGCTAGGTAGTACAGCGCCGGCACCTTGCGGTGCACGGCCTGCGGCGGCAGGTAGACGCCGAACTTCATCGCCGTGCCGGTCTCGCGGGATGCGTGGGTATAGAAGCCCATGCGGCCGCCGAAGCAGGCCTGGTCGCTGCGCTTCTCGATCGCTCCCGACATCAGTACAGCACCACGCCGCGGATCGACTCGCCGCGCGCCATCAGGTCGAAGCCTTCGTTGATCTTCTCCAGCGGCATCGTGTGCGTGATCAGGTCGTCGATGTTGATCTTCTTGTCCATGTACCAGTCGACGATGCGCGGCACGTCGGTACGGCCCTTGGCCCCGCCGAACGCCGAGCCGATCCAGCGACGGCCGGTGACCAGCTGGAACGGACGGGTGGAGATTTCCGCGCCGGCCGGCGCCACGCCGATGATCGTCGACATGCCCCAGCCCTTGTGGCAGCACTCCAACGCCTGGCGCATCAGCTTGACGTTGCCGGTGCACTCGAAGGTGTGGTCGGCGCCGCCCTTGGTCAGCTCGACCAGATGAGCTACCAGATCACCCTGGACTTCCTTCGGGTTGACGAAGTGGGTCATGCCGAACTGGCGCGCCATGGCTTCGCGGGTCGGGTTGATGTCGATGCCGACGATCATGTTGGCGCCGACCATCTTCAGGCCCTGGATCACGTTCAGGCCGATGCCGCCAAGACCGAACACCACGCAGTTGGCGCCGTATTCCACTTTGGCGGTGAACAGCACCGCGCCGATGCCGGTGGTGACGCCGCAACCGATGTAGCAGATCTTGTCGAACGGGGCGTCCTCGCGAACCTTGGCGACCGCGATCTCCGGCAGCACCGTGTAGTTGGCGAACGTCGAGCAGCCCATGTAATGCAGCACCGGCTTGCCCTGGAAGCTGAAGCGGCTGCTGCCGTCCGGCATCAGGCCCTTGCCCTGCGTCGCACGGATGCGCTGGCAGAGGTTGGTCTTGCCGGACAGGCAGTAGTCGCACTCGCGGCATTCCGGCGTGTACAGCGGGATCACGTGATCGCCTTTCTTGACGCTGGTCACGCCGGCGCCGACGTCGACAACGATGCCGGCGCCTTCGTGGCCCAGGATCACCGGGAACATGCCTTCCGGGTCATCGCCGGACAGGGTGAACTTGTCGGTATGGCAGAGGCCGGTGGCCTTGACTTCGACCAGCACTTCGCCCGGGCGCGGGCCATCGAGCTGCACGGTTTCGATCGACAGTGGCTTGCCGGCTTCGAAGGCAACGGCGGCGCGTACATCCATGGTCTTTCTCCTGTTTTTTTCTGTTGGGGCTGGGGTGGGGCTGAGCATGCGGCCCAGCCCCGGGTGCTTCGGGTGATGCGGTGACAGCGGGTCCGCCGTCGGCGCGACCGTGCAGCGGGGATAGCGCCTGCCGTCAGCGCCGGTGGTGACCGGTGATGCGCGCGCCGTTGACGGTCGGGCGTCGGGCAGGTGGCGATGTGGGGGCGTCAGCCATCGCCGGCGGTCGACTCGGCAGATGCGCGCGGATGGTGTTCTGCTGCCACGCCTTCACGTCGCGTGATGCCGTGACGAAACATCTTGCGATAGAGCGTCTTGCGGCTGACATGCAGTTGCACGGCCGCCGCACTGACATTCCAGCGGCAGCATTCGAGCACCCGCCGCAGTGCTTCCCGTTCGGCCTCGCCGAGCACGTCGTCACCGTCCAGATCGAGTTCGATGGCGTCGCTGGCGACGGCCGGCGCCGCGCTGCTGGTGCCGGCGGACAGCCATTCCTCGTCGAAGTCGGCCAAGGTCAGGCAATCGTTTTCGGACATCGCGATCATCGTGCGCAGCACGTTGCGCAGCTGGCGGATGTTGCCGGGCCACGGCGATTGCAGCAGCCGGCGCATCGCGGCGTCGTCGATGTCGATTTCCGCGTCGCGATCCCGGGATTCCTCCCGGATCAGGTTCAAAATCAGATCGCGGCTGTCGTGACGATCGCGCAGCGCCGGCATCCGCAGCGACAGCCCGTTGAGCCGGTAGTACAGGTCTTCGCGGAAGCGTCGCTCGCGCACCTGCTGCAGCAGGTCGCAGTGGGTGGCGCTGATGATGCGGATGTCGACCGGAATCGCCTTCGATGCGCCAAGTGGAATGACTTCTCGGTCCTCGATCACTGACAGCAGGCGCACCTGCAGCGGCAGCGGCATGTCGCCAATTTCGTCCAGGAACAGCGTGCCGCCATTGGCCTGCACGACGCGACCGGAATGACCTTCGCGGGTGGCGCCGGTGAAGGCGCCGGCCTTGTAGCCGAACAGCTCGGATTCGATCAGCGTCTCCGGGATGGCGGCGCAGTTGACGGTCACGAACGGCTTGTCGGCGCGCCGGCTGGCGGCGTGGATGGCCTTCGCGAAACAGCCCTTGCCGGTACCGGTTTCGCCGAGCAGCAGCACCGGGATGTTGCGATCCAGCACGCGACGGACGATGCGGACGTTGTTCGCCATCTGCGGATCGCCATATTCCATCGCCGCCAGCGGTCCGCAGGTGGATGTCGCTGGCAGCTCGACATGTTCGCGGCGGCCCTGCTCGGCACGCAGTTCGCGTTCCGGCGGCTGGATGGCACTCCACAGACGCGTCTGGCTGGCACGCGCCAGCAGCGGCGCCGGCCGGAACGCGCGGCGGGATGCCAGCTGCATCTGGGTGGCGAGGGTGGTGTCGAACACGGCCTCCAGTGCCTGGCCGCAGAGCGCGCGGTGATCCGGTGCGCCAAGCAGTTCCAGCGCGCTGCGATTGGCGCCGACGATCATGCCGTTGTCATCGAAGGCGACAATGCCTTCGCCAGGAGTGGAGATGAACTCCTGCTGGCGATGGAAGCGCAGCATGTAGTGCCGCTTGCAGCTTTCCAGCAGAGCACGGTTCTCGATGTTCTGCGCGGCGATTTCCACCAGCGCCAGCGTGTGCGTCTGCGCCCGGTTAAAGCTGCCGGAAATGTCCAGCGCCGCCACCACCTTGCCCTGCGAATCGAAGATCGGCGTTGCCGAGCAGGTGAGTTCGGTGTTCTGCGCCAGGAAGTGCTCGTTCTGGTGGATCACCACCGAGCGCTGCTCGACGATGCAGGTCCCCATGCCATTGGTGCCGAGTTCCCGCTCGCTCCACACCGCGCCTTCACGCAAACCGCTGCGCTTGGCCGTGGCAGCGAAGCCGGGATCGCCGACGTAGTGCAGGATCACGCCATCCTGATCAGTCAGCATGATGCCGAAGTCGTTCTGGTGCAGACGCTTGCGCAGGCTCAGCAGCTCGACCCGGGCAATCGACAGCAGCAGGCCGTGCTGCTCGCGCCGTGCCTGCAGTTCAGGCCGATCGACGACGGTGGCTTTCTTTGGCGTCAGCGGATCGAGCGCGTAGGTTTCGATGCAACGCGCCCAGGAGTGACGTACCCGATGGTTGATGTCCGACGCCGGAACAAGCCCCTGTACTGCGGACTCCACCAGGCTGGCGTGACGCATCGCTTTCTGCGTGGTCAACATCGTCTCCTCCGTGCGCGCCATCGAACCCGTGGGTTCGTGGTCGTTATCGTGATGGCGTTCGGCCATCGCGCGCGGATCGTCGTGATTGGCGAGGCCTTGACGAGGAGGCTGTGATGCACCGGACGCCGGAAGACTACCCCCGTCGGTTGCCCGGTACAACAATCGGTTCGGCTGTGCCGAATGGGGTGTCGACGGCCCGTGGAATGGGCCGTCCGGGCCGTCCACAAGGCTGCCCGGAATGGTGACCCAATCGCTGCCGGCAAGACTGTCGCGGCCATCCCAACGTGTCTGTCGGCGGGCGGCAATCGGCATCTCGTCGGCCTTGTCGGCAGGCGCGATTGGCCGCGCGTTCCCGGCACGACGGTCGCGGTCACGCCCGTCGCTCATCTCAGTACCCGCCTGATGGCAGGCTCGTCCGCCTGCCCCGCAATCGGAGCCGGCCGGCGGCGGCAAGTCGGGCGATGGCGGCGATGGTCATGGCGAGGAGCGGGGCTGGATGAGCGTTCGCGGATCAATCCGCTGATGAGCGGAATTGCAGATCGCGTGCCATCCGGGAAGGTCTGCCCGATGTTTGAAAATCAGCCACTTGAGGCCGGGAAAACGCGGGGCTGCCGCGCCTTGCAGGCCCGCTGTTTCCTATCTGACCCACCTGCTGCGTCAGCGCGCGGCAGGACTCAGCGGCGCTCGAGCGTCAGCATCGTGTCGAGCGCGGGTGCAGTGCCGTCGGCATCGACATGGGTCTTCAATTCGTAGAGCCCGCCCGGCACGGCGCTCGACAGCGTGAAGACATAGGACTTCGACACGAACTGCTTGAGACGATCCTTCAGCGGATCGTCACGGTACGGGCTGATCGTCACTTCATGGCCGTCGATCGTCTTGCCGGCGTAGCGCAGCTGCACTGGCCGCACGGTTGCCTTTTCCGCCAGCGCCATACGAATGCGCTTGCGGAAGTAGGCTTCCTGACCGCCGAGGCGGTTGTGCAGGTCGCGGATGTCGTTTTCCAGGAAGTACAGGATCACCGGATTGCCGGTGCCGCCTTCGATGCTCGACAGGTTCAGCCGGCGGCTGCCGCTGAGGAAATCGACCTTCAGTGCCCGCGCCTCCGGCTTGCCAGCGCCGACATGCAGGATGACCTGGTCGGTGAAACGGTCGCTGTCGCTGCCGGTCTGGGTGAAGACATAGGGCAGATCGGTGGCGTCCCGAATGTTCTGCAGATGGTTGTCAAGAAAGATCCGCTGCTCGGCGACCGAGATGTCGTCGCCATCGGCTGCCATCGCGGGCGGCAGCACGACCGTGACGACGGCGGTGATCGAGACCAGCGCGCGCATCCATTGGCTGACCATGGAATCTCCTGAAGAAGTGGGTGAGGGAATGAGGTGGAGTCAGGGGGTGCCGTCACGATCGCCGGCGCGCAGTTCGGCTGCCAGTTCGGGAGCAAGCGCATCGAGCCGCCGGGCAATGTCCTGGACCTCGTCGAAATGGCGCAGCTTTCGTTCCGCGATACCGAGCTTCAACCAGGCCACGGCCAGCCGGGGATTGAGCTCAAGCGCCTTGCGGAACGACGGCACGGCGTCCGCGTAGCGGTCCATCTGGCTCAGCGCGTCACCGCCGACAAACCAGGATTCGGCGTTCCCGGGTTCGGCGGCTGCCCAGGTCTGCGCAAGCTGGGCCAGATCGGCCCATTGCCGGCGGGCTTCGAGCACGGCTGCCCGCATGAAGTAAGGCAGCCGATCGACCGGCTGCGACCAGAACGGCTGCGCGTCGGCGGGCAGCGGCGCAATCGGACGGTAGTCGTCGTCGCCGGCCAGCGCGCTGTCGATCCAGTCCGCCGGAATCGAGAAGTAGTAGGCCTCCGCGCCCTTCAGGCGAAACGTCAGGATGCCGACCAGACGACCGTCCATCGTGAACAATCCGCCGCCGCTGGCGCCGGAGTTGAAATAGGTGGCGCTCTGCAGCACCAAGCCGCCGTCAATCGGGTGCAGGGCGCGGATCGTGCCGACCTGGGTCGAAAGGCCGGTGCCGAACGTGTAGCCGGCAGCGGCCACCGGATCTCCTACCTCAAGGTCGCGGGCGCTTGAGCGTGGCGCGACGGCGACCGATGCCAGACGGGGCACATCGAGCAGGCAGAGATCGCGTCCGGTGTTGGCGCGCTGTCCACGCACCGGCCAACGCAAGCCCTGGTAGAGCAGGGCAACCGACTCGGCTTTCGCGGTGACGTGACAACTGGTGACGAAGCGCCCTGGCGCCACGGCGACTGCACTGCCGAGCGAGTAGCTGCCGGCTTCGGTCACGGCTTCGACCTTGACGATGCTGGCGAGGATTGGATTGAACCGCGCCCTGTCCAGCTCTTCGGCGGCCGCCGTAGCCAGGCTTGCCAGCGTCAACAGCAGGAGCCGCAATGCGGCGCGCGCGATGGTCATGGGTGTGCAGGCATCGGGTCTGGGGCGCTTTCCGTTGACGGGCCCGGAGGTGGCAAGAACGGTCATCGGCTTGCCGGCTGCGTGGGAAGGTACGAAAGGGCAAGACGCTGGCGAATGAGCGGCAACCGCGCAAAAAAATGGCGCCGCCGAGGTTATCGGCAGCGCCACTTGCATCTACCCGCGCTGGCGATCAGTCGCCCAGCGCGAACACCGTCAGCGAACCGCCCAGCTCGGTGTACTGGTTCAGTTCGCGATAACCGCCGACCGCACCGAGGCCGTCGGTATCCTTTTCGAGACCTGCCGCCATGCCGATGCCGGCCCAGCCGCCGATACCCGAGAACACGCCGACGTACTGCTTGCCCTTGTGCTGGTAGGTGAAGACGTTGCCGATGATGCCGGACGGGGTCTTGAACTTCCAAAGCTCCTTGCCGTCCTTGAGGCTGACCGCCTTCAGATAGCCTTCCAGCGTGCCGTAGAACAGCACGTCACCCGCGGTGGTCAGCGCACCCGACCAGACCGAGAACTTCTCCGGCTTCGACCAGACGATCTTGCCCGCACCGGCATCCCAGACCGTGAAATTGCCCATGCCGCCATGGCTGTTCGGCGCCGGGAACATCGACAGCGTCGCGCCGACGTACGGCTGGCCGGCGGTGTAGTCGACGGCGAACGGCTCGTAGTCCATGCAGACGTGGTTGGTCGGGATGTAGAACAGGCCGGTCTTCGGATTGAACGCCGCCGGCTGCTGGTCCTTCGAGCCCAACGCCGCCGGGCAGACGCCCTTGGTGTTGACGTCCGGACCGTTCTGCGCGGTGGAGTACTTGGAGACGACCTGCGGCCGGCCCGACTTCATGTCGACGTGGGTCGCCCAGTTGACGACCGGATCGTACTTCTCAGCCACCAGCAGCGCGCCGTTGGTGCGGTCCAGCGTGTAGCCGAAGCCGTTGCGGTCGAAGTGGACCAGTGCCTTGGTCGGCTTTCCCTTGACCGGGATGTCGGCCAGGATCATTTCATTGATGCCGTCGAAATCCCATTCGTCGAACGGCGTCATCTGGTACACCCAGTTGACCTTGCCGGTATCGAGGTTGCGCGACCAGATCGACATCGACCACTTGTTGTCGCCCGGGCGCTGCGACGGGTTCCAGGTCGACGGATTGCCGGTGCCGTAGAACACGGCGTTCAGGGCGCGGTCGTAGCTGTACCAGCCCCAGGTGGTGCCGCCACCGATCTTCCACTGGTCGCCCTTCCAGGTCTTGAGGCTGGAGTCCTTGCCCACAGGAGTGACCTTGCCGTCTGTCCAGGTGGTCGTCTTGGCCGGATCGATCAGCATTTCGGCATCCGGACCGACGCTGTAGCCTTTCCAGGCGGGCGTGCCGTCCTTCAGGTTGTAGGCAGCCAGGAAGCCGCGCACGCCCCATTCGCCGCCGGAGATGCCGGTGATGACCTTGTCCTTGAAGACATGCGGAGCGTTGGTGTTGACGGCACCGAGCTTCGGATCGCCGTTCTTCACCGACCACACCAGCTTGCCGGTCTTGGCGTCGAGCGCAATCAGGTTGGAGTCGGCCTGCTGCAACAGGATCTTGCCGTCGCCGAAAGCGAGGCCGCGGTTGACGGTGTCGCAGCACATCTGCGGAATCACTGCCGGGTCCTGCTTCGGCTCGTACTTCCAGATGATCTTCTGGGTTTCGAGATCGATCGCGAACACCTTGTTCGGGAACGGCGAATGCAGGTACATGGTGCCGTCGATGACTAGCGGCGAGCCTTCATGGCCGCGCAGCACGCCGGTTGAGAAGGTCCAGGCGACCTGCAGCTTGTTGACGTTCTTGTCGGTGATCTGGGCGAGTTTGCTGTAGCGCTGGTTGTATTCGTCGCCTGCCTGCGCCGCCCAGTTTTCCGGGTTGGCGAGGGCCTTGTCGAGGTCGGCAGCGGCATGCGACATGCCGGGGGCCGCGACGAGCGCAAAAGCGACCGCAGCCAGATTGGCCTTGTAACGGAAATTCATCTTGTTTCTCCTCCGCATTAAGAAAATTACGGTTGTATCTGTTCGATCACACTCGGACTGCACAGCGGCTGAAACATCCGGCGCATCTTTTTTTGACTCCACTGCAGACAGGGGGCAGTGAACGGGTGCAGCTTGAATCGCTCCACGAGACGACTGCCGTGTTGCCCTCAATAACCGAACCTGCCGCCAAGGGAGCAACAGCCGTGCCACCCTGGGCAGCCTTCCCGGTTTGCAAATTAGATCAATTAAAACAAAGAGATGAATAGGTCCGTGATTGTGCATTTGCACAATGCTGGCGGCTCGCCGCAGTGGCTGGCGCAGTTTTGACCCAAGTGTTTCGGCCCGCCTTGAAGGCCTGAGGAACGACGGCCCTGTCGCCGGCAGCGCACGGCCTGCCGGATGGAAGCCGGGGCCGATCGTCGGCGTAATGCCCTGTACGTAGGCGGCGATGGCGACGGAACGACGACGCAAAAAAAGGCCGGGGATCGCGATCCCCGGCCTGGTATCCGAAACGGTCTGCAGGTGGCGGTGTCAGATCATCTCGATCGCCACGGCCACAGCTTCGCCGCCGCCGATGCACAGGCTGGCGATGCCGCGCTTGCCACCGGTTTTCCGGAGCGCACCGATCAGCGTGGCGAGAATGCGCGCGCCGCTGGCGCCGATCGGATGGCCGAGCGCGCAGGCGCCGCCGTGGATGTTGACCTTGTCGTGCGGCAGGCCGTGGTCTTTCATTGCCGCCATGGTGACGACGGCGAAGGCCTCGTTGATTTCCCAGAGGTCGACGTCGGCGGCCTTCCACGACAGCTTGTCGAGCAGGGCCTGGATGGCGAACACCGGCGCGATCGCGAACTCGCCGGGCAGGCGCGCGTGCGACGCGTGGCCGAGGATGCGGGCCAGCGGTTTCAGGCCACGACGTGCGCTTTCGGCTTCCGACATCACCACCACGGCGGCGGCGCCGTCGGAAATGCTCGACGAGGTGGCGGCGGTGATGGTGCCGTCTTTGGCGAAGGCGGCCTTCAGCGTCGGAATCTTGTCCGGCCGCCCCTTGGCCGGCTGTTCATCGTGGCGGATGACGACCGGGCCGTTCTTGCCCGGCAGTTCCACGGGCGTGATCTCGAAATCGAAGGTGCCGTCTTCGTTGGCCTGCTTGGCGCGTGCCAGCGAGGCGACCGCGAAAGCGTCCTGCGCCTCGCGCGTAAAGTCGTAGTGGCTGGCGCAGGTTTCGGCGAACTGGCCCATCGACTTGCCGCGCTCGTAGGCGTCTTCCAGGCCATCCATCGCCATGTGGTCGTAGATGGTAGCTGCGCCGTAGCGGATGCCGCTGCGGCCCTTCGGCAACAGGTGAGGGGCGTTGGTCATCGACTCGAAACCGCCGGCGACCATGGTCGTGTTGGTGCCGGCCTTGATCAGGTCATGGGCCAGCATCACGGCCTTCAGGCCCGATCCGCACATTTTCGAGATCTGGGTGGCGCCGACGGCATCGGGCAACCCCGCGCCGCGAACTGCCTGCCGTGCCGGTGCCTGTCCCTGGCCGGCGATCAGGCAGCAGCCGAGGATCGCCTCGTCGACATCCGCCGGCGCGATGCCGGCGCGCTCCACGGCCGCCTTCACGGCAATCGCGCCCAGCTGGGCACCCGACAGCGGCGACAGATCGCCCAGCAGGCCGCCCATCGGCGTGCGGGCAACGGAAACGATGACCACGGATGCGTGATCGCGGGATGAGGACATCGGGCACTCCAAGGTGGACGAGGAAATCGCGTCTGCGATTATCGCCCAGCTGTCCGGATGGCCGCGCTCGCCAAAGGTTGGGGAGCGCCCTTGCTCCCGCTTACTTCACTTCTTCTTCGATGGCGGTGACCTTGCCGTTGACGAACACCACGCGCAGCCGCTCGCGTTCGACGCTGTTGCCGGTGTAGATCGTGGTCACGCCGGGTCCGTAGAAACCGACCGGCCGGCCGAAGGCGCCGTAGCCGACGAAGCCCGGGTAATAGCCGGGACCGTAGAAGCCGCCGATGCTGCCGACCGAGCCGCCGTCGTAGTCGATGTAGCGCCAGACCGTCGATCGTCCCTTCTCATCGGTCCGCTGACTCACCCGCTGCGGCTGCCCCAGCGCCAGCTTGACGGCCGCTTCGCTGAAGCCGATCGCGACCTTGCCTTCCTTGACCAGCGCCTGCTGTTCGGCATTGAGCGACTGGAAGGTGTCGGGATTGCGCTCGATCCGCGACTGCGGCGACGCGCAGGCCGCAAGCAGAAGGGCCGAGACCAGACCGGGGAGAAACAGGCGGGATGAAGTCGACATGACGGAAATCCTCCAAGAGCCGCAAGCCTGCGGGCCGCTGGCTGAATGACGCCTGAAGGCGCGTGGAAGTTTCGTCGGCTGGGGGTTTACAAATAAGAATCATTATCATTAAATCGCTGAACGCACCGCAGCCATGCCGTCAGCGCCAGCCAGCCGGAACGCTTTTCGAAGCGCATTTCAGCCGATGGAGACCGCATGCCGATGAGCCCCGCCGATCATGCCCCTGCCGTGATGTCCCGCGCCGGTCTGGAGGCCGGCCCCTCGCGCTCCCGGGCCTGGCTGGATGCCTGTTATCGCGCCGAGCGATCCCGTCCGGTCGGCCTGCGCTGGCTGCACGGCTGGCGCTGGCCCGGCTCGACAGACGGGCCGGCGGACTTGCCGGCGGCGTCCGGCGGCTGGTTGCAGCAGCTGGTCTATGCCACGCGGGCGCAGCTGGTGGTGACGCTGGGCACGGCCGATGGCGCCGCTGCCGTCTGGCTGGCCGAGGCGCTGCGCGCCGTGCCTGGCAGCCGCAGCGATCGCGCGCTGATCGGCTTCGAGCGCGATCCGGCGGCCGCCCGGCAGGCGCGCGACGTGCTGCGCCGTGCCGGGGTGTCGCGCTATGTCGACATCCGCTGTGATGCGCCCGCCCGGGTGCTGGCGACCATCGACGTGCCCATCGACCTCGTCGTATTGCTGGGCGGTTTCGACGACGACGCCAGCGAACTGGTCGAACGGCTGCTGCCCCGGCTGCGAGCGGGCGGCTCGCTGGTGATCCCGCGTTTCCGGCGCCGGCCGCTGCTGGCAGCGGCGATCGACCGATACTGCGCTGACGGCGGCCAGCTCCAGGCCTTGCAGATGCCGCTTGATGGCGGCCTGCTGTGGTCGGTGAAGCGCTGATGTGCGGCCGTTGCCCGAAGTGCCCGAAGCCGTCCTGCGCAACGCGCACGACGCGGCCGCCCGCTGCTGTCGCCACCGCCGACAAGGCCACGACCATTCCGCTGGCAGTCTTGCTGGCGCGGGCAGCGGTCGCACCGCCCGCTGAACCGTCCTCGGTGCTGCCATGAGCGGCGGCGCGCTGGCTGTCGCCGATGCGCCACTGGCGCTGATGGCGCTCGCCTGGTGCTGGTCGGGTGACCACGACGCTTCCGCGCGACTCGAACGGCTGGCGGCCAGCAGCTTGCTGGTGGCGGCCTCCGCCTGCCTGTGGAACGGACTCGTCGGGCCCGAACAGCTCTGGCAGCACTGGCCGGTGCACGCCAGCCTCGCGGTGATGCTGGCCAGCCTGCGCGCGGCGACACGCGAGATGGCGGTGGACCTGCCGGTGCCGATGCTGCTGGGCCGGTTTGCGGCCTATGCCGGCGGCCTTGCGCTGGCGGCAGTGTCGGGTGGCTGGAATTTCGGCCAGAACGCGCTCAGCGCCTGATAGATCGCCAGGTTGTTGCGCAGCACCACGTCGAATGACGGCCGGAAGCCATCGCGCACCCATTGGGTGGCGATGTGGATGTTGGCGCCGAGCAGGCCGGTGGCGATCACGCCGATGTCGATGCCGCGCGTCTCGGCGCCGGGAAACAGCTGCTCGATGAAGCGCCGCGTCAGTTCCGCATATTCGCGGGTGATCTGCCCGGCCAGTTCGCCGACCCCGTGGCTGATGCTTATTGCGTCGATCAGCATCACCCGCGCGCGGCGCGGATCGTCGCGGATGAACTCCAGCAGCACCCGCAGGCCGGCACCGGCCAGCGCATCGATCCGTTCGCGATCCGGGCTGGCCGCCGTCTTGATCTGCGCCGCCATCAGCGCCGCCAAGGTCGCGCCTTTCAGCTGCTCGTTGAGCATCAGGTACAGGGCGCTGAACAAGGCTTCGAGGCTCTTGAACGACTCGTAGAAATAGCGCTCGGTCAGCCGGGCGCCAGTGCAGATCTCGCGCACCGTCACCGCGTGGTAGCCCCGCGTGCCGAAGGCCACCAGGGCCGCTTCGAGCAGCAGCGCGCGGCGCTGGGCGACACGCGCCGCCATCGGCATGCCCTTGAGGCGCGATACCGCGCGGGTGGCGGGCGCTGCCGGCGCGTTATCGGGAGGCGGCGTGTTTTTCTTCATGTTCGGATATTGACATCAATCGATGTCAAAGTTTAGATTGACAACGTGCATTGTCAAACAAGAGGGGAACACGACGATGGCGTACGACGCGGGCAAACCGGTTGAAGCGAAGCAGGTCCTGATCATCGGCAGCGGCTTCGCCGGTCTTGGCATGGCGATCAAGCTGCGCGAGGCGGGCATCGAGGATTTCCAGATCCTGGAGCGCGGCAGCGATGTCGGCGGCACCTGGCGCGACAACCACTATCCGGGCTGCGCCTGCGACGTGCAGTCGCACCTGTATTCGTTTTCCTTCGAGCCGAATCCGGACTGGACGCGGATGTTCGCCCGCCAGCCGGAAATCCGCGCCTATCTCGAAAAGTGCGCCGACAAGTACGACCTGCGCCGCCACATCGTGTTCGGCGCCAATGTGCAGACCGCGCGCTACGACGATGCCTCGGCGAGCTGGACGGTGACCACCGCCGACGGCCGCAGTTTCAAGGCGCAGGTGCTGGTGTCGGGCATGGGCGGCCTGTCGAACCCGGCGATGCCGAACGTCAAGGGTCTGGAGAAGTTCAAGGGCAAGGCCTTCCACTCCGCGCACTGGGACCACAGCTACGATCTCGCCGGCAAGAAGGTCGCCGTGATCGGCACCGGCGCCAGCGCCATCCAGTTCGTGCCGCAACTGCAGAAGCTGGCTGGCCGGGTCGACCTCTACCAGCGCACCGCGCCGTGGATCATGCCGAAGCCGGATCGCGAGATCGGCCAGATCGAGCGGGTGCTGTACCGCCGGTTCCCGGCGCTGCAGAACGCCTACCGCACGGCGATCTACTGGGCGCTGGAATCGCGGGTGCTGGGCTTCGCGGTCAACCCGAAACTGATGACGCTGGTGCAGGGCATCGCCCGCAGCCACATCAAGAAGCAGATCGCCGACCCGACGCTGCGCGCCAAGGTGACGCCGGATTACACGATCGGCTGCAAGCGCATCCTGATCTCCAACGACTACTACCCGGCGCTGGCGCAGGACAACGTCGAGGTGATCACCGATTCGATCGCCGAAGTACGGGCGAATTCGATCGTCGATGCCAATGGGGTGGAGCGCAAGGTTGACGCGATCATCTATGGCACCGGCTTCAAGGCCCAGGACCCGATGCCGCGCGGCACCGTGTTCGGCAAGGGCGGTGTCGATCTGCTCGACGCCTGGAAGGACGGCCCGGAGGCGTACCTCGGCCTGTCGGTCGCCGGCTTCCCGAACTTCTTCATGCTGGTCGGCCCGAATACCGGCCTCGGCCACAACTCGATGGTCTTCATGATCGAGTCGCAGGTCGCCTACGTGATGGATGCGCTGAAGACGATGAAGGCGCGCCAGCTGCGCGCGGTCGACGTCAAGCCGGACGCCCAGGTGAGCTTCAACAAGGGGATTCAGGGCAAGCTGACCAAGACCGTCTGGACCTCCGGCTGCAAGAGCTGGTACGTCGACGCCAATGGCAAGAACACGACACTTTGGCCGGGCTTCACCTTCGTCTACCGTGGCAAGACGCGCCGCTTCAAGGCCGATCAGTACCAGTTGGAAACCGCTGCCGAAGCGGTTGCTGCCTGAATCCTCACTCCACCAGAACAACGAGAAAGACGATGAAATCATTTGCGAACAAGGTCGCCGCGATCACCGGTGCGGCCTCGGGCATGGGCCGCGAACTAGCGGTCGAACTGGCGTCGCGCGGCTGCGCCCTGAGCCTGTCGGACGTCAACCTGAAGGGCCTCGAGGAAACCGCGGCGCTGGCCCGCGAGAAGGGCGCCAAGGTCACCACGAGCAAGCTCGACGTGTCGAACCGCGACGCCGTCTATGCCTGGGCTGAGCAGACCGCCAAGGATCACGGCGGCGTCAACCTGATCTTCAACAATGCCGGCGTGGCGCTGAACTCGCCGCTGGAAACGATCAGCCAGAAGGACTTCGAGTGGATCGTCGGCATCAACTTCTGGGGTGTCGTCTACGGCAGCCAGGCGTTCCTGCCGTATCTGAAGGCCAGCGGCGACGGCCACATCATCAACACCTCGAGCCTGTTCGGCCTGATCGGCACACCGGGCACCGGCGCCTATTCAGCCACCAAGTTCGCGGTCCGCGGCTATACCGAGTCCCTGCGCATCGAGCTTGACCTGATGAACTGCGGCGTGTCGGCTACTTGCGTGCATCCGGGCGGCATCCGCACCGCGATCAACGCCAATGCCCGCATCGGCGACGGTGTCGAAAAGCTGATGGGCGTCAGTGCTGAAACCGCGCGTGACAAGTTCGACAAGCTGCTCAACATCACCACCGCCAACAAGGCGGCGCGGACGATCCTGAAGGCGGTCGAGAAGAACGCGCGCCGCGTCGTCGTCGGCCCGGATGCCAAGACCATGGACGTGGTCGTGCGCATGCTCGGCTCGGCCTACCAGCCGCTGGTGACCTCGAACATGAAGCGGATGATGCGCTGAAGCGTCGCCGCTTCGATCGCCCAAGAAGGCCGCCCGTCGTGGCGGCCTTTTTCATTGCGTAGACTGCCGTCCATGAGCACGAACAAGACACCGGACCGGTCGAAACTCGACCAGATCATCATCGATACCCGGCGCAACGCCGAACAGCGCGAACTCGGCTATCGCGAGCAGGCGCTGAAGCTGTATCCCTGGGTCTGTGGCCGCTGCGCCCGGACGTTCGACCGCGCCAATCTGCGCGAGCTGACCGTCCATCACCGCAACCACAACCACGACGACAACCCGTCCGACGGCAGCAACTGGGAACTGCTGTGCCTGTACTGCCACGACAACGAGCACCAGCGCTACATCGACAAGACCGCCGTCGGCAACGCCAAGGACAAGGTGTCGACCGGCAACCCGTTCGCCGATCTGAAGTCGCTGCTGAAGAAGTAAGCGCCTGAAGCCCGCGCCGGGCCGGCGCTAGGCCGGCGCGCGCTCCGGCTCCACGACCCGCGCCAGCGCCCGCACGAAATCCGACTGGGTCAGGATGCCGACCAGCCTGCCGTCGCCGTCGACGACCGGCAGGTGGTGGTGATCGTCCTCGGAGAACGCCGCCAGCAGGTCGACCACCGGCCGGTCATCGCGGGCCACGCGGACCCGGCGGGTCATGATCTGGCCGACCACTTCCGGCTTCGACGAGGCCAGGGTGCCGCTGCCGCGAACCAGGCCGCGCACCCGCTCGCCGAGGCCGTCGCGGCTGTCGAGATTGGCGTGGCGCAGGAAATCGGCCTGGGTGACGATGCCGGCGATCCGGCCGCCGCGATCGACCACCGGCAACGCCTTGATCCGGCGGCTGCGCATCAGGGTCCAGGCCGCTTCCAGGCTTTCGCCGAACGGCACGGTGACCGGCTCGCGGCTCATCACGTCGGCGCAGCGCAGCCCGCCGAACAGGCGCTGGTAGGCGTTCAGCTCGGTCTGGCGCAGCAGGTTTTCCAGGTCGTCGCGGCTGACATCGAGCACCTCGTTATAGCGGGCCAGCGCCTGGTCGAAATCCGCCGAGCTGAAGCGCGACGGCACTTCGCCGACCGTCGCCTGCGGCGGCGCGGCCGGCCGCTGGCCATGCGGATAGCGGCGCCCGCTGAGGTGGTGGAACGCGACGCCGGCCAGCACCAGCAGCAGGCTGTTGGCGGCGACCGGGAACAGCGCGAAGCGGGCATCGCCGACGCCGAGCAGCACCGTGGTCAGTGCCACCGCGCCGCCGGGTGGATGCAGGCAGCGCAGGCTGAACATCGCCGCGATCGACAGGCTGGCGGCTGCGGCGGCGACCACGAAGACCGGCGCGTCGATCAACTGCATGCAGGCGATGCCGACCAGCGCCGACAGCGTGTTGCCGGCCACCACCGCCCAGGGCTGGGCCATCGGGCCGGCGGGGGCGGCGAACACCAGCACCGCCGAGGCGCCGAGCGAGGCGACCATCCAGGCGCCATCGATCCCGAAGCGGGCGGCCAGCCACTGGCACAGGCCGGCAGCGAGGCCGACGCCCAGCAAGGCCCCGGCGACGATCCGCGCCCGCTCCCGGCCGCTGATCGCCAGCGGCGCCGGCAGCAGCAGGTCGATCACGCGGCGTAACCGGCCGGCGGCCGGGCGGTCGGGCAGGCGGGAAGGAGAAAGCGGCATGCGCGCAGTGTAATCGCGCGCTGCCGGCGCCGGCCCCGCCATGATCGGCCGGCAGCGCTGCAGCCGGCGCGGCCGGGGCCTCAGAGGCCGATCGGCCGCCGCAGGTCGAGCGTGTGCGGGTAGTCCGGGTTGGTCTTTTCCTCGGCCGGCCAGTAGCTGTTCGGCGTGTGGCCGAACGGCACGAAGCGGCTTAGGAAGCGCGCTTCGGCCTCGTAGGCGTTGACCGGGAAGGTGTCGTAGTTGCGGCCGGCCGGATGGGCGACGTGGTAGGTGCAGCCAGCCACCGCGCGCTTGTTCCAGGTGTCGTAGAGATCGAACACCAGCGGCGTGTGGACGCCGATCGACGGGTGCAGCGCCGACGGCGGATGCCAGGCGCGGTAGCGCAGGCCAGCCACGTATTCGCCCTTCACGCCGGTGTTCTTCAGCGGCAGGCGACGACCGCCGGCGGTGACGAAATGGCGGCCTTCGGTCAACCCGGTGACCCGCACCTGCAGCCGCTCCATCGACGAGTCGACATAGCGCGCGGTGCCGCCGACGGCGTTTTCCTCGCCGAGCACCGGCCAGGGTTCCAGCGCGTGGCGGATCTCGACTTCGACGCCGCCGTGGCGGATTGCGCCGTGACGCGGGAAGCGGAATTCGAAGTGCGGCGCGAACCAGTCGAGCTGGAACGGGAAGTTGGCGCGATTGAGATCGGCCACCACTTCGCCGAGGTCCTGCCAGACGTAGTGCGGCAGCATGAACTGGTCATGCAGCTGCGTGCCCCAGCGCACCAGCGGTCGCTCGTAGGGCTGCTCCCAGAACCAGGCGATCAAGGACCGCAGCAGCAGCTGCTGGGTCAGGCTCATGCGCGCATGCGGCGGCATCTCGAAGGCGCGGAACTCGACCAGCCCCAGGCGGCCGGTGGGACCGTCCGGCGAGTACAGCTTGTCGATCGAGATCTCGGTGCGGTGCGTGTTGCCGGTGAGATCGACCAGCAGGTTGCGCAGGGTGCGGTCGACCATCCACAGCGGCACCGTGTAGCCCTGCTTCGGCAGCTGGCTGAGCGCGATTTCCAGCTCGTACAGCGCGTTGTCCTGCGCTTCGTCGATGCGCGGATGCTGGCTGGTGGACCCGATGAACAGGCCGGAAAAGAAATAGCTCAGGGACGGATGGTTCTGCCAGTAGCGGATCAGCGAGCCGAGCACATCCGGGCGGCGCAGGAACGGCGAATCGGCCGGGGTGGCGCCGCCCACGACGAAATGGTTGCCACCACCGGTGCCGACCGCGCGGCCATCGATCAGGAATTTCTCGGTGGCGAGCCGCGCCTGCCGCGCTTCCTCGTAGACCGTGAGCGTGGTTTCGCGCAGCTCTTCCCAGGAATGCGAAGGGTGGATGTTGACTTCGATGACGCCCGGGTCCGGGGTGACCTTCAGCACGTTGATGCGGTGGTCGGCCGGCGGCGAATAGCCCTCGATGCGCACCGGCGTGTCGAGTTCGGCGGCAGCGTCCTCGACGGCGGCGATCAGTTCGAGATAGTCCTCCATCGATTCGGTCGGCGGCAGGAACACGCACAGATGCCCTTCACGCGGCTCGACGGTCAGCGCGGTGCGCACGTTGCCGCCTTCCAGATAGGCGCCCCGGCGCACCGGTTCCGGCTGGTCGCGCTCGGCGGTCAGCCGCTGGCGGCGTTCGCGCAGCCGGGCGGCGATTTCCGACTCGCGCGATTCGCGCGGCGCGTCGCCGGAGGACTGCAGGAACGGCTGGCGCTGGCCGTCGAAGCTCGGCAGCGGCTGCGCGCTGCGGATGTCGACCGCCATCGGGTCGTAGGGAATCAGCGTCGGATAGCGCGACGGCGGCAGCCACGGCAGCGCATCGAGCGGCAGCCGGAAGCCGATCGGCGAATCGCCGGGGATCAGGAACATGCGCTTCTGGCGGAAGCTCCAGCGCTCGGAGATCCAGGCCCGCGACTGCCAGCGCTGCACCGGCAGCGCGTAGCCGCGCGGCCGGTCCAGCCCGCGTTCGAAGACCCGGGCGATGCGGGCCCGTTCTTCCGGGTCCTTGAGCTTGTTGTCCTCGGGCAGCACGTTGTCCGGCAGCTGCCGCTCGCGGTGCAGGTAGTAGAAGGCGTCCTCGTAGCCGGGCACGGCGTTTTCCGGGCTCACTTCCAGCCGCTGGGCGATGCCGCGGATCAGCTCGCCAGCCGCCTCGATGGTCGGCGCCGTATGGCCGTCGGCGAGATCGGTGCGGACGATCGGCTTGCCGTCGCCGCGCCAGTACAGCGCATAGGCCCAGCGTGGCAGCGACTCGCCCGGGTACCACTTGCCCTGGCCGTAGGTCAGCAGGCCATTCGGCGCGAAGCGGTCGCGCAGGCGGCGGATCAGGGTGTTGGCCAGTCCCTGCTTGGTCGGGCCAACGGCGGCGATGTTCCACTCCGCGCCCTGCATGTCGTCGATGGAGATGAAGGTCGGCTCGCCGCCCATCGTCAGGCGGACATCGCCGGCCTTGAGCCGGGCGTCGACCGCCAGACCCAGCGTGTCGATGGCCCGCCACTGCTCCTCGGTGTAAGGCTTGGTCACCCGCGGCGATTCGTACAGCCGGGTGACGATCATCTGGTGGCCGAACTCGGTGTCGAGATCGCCCTTGCCCTCGAAGCTCAGGGTGCCGGTGATCGGTGCGGCGCTCGACGGCTCCGGGGTAGCACACAGCGGGATGTGGCCCTCGCCGGTCAGCAGGCCGGAGGTTGGATCAAGGCCGACCCAGCCGGCGCCCGGCAGATAGACCTCGCACCAGGCGTGCAGGTCGGTGAAGTCGTGGTCGGTGCCGGACGGCCCGTCCAGCGATTTCACGTCCGGCGTCAGCTGGATCAGGTAGCCGGACACGAAACGGGCGGCCAGCCCCAGCTGGCGGAAGATCTGCACCAGCAGCCAGCCGGAATCGCGGCAGGAGCCGGAGGCCAGGGTCAGCGTGTCTTCCGGCGTCTGCACGCCGGGTTCCAGCCGGATCAGGTAGCGCACCGCTTCCTGCACGCGGCGGTTCAGGTCGACGACGAAGTCGATGGTGCGCATCTTCTCCTTCGGCAGCCCCTTGATGAACATCGCCAGCCTCGGCGTCGCCGAGCCGTGCTTCAGGTAGGGCTTCAGGTCTTCCTTCAGATCATCCGCATAGGTGAACGGGAAATACTCGGCCTTGTCCTCGATGAAGAAGTCGAACGGGTTGTAGATCGACATGTCGGCGACCAGGTCGACCGTCACCTTGAACTCGGTGACCTTCTCCGGGAACACCACGCGCGCCTGCCAGTTGGCGAAGGCGTCCTGCTGCCAGTTCAGGAAATGCCCTTCCGGCTCCACCTTGATCGAATAGGACAGCACCGGCGTCCGGCCATGCGGCGCCGGGCGCAGGCGGATGATCTGCGGCGACAAACTGACCCGGCGGTCGTACTGGTAGGTCGTTTCGTGATGCAGGACGGCGTGGATAGCCATGAGGCGGTCGGCGGTTCCGAAGAGGGTGACCCGATTGTGAAGCAAGAAGACTGCCGTCGGGCCGGGCGGTGGCGCCCGGCCGTGCCGGCCCCGACGGGGCGCGCCCGGTAGACTCGCGCCATTCCGTTGCGGCCAGATACCATGTCCGTGTTTTCGCATTCCGAGTTCGATGGCCACGAGCGCGTGGTCTTTCATCACGACGCCGCCTCCGGCCTGCGGGCGATCATTGCCGTCCACAGCACCCGGCTGGGCTGCGGCCTCGGCGGCTGCCGGATGTTTCCGTACGCCGGCGACGCCGAGGCGCTGACCGACGTGCTGCGCCTGAGTCGCGGCATGAGCTACAAGGCCGCGCTGGCCGGGCTGCCGCAGGGCGGCGGCAAGTCGGTGATCCTGGGCGACCCGCGCCGCGACAAGACGCCGGCGCTGATCCGGGCGATGGGCCGTTTCGTCGACAGTCTCGGCGGCGCCTACGTGGTGGCCGAGGATTCCGGCACCGGCGTCGCCGACATCCGCCTGATGGCCGAACACACCCGCCATGTCGGCGGTCTGGCCGACGCCGCCTCGATCGCTGCCGGCCGCACCGGCGATCCGAGCCCATCAACCGCGCTCGGCACTTTCATCGGCATCGCGGCGGCGGTCCGTTTCGCGCTCGGTCGCCGCGACCTGCGCGGGCTGAGGGTCGCGATCCAGGGCGTCGGCAATGTCGGCTACCGGCTGGCGCGCCATCTGCACGAGGCCGGCGCGCAGCTGTGGGTCACTGACCTGCATGCGCCGTCGGTGGCCCGCGCGGTATCCGAATTCGGTGCCACGGCAGTGGCGATGGACGCCATCCATGCGCTGGAGGTCGATGTCTTCGCCCCCTGTGCGCTCGGCGCGGTGCTGAATGCGCAGTCGATCCCGCAGATTCGCGCGCCGGTCATCGCCGGCGCCGCCAACAACCAGCTGGCGACGCCGGCCGACGGCCAGCGGCTGCTCGACCACGGCCTGCTGTACGCGCCGGACTACGTGATCAACGCCGGCGGCATCATCGACATCCACCACGAGCGCATCGGCTACGACGCGTCCGCCGTCGAGGCGCATCTGGCGCGCATCGGCGACACGCTGACGGCGATCTTCGAACGCGCGCGCACCGAACGGCAGCCCACCGGCGTCATCGCCGACGCGATGGCCGAAGCGATCTTCCGCACATGAACCCCACACTTCCCGACGACGCGGCGCTGCAGGCGCTGGCCCAGCAGATCGCGGCGCGGCTGATCGCCCGCCGGCAACGCATGGCGACGGCCGAATCCTGCACCGGCGGCCTGATCGCCAAGGTGCTGACCGACCTGGCCGGCAGCTCGGCCTGGTTCGAGCGCGGCATCGTCAGCTATTCCAACGAGGCGAAGGCAGAACTGCTCGGCGTACCGGAGACGACGATCGCCCGCCACGGCGCGGTCAGCGGCCCGACCGTGATCGCGATGGCCGACGGCCTGCGCGCCCGCGCGCCGGTGCAGTGGACGGTGTCGGTCAGCGGCATCGCCGGCCCGACCGGCGAGGTGCCCGGCAAGCCGGTCGGCACCGTGTTCATCGGCTGGTCCGGCGTCGGCAGCGCCAGCGCGTCGAGCCGCTTCCAGTTCGAGGGCGATCGCGATGCCGTGCGCCGCTGCACCGTCGACGCCGCGCTCGCCGGGCTGATCGATCTGCTCGACGCCGCGCGGCAAGCCGACAGCGGTCGCTGAGCTGCGGCGGAGGAGGCAGGACGTGGATGTCGCAGCTGTCGAAGCGCTGTGCAGCGCAAGTTCCGGTGCCTCGTCGAAGCGCTACGGGCCGCCCAGCAACGTGCTCGTGTACTACGCAGGCGGCCGGAAATTCGCCTACTTCAAGACCAGCGAGCCGGAGCAGTGGCGGTTCAGCATTCGCACCACGCCGGAACGCTTTCTGGCACTGACCGACGTGCCGGGCTTCAAGCCGGCCCGGTACCTGTCCCGATTCCACTGGCTCACCATCGTCGATGTCGGCGCGGTCGCCGACGACTACCTCCGGGAGTTGATCGCCTGGTCCCACGCCGCGGCGCTGCACCGTCCCGGCCGATCGTCCCGCCTGCGCCGATGAGCGGCGACGGCGGGGCCGGCGCTGCTGGCTGCCGGGCGCGCGTCGCTGGCTTCCCTGCGCCGGGTTCACCGGGCCCCGTTTGGTAAACTCCTGCCCATGAATACCAACGTCGATCACGACGAAATCAGCCGTTTCGAAGCCCTTGCCGCCCGCTGGTGGGATACCGATGGCGAAATGGCGGCGCTGCACGTCATCAACCCGCCGAGGCTGCGCTACATCCGCCAACGGACGGGCGGGGCGGCGGCCTCGATCGCCGGCAAGCGCACGCTCGATGTCGGCTGCGGCGGCGGCATCCTGACCGAGGCCCTGGCCGAAGCCGGGGCCGATGCGCTCGGCATCGACCTGGCCTCCGCCTCGATCGAGGTGGCCCGGCAGCATGCCGACGCCAACGGCCTGAAGGTCGCCTACCGGGTTGTGGGTGCGGAGGCGCTGGCCGACGAGCAGCCGGCCAGCTTCGACCTGGTCTGCTGCCTGGAAATGCTCGAACACGTGCCGGACCCGGCCGAGACCGTGGCCGCGATCGCGGCGCTCGTGAAGCCGGGCGGCGATGTGGTGTTCTCGACCATCAACCGCAATCCGAAGTCCTACGCGCTGATGATCGTCGGCGCCGAATACGTGGCCCGCATCGTGCCGCGCGGCACCCATGACTACGCCAAGTTCATCCGGCCCTCGGAACTGGACCGCTGGTGCCGCGCCGCCGGTCTGGTGCCGCAGGACGTCACCGGCCTGCGCTACAACCCGCTGCTCAAGTCGGCCTCGCTGAACGCCAGCGACCTCGACGTGAACTACCTGATGCACTGCCGGAAGCCGGCCGAGGACTGATTCCCGTGACTCACGCCCCTGCATGTGTGCTGTTCGATCTGGACGGCACGCTGGTCGACAGCGCGCCGGATCTGGGCTACGCCGCCAACCTGGTCCGCGAAGCGCTCGGCATGGCCCATCTGCCGCTCGCCGACTACCGGCCGCAGGCCTCCAACGGCGCGCGCGGCCTGCTCAAGGTGGCGCTGAACATCGCCATGGACCATCCGGACTACGAGGCCCGCAAGGCGCTGTTCCTGAAGTTCTACGAAGCCAACCTGACCACCCACAGCCGCCTGTTCGACGGCGTCGTGGAGATGCTGGCGGCGCTCGATGAAGCCGGCATTCCCTGGGGCATCGTCACCAACAAGGCCGGCTGGCTGGCCCAGCCGGTGGTCGAGCAGCTCGGCTTCGCCGCCAACTGCCGGGTGCTGATCGCCGGTGATTCGACACCGCACCCGAAGCCGGCGCCGGACGGCCTGCTGCTGGCGGCCCGCAAGGTCAGCGTCGATCCGAACGCTTGCGTCTATGTCGGCGATGACGTCCGCGACGTGGTCGCCGGTCGTGCCGCCGGCATGCGTACCGTGGCCGCCGGCTGGGGTTATCTCGGCACCGAACCGGACCTCGAGAAATGGCAGGCCGACGATATCGTCGCCACGCCTGCCGACCTTCTTTCGCTGCTGAAACTGACGCCTGCCGCCTGATGAGCAACGCCCCCTCGATTCCCGCCGGCTACCAGCCGCCCGCTGGCCTGCTGGCCGGCCGCACCATTCTGGTCACCGGTGCCGGCTCCGGCCTCGGCCGCGCCACCGCGCTGGCCGCCGCGAAGTGCGGCGCCACGGTGATCCTGCTCGGCCGCACGACCAAAAAGCTGGAAGCCGTGTTCGACGAGATCGAAGCCGGCGGCGGCCCGCAGGCCGCGATCCTGCCGATGAACCTGGTCAGCGCCACCTGGGCCGACCTGTTCGAGGTCGCCGAAACCATCGAGCGCGAGTTCGGCACGCTGCACGGGCTGGTCCACTGCGCGGCGCATTTCCCCGGTTTCACGCCGATCACCGAGGAAAAGCCGAAGGACTGGATGGACGGCCTGCAGGTGAACCTGACCGCCGCCTATGCGCTGACCCGCCACTGCCTGCCGCTGATGCAGCAGACGCCGGACGCCAGCATCGTCTTCGTCACCGACGCCGTGGCTCGCGAGCCGAAGGCGCTGCGCGGCGGCTACGGCGTCGCCAAGTACGCGCTCGAAGGGCTGGTGAAGATCTGGTCGCAGGAACTCAGCGTGACGCCGGGCCTGCGCATGAACAGTTACGACCCCGGCGCGCTGCAGACGCCGCTGCGCGCCAAGGGCTACGTGTCCGAGGAAGTGCAGAAGCTGCCGGAAGCCGCGATCGCCGCCCCCGGCCTGATCTGGCTGCTCGGCCCGGACAGCGCCGGTGTCAACGGGCAGGCGCTGAGCCGCGGCTGAGGCCGGGCTGGACGCCACCGCCCGCCAACCTGTTGTCATACCGGCGAAAGCCGGTATTCAGTACGGGCAGCCGCACCGAAGCCGGCCCTGGACCCCGGCCTGCGCCGGGGTGACAGGTGAAGAAGTGTGTATCTGACCCCGATTTCGACCCTTCCGCTGTCATGCCGGCGAAGGCCGGTATCCAGTACACCCAGCCGCATCGGAATCGACTGGAAGACTTTGGCCTGTACCGCTGTCACCAGTCCGGAAAAACCGTGACGCGTTCCCGTCGCGGGACCGCAAGCTGCAGGAGGGCTGACGGCGTCGCAAAACCGTCGCCGATCGGTCTGGTACGCCACTTGTAACAGCCCCGATGTCCGCCGGATTCCCGGCACGCATCGAGGCTGTCGACATGAATTCCGCACTCTGGGTTGCCAAGACCGGGCTCGATGCCCAGGCCACGCGGATGAGCGTGGTGTCCAACAATCTCGCTAACGTCAACACCAGCGGCTTCAAGCGCGGTCGGGCGGCGTTCGAGGACCTTCTCTACCAGACGGTGCGCCAGCCCGGCGGCCAGACCACCCAGCAGACCCAGGCGCCGACCGGCCTGACGCTGGGCACCGGCGTGCGCGTGGTGGCCACCGACAAGCAGTTCACCCAGGGCAACCTGCAGCAGACCAACAATTCGCTCGATGTCGCGATCAACGGTCGCGGCTTCTTCCAGATCCTTCAGCCGGACGGCACCCTGGCCTATGGCCGCGATGGCAGCTTCCAGCTGAACAGCCAGGGCGAGCTGGTCACCGCCAACGGCTACCCGCTGCAGCCGGGCATCCAGATTCCGGCCAACGCGCTGAGCGTGACCATCGGCACCGATGGCACGGTGTCGGCGCAGCTGCCGGGGCAGGCGGCCGGCCAGCAGGTCGGCACGCTGACCCTGGCGGACTTCGTCAACCCGGCCGGCCTGCAGGCGGTCGGCGGCAATCTCTACGTGGAAACCGCCGCCAGCGGCGCGCCGCAGGTCGGCACGCCGGGCGTCAACGGCGTCGGCACCGTGCAGCAGGGCGCGCTGGAAGCCTCGAACGTCAATGTCGTCGAGGAACTGGTCAACATGATCGAGACGCAGCGTGCCTACGAGATGAATTCGAAGGCGATCTCGACCACCGACCAGATGCTGCAGTACGTCGGGCAGAACCTCTGATGCGGGCCGCGCTCGCCATCGTCGCCGTGACGCTGCTGGCCAGCGGCTGCAGCAGCCTGTCGCCGCGCGTGTCGTTCGGCGACGACCGGCCGCAGCCGGTGCCGATCCCGCTGCCGCAGGGCATGCCGAGCGAGGGTGCGATCTTCAGCGACGGCCAGTCGATGGCGCTGTTCGAGGACGCCAAGGCGCGCAATGTCGGCGATCTGGTCACCATCCTGCTGGTCGAGAAGACGCAGGCGCAGAAATCGGCGCAGACCAGCACCTCCAAGGCGTCTGACGTCAACCTCACCGATGTCACGGTTCTCGGCCGGCCGGTCGGCGTCAACACCGGCATCAGCGGTGAACGCAGCGCCAAGGGCGGCGGCGATTCCAAGCAGAGCAACAGCCTCGACGGCAGCGTCACGGCGGTGGTCGTCGCCCGGTTGCCGAACGGCCTGCTGCAGGTGCGCGGCGAGAAGCAGGTCGAGCTGAACCAGGGCTCGGAAACCCTGTTCATCGACGGCGTCGTGCGGCCGATCGACATCCTGGCCAACAACACCGTGTCGTCCGACAAGGTCGCCAACGCCCGCGTTTCCTACAAGGGCCGGGGCGCGCTGGCCGATGCCAATTCGCAGGGCTGGCTGACCCGCTTCTTCAATTCCCCGTGGTTCCCGTTCTAAGGCTTGCGAGCGTCCCGATGAGCACCATGCGCGTTGCCTTTCACGTCATCGCCGGCCTGTGCCTGCTGGTGGCGATCGCGATCCTGAATCCGGCCCGCGCCGAGCGGGTGAAGGATCTGGCGACCGTCGCCGGCGTCCGCTCCAACCCGCTGGTCGGCTACGGCCTGGTGGTCGGCCTCGACGGCACTGGCGACCAGACCTCGCAGGCGCCGTTCACCGTGCAGAGCCTGAAGGCGATGCTGGCGCAGCTCGGCGTCACCGTGCCGCCGAACGTCAACCCGCAGCTGAAGAACGTGGCGGCGGTGGCGATCAATGCCGAATTGCCGCCGTTCGCCAAGCCCGGCCAGACCATCGACGTCACCGTGTCGTCGATCGGCAACTCCGGCTCCTTGCGCGGCGGCACGCTGCTGATGGCGCCGCTGAAGGGCGCCGACGGCCAGATCTATGCAATCGCCCAGGGCAACGTCGTGGTCGGCGGCCTTGGCGTATCGGCCAAGGACGGTTCGCGGGTCACCATCAACGTGCCGAGCGCCGGCCGGGTGCCGGGCGGCGCCACCGTCGAACGCAGCGTGCCGGCCACCTTCGGCGCCAGCCCGGAACTGCGGCTCGATCTGCGCACGTCCGATTTCACCACCGCTACCCGGCTGGCCTCGGGCATCAACAGCGCGCTCGGCAGCGAGGTCGCCCGCGCCATCGACCCGGTCACCGTCACCGTGCAGGCGCCGGCCGATCCCAATGCCCGCGTCGCCTTCATGGCGCAGCTGGAAAGTCTCGACGTTGCTCCGGGTGATGCGCCTGCGCGGGTGATCGTCAATTCGCGCACCGGCACCGTGGTGATCTCGTCGATGGTCCGGGTGCTGCCGGCGGCGGTGTCGCACGGAAGTCTGAGCGTGACCATCAGCGAGAAGCCGCAGGTCAGCCAGCCGGCGCCGTTCTCGCAGGGCGAAACCACCGTGGTGCCGCGCTCGCAGATCGAAGTGACCTCGGGGGCCAAGCCGGCCTTCGTGTTCGACGGTGGCACCAGCCTCGACGACATCGTCCGCGCCATCAACCAGGTCGGTGCTGCGCCGGGTGATCTGGTGGCGATCCTCGAAGCGCTGCGCGCCGCCGGTGCGCTGCGCGCCGAGCTGGTGATCATCTGATGGCCGGCCTGCCGCTGGGTGGGGCGAAGACCTCGTCGCCGATCGACACCACCGACTTCAACCAGTACGCGAAGCTGCGTGCCGGCGCCAAGGGCAACGATGCCGGCACCGTCCGTGAAGTCGCCCGCCAGTTCGAGGCGCTGTTCACCCAGATGCTGCTGAAGGCCTCGCACAGCGAGGACTCGTCGGCCAACGATCTGCTCGGCGGCTCCGGCAGCGACACCTACCGCGATCTCTACGACCAGCAGATGGCCGGGCACCTGTCGTCCGGCAAGGGGCTGGGTCTGGCTGACCTGCTGACCCGCCAGCTGCTCGGCAAGGCGGCACCGGAAGCGGCCGATCCGGCCACCATCCAGAAGCTTTCGCGCGCACCGCAGGCGGCGGCCAACGTCGACAACCAGCCGCCGATGAAATCGGCCGAGCGGCCGAGCGATGCCAACGCCTTCGTCGACGCCATCACCCCGCATGCCGAGAAGGCGGCGAAGGAACTGGGCATTCCGGCCCGCGTGCTGGTGGCGCAGGCCGCGCTGGAAACCGGCTGGGGCAAGAAGCAGATCCGCAACGCCGATGGCAGCGACAGCCACAACCTGTTCGGCATCAAGGCCAGCCAGGGCTGGGACGGCGCGACCACCAACACGCTGACCCACGAGTACGAAGGCGGCGAAAAACGCAGCGAGCGCGCCGATTTCCGCTCCTACGCTTCGGTCGGCGAAGCCTTCGACGACTACGTCAGCTTCATCAAGGACAACCCGCGCTACGCCGCTGCGCTGCGCAGCGGCGGCAGCGCCAGCCAGTACGCTCAGGGCCTGCAGAAAGCCGGCTATGCGACCGATCCGGCCTATGCCGCGAAGATCGCCAAGATCGCCTACGGGCGGACCATGAACGCCTCGCTCGACGCCGCGCAGAACGATCTCGCGGGGCGGACCTTGTGAGCGACGCGCGCCAACAAAATGGCGCGGACCGGCGGCCGGCGCAACGCGGCCGCCGTGGCACCAAACCTGCAGGAGCCCGGTCATGAGCGACATTCTCGGCATCGGCATTTCCGCACTGCTGGCCAATCGCAGCGGTCTCGACGTCACCGGCCACAACATCGCCAACGTCAACACCGCCGGCTATTCGCGGCAGCGGCTGGACTTGAGCAACCGCGTCGGCGCGGTCACCTCCTATGGCTTCGCCGGCAACGGCGTCACCGTGCGCGGCGTCGAACGGCTGTCCGACAGCTTCGTGTTCGCCCGCGAGATCGCCGGCACCGCGTCGCTGTCGCGGGTCGAGACCTTCACCACCGAAGCCAAGCGCACCGATGCGCTGCTGTCCGACGCCGATACCGGCCTCGGCACCACGCTGAGCAGCTTCTTCGACAGCCTGTCGGTGATGGCGACCACGCCGTCGTCGACCGCCACCCGGCAGACGGTGATCACCGCCGCCGACGCGCTGGCCGGCCGCTTCAATGATCTTCAAGGCCAGCTCGACGCCGACGAGCGTTCGATCAACAGCCGCATCGGCCAGACGGTCACCGAGATCAACAACTACGCAGCGACCATCGCCAGCCTCAACGACCGCATCTCGATGGCGCTCGGCGCTTCGGGCGGCAAGCCGCCGAACGATCTGGTCGACCAGCGTGCGCAGGCGATCCGCGAGCTGTCGCAGCGGGTGTCGGTCAGTACGGTGGAGCAGGACGACGGTTCGCTGAACGTGTTCGTCGCCAATGGCCAGAGCCTCGTGGTCGGCACCACCACCAGCGCGCTCGGCACCCGGCCCAACGAATTCGATTCGGCGCGCAGCGAAGTGACCGTGCAGGGCGGGGCGGTGATCAGCGGCCAGGTGGGCGGCGGCACGCTCGGCGGCCTGCTCGATACCCGTCGTGAAATCCTTGATCCGGCCCGCGAGAAGCTTGGCCGCATCGCCATCACGCTGTCGGAAACCGTCAACGCCCAGCAGGCCAAGGGCGTCGACCAGAACGGCAACTTCGGCGGCCCGCTGTTCACGCCGCTGGCCGGCGCGGCGCCGGCATCGAGCCGCAACACCGGCAGTGCGGCGGTGACGGTCGGCTTCGCCGATGCCACCCAGCTCGACGGCAAGGCCTACCAGCTCGGCTTCGACGGCAGCGCCTGGTCGCTGACCGATCCGGCCACCGGCTCGGCGGTGCCGTTCACCGGCAGCGGCACCGCCGCCGATCCGTTCGTCGCCAAGGGCTTCAGTCTGGCGGTTGGCGGCACGCCGGCGGCCGGCGACAAGTTCCTGGTCCAGCCGGGCCGGCGCGCGGCCGGCCAGCTGGCGGTGGCGATCAGCAATCCGGCCCAGCTGGCTGCCGCCGCGCCGATCAAGGCCGGCGCCGCGACCACCAACACCGGCACCGGCACGATCACGCCGGGCGTGGTCACCGATGTCACGAATACCGCGTTGCGCGATCCGGTCAGCATCCAGTTCACCGGGCCGGGCACCTATTCGATCAACGGCAGCGGCGCTTACAGCTACACCGCCGGCCAGCCGATCAGCGTCAATGGCTGGCAGGTCGAGATTTCCGGCAGTCCGGCGACCGGCGACAGCTTCACCGTCGGCCCGACCGGCGCCAACAGCGGCGACGACCGCAATGCCCGGCTGCTGTCCGGTATCGCCAGCAAGGCGCTGCTCGATGGCGGCCTGAACACGCTGACGGCGGCCAACGGCCAGCTGGTGCAGCAGGTCGGCTCCAAGGCGCAGACCGCGCAGCTGCAGCTCGATGCCCAGACTGCGCTGGCTTCGCAGACGCTCAGCGAGCGCAACGCGCTGTCGGGCGTGAATCTCGACGAGGAAGCCGCTGACCTGTTGCGCTGGCAGCAGGCCTACCAGGCGTCCGCCCAGATCATCGCCACCGCCAGCACGATCTTCGATTCGCTGCTCGCTGCGACCCGCCGCTGACAGGACCTGCGCCGATGAGAGTCTCGACCGCCGATTTCTACCGCCAGAGCATCGTCTCGCTGCAGCGGCAGCAGTCCCTGGCGCTGCATACCCAGAACCAGCTGTCGTCGGGCAGCAAGCTGCAGACGGCGGCCGACGACCCGACCGGCGCGGCGCACGGCCTGTCGCTGGACCAGACGCGGGTGGCCAACCAGCGCTACACCGAAAACACCAAGGCGCTCGGCGAGCGGCTGGGACTTGAGGAAAACGCGCTCGGCGGCATCAGTGAAACCCTGAACCGGGTACGCGAGCGGGCCTTGCAGGGCAACGGCGGCACCTTGAGCGATTCCGATCGCGCCTCGATCGCCGCCGACCTGCGCCAGTCGCTCGACAGCCTGCTCGACTATGCGAATGCCGCCGACGGCGAGGGCCGCTACCTGTTCGCCGGCAGCAATGACGCGCAGGCGCCGTTCGCGCTGACCGCCGGCGGCACCCAGTTCAGCGGCGATGACGTGATCCGCCAGGTGCAGATCGGCCCGAACCGCGCAGTCGCTTCCAGCGACAGCGGCGCCGACGTGTTCCTGCGCCAGCGTTCCGGCAACGGCAGCTTCAGCGTCGCCGCCACGGCCACCAACACCGGCACCGCGACGATCGCCAGCGCGCGGCTGTCCGATGCCTCGGCCTGGGATGGCGGCAGCTATGCGCTGAGCTTTTCGGCCGGCCAGTACAGCGTCGCCGACAGTGGCGGCAATGTCGTCGCCAGCGGTACCTACACAGCCGGGCAGACGATCCGCTTCCGTGGCGCCGACCTGACCGTCGCCGGCGCGCCGGCCGATGGCGACCGTTTCTCGATCACGCCAAGCCAGCAGCAGGATCTATTCGCCACCGTGCGCGACCTGATCGGCTTGTTCGAGACGCCGACCAGCGCCAACCCGGCCGCCCGCGCCCAGGTGCAGACCGGTGTGCTCGACAAGCTCGGCGCGCTGGAAACGGCGCAGAGCCGGGTGATCGACGTCCGTGCCCGGCTCGGTGCCCGGCTGGTGGCCGCCGACGATGCGCAGAACCAGCTGTCGTCGCAGCTGGTGAAGATCGACGAGGCGCTGTCCGGCATCCGCGATGTCGACTACGCCGAAGCGGCCAGCCGGCTGACCCAGCAGCTGACCGGCCTGCAGGCGGCGCAGCAGTCGTTCGCCAAGATCCAGGGCCTGAGCCTGTTCAACTACCTGCGCTGAGACAAGCCGGGAACGGCCCGTCGCCGGCCGCTCAGTCCGGCTCGTGGCAGACCACGCAGAGCTTGTTGCCTTCGGTATCCCGGAAGTAGGCGCCGTAGTAGTTCGGGTGATATTCCGGGCGCAGGCCCGGCGCACCTTCGCAACGCCCCCCGCGCGCCAGCGCGGTGGCATGCGCGCGATCGACGATCGCGCGGCTGCTGGCCACCAGGGCCGTCATCTGGCCGTTGCCGGGCAGATGCGGCTGGCCGTCCTGCGGCGTGCCGATCAGCAGCAGCGGGCGCGGACCGGGCTGCGACTGCCAGCCGGCCCAGGGACGTGACGGATCGCAGAAGCGCTCGGCGATGCCGAGCACCGGCATCAGCCGGCGATAGAAAGCGAGCGCGCGATCGAAGTCGCGGACACCGATGAAGACGTGGGAAATCATGGCCGGGAACGGGCGGAGAGGTAAGCCGGGCCGAGTGTCGCAAATCGTCATGCCGACGCGAAGCCGGTGGCGGGGCGCTGTCAGGCGCCGGGCGATCGACGTACGCTTGCGGTCCGCCTCCCGGTTGTCGCCCGCACCATGTCCGACCGCGTCACGCCGTTCCACCTCGCCATTCCGGACGATGCGCTCGTCGACCTGCGCCGCCGCCTCGAATGCACGCGCTGGCCGGACCGGGAAACCGTCGGCGACTGGTCGCAGGGCGTGCCGCTGGCGCAGGCGCAGGCACTGATCGAGCACTGGCGCACGCGCTACGACTGGCGACGCTGCGAGGCGCAGCTGAACGCGCTCGGTCAGTTCACGACCGAGATCGACGGGCTGTCGATCCATTTCCTGCACATCCGTTCGAAGCACGCCAACGCGATGCCGATGCTGCTCAGCCACGGCTGGCCCGGTTCGGTGATCGAGTTCCTGAAGGTGATCGGGCCGCTGACCGATCCCGAAGCCCACGGCGGCCGCGCCGAGGATGCTTTCCATCTGGTGATTCCGTCGCTGCCGGGCTTCGGCTTTTCCGGCAAGCCGACCGGCACCGGCTGGGGTGTCGCGAAGATCGCGGCGGCCTGGTCGACCCTGATGACGCGGCTTGGCTACACGCGTTATGTCGCCCAGGGCGGCGACTGGGGCGCGGTGGTCACCACCCAGCTCGGCAAGCTGCAGCCGGCGGGACTTGCCGGTATCCACGTCAACCTGCCGGTGGTGCTGCCGGCGACGCTGGAGGGCCCGTTCAGCGACGGCGAGGCGGCGATGCTGGCGGCGCTGAAGGACTACGAGCGCTGGGACGGCGGCTATTCGCACCAGCAGTCGACGCGGCCGCAGACGCTGGGCTATGCGCTGGCCGATTCGCCGAGCGGCCAGGCGCTGTGGATCTACGAGAAGTTCTGGAAATGGATGGACTGCAACGGCGACCCGCTGAGCGTGCTGTCGGCCGACGAGATCCTCGACAACATCATGCTGTACTGGCTCGGCAACAGCGCTGCGTCGTCGGCCCGCCTGTACTGGGAAAGCTACCAGGGCGCGTTCACGGCGGTGCCGCTGAGCCTGCCGGCCGGCTGCAGCGTGTTCGCGAAGGAGATCTACCGCGCGCCGCGCAGCTGGGCGGAAGCCTGCATGTCGCAGCTGATCCACTGGAACGAGCTGGACCGCGGCGGCCACTTCGCGGCCTTCGAGCAGCCGGCGCTGTTCGTCGGCGAGCTGCGGACCTGTTTCCGGACGCTGCGCGGCTGAGGGCGCAGCCTGCGGCTTACTTCTCGACGAAGGCGCGTTCGAACACGTAGTCGCCCGGCTCGCCGATGCCGGGGCTGACGACGAAGCCGCGCTTGTCGAGCATCGCCCGGGTGTCGGCCAGCATCGACGGGCTGCCGCAGATCATGCCGCGATCGGTTTCCGGGTTCAGCGGCGGCAGACCGATGTCGGTGAACAGCTTGCCGCTCTCGACGAGATCGGTCAGCCGGCCCTGGTTGCGGTAGGCCTCGCGGGTCACGGTCGGGTAGTAGATGAGCTTGGTCCGCACCATCTCGCCGAGGAATTCGTCGTTCGGCAGCTCTTTGGTGATGTAGTCCTGGTAGGCCAGTTCGCTGACCAGCCGCACGCCGTGGATCAGCACGACCTTCTCGAAGTGCTCGTAGGTTTCCGGGTCGCGGATGATGCTCATGAACGGCGCCAGACCCGTGCCGGTGCCGAACAGGTACAGGTTCTTGCCGGGCTTCAGGTCATGGATGATCAGCGTGCCGACCGGCTTGTCCGACACCAGCAGCGGATCGCCGACCTTCAGGTGCTGCAGGCGCGAGGTCAGCGGGCCGTTCTCGACCTTAATCGAGAAGAACTCCAGCTCTTCCTGGTAGTTCGGGCTGGCGATCGAGTAGGCGCGCATCAGCGGCTTGCCGTTGACTTCGAGGCCGATCATCACGAAGTGGCCGTTCTCGAAACGCAGGCCCGAGGTCCGCGTGGTGCGGAAGCTGAACAGGGTTTCGTTCCAGTGGTGAACGTGGGTGACGGTTTCGGTGAGGAACTTGGCCATTGCGTGCGTCTGCGGCTCGAGCGGATGTTGGCAGGGCGCGCATTCTCGCCGATCGGCCGACGTTCGTGATTTCTATGCTTATTCGATTTCCGGAACGGCGCCCGGCCGGCGCGGCCAGCGTCAGGCCAGCCGCTCGAGCCGCATCGGCAGCCGGTCCTTCGGGATCGGCAGGCTGGTGAAGTCCTGCGGCATCACGTAGCTCTCCGGCACGGTGAAGCGGAAGGTCAGCAGCAGCCGGTGCAGGATGGTCTTCACTTCCATCATCCCGAAATGCAGGCCGATGCACTTGTGGGCGCCGCCACCGAACGGCGTCCACAGGAACGGGTGGCGACGGTCCTCGGCGCGGGCGCTGCCGAACCGGTCGGGATCGAAGCGGGCGGGGTCGGTCCACCATTCGGGCAGGTGGTGGGTCAGCCAGGGCGTCACCGCCACCATCGCGCCCTTCGGCAGGCGCACGCCGTTGAACGCGCATTCCTCGGTGACGCCGCGCGGCAGCATCGGCACCGGCGCAGCGATGCGCAGCGTTTCCTTGATCGCCAGCGTGGTGTCCTCGAAGCGGTCGAGATCGGCGAAGGCCAGCGCGCCGCTGCCGATCGCCCGGCATTCCTCGCGCAGGCGTTCCTGCCACGCCGGCTGTCGGGCCAGCTGGTAGAGCAGGTTCGACAGCGTGATCGTCGAGGTGTCGTGCGCGGCCATCAGCACGAAGATCATGTGGTTGACGACGTCGTCGTCGGAGAACAGCTCGCCGTCGTCGGTGCGCGCCTCGCAGAGCCGGGAGAACAGGTCGGCGCCGGGATGCGCGCGCTTGCCGGGCAGCGCCCGGGCGAAATGACGTTCCAGCAGCTTCCGGCCCTTGAGCCCGGCATTCCAGCGGGTACCCGGCACCGGGTAGCGGATCAGGCCGGTGGCGGCCTGCACGGTGTCGAGGAAGGCGTCGTTGATCGCGTCGGCGTCGTCGCCGGGCTTGCTGCCGACGAACACCTCGCTGCCGATGTTCAAGGTCATCGCCTTCAGCCGCTTGAACAGCAGGCAGTCGCCGGCGTCCCAGCCGGCCAGCTCGGCGTCGACGCTGCGCTGCATGCGGTCGAAGTAGCCCGACAGCGCCTCGTGGGAGAACGCGGCGTTCATGATCCGCCGGTGCAGGCGGTGCTCGTCGAAGTCCATCAGCATCAGGCCGCGCCGGAAGAACGGGCCGATGAAGTACGACCAGCGGGCGTTCTCGAACAGGTTGCCGCGGTTCTGCAGCACGAACTGGTTGGCGTCCGGCCCGAACAGGAAATGGCACTGGGTGCCGAAGGCGTCGATCTTGGCGACGTCTCCGTGCCGCTCGTGCAGCCGGCGCAGGAAGGTGTCGGCATCGCGGATGTAGGCGAGGCTGGAACCGATCACCGGCCAGCTGCGGTGGTGCGGCGCTTCACGCAGCCGGCTCCCGCCACCGCCGGCCGGGGTGGCGGAATCCGCCGCAGGCACAGCGTGCGCCGGCCGCTCGACATCGGTCATGGTGACGGTCTCCTGCCGCACGGCATCTTGTCGTTTTCGGGGTTCGAAGCCGCCGGACCGCGCGGAATTGAACAAACGGAAGATTGGCACAGAAGCCCGAACGGCGGACACAAAAAACGCCGCGTGAGCGGCGTTGCTTGCATGCGGCGCGACCTGGATGAAGGTGGCGCTCCTACCCGGATTCGAACCGGGGTTAAAGCCGTGAGAGGGCTCCGTCCTAGGCCTCTAGACGATAGGAGCGTGGTCAGCGCGCGGCGGATTATAGGGCAATGCCCGGGCTTGTCCACGCCGGCGTTCGCGGGGCCGCCCCTTGGCGACTGCGGAAGCGCCGCATCCTCGCGTAAACTTCAGTTCGCCCGCCTGCGGATCGCCTTGCCTGGCGCCGGGTGCGGGCCTGACCGCTAGCCGCATCGAACCCTTCTTCCGAGACCCGCCATCAGCGAGCCGAACCGCATTCCGCGCGAGCAGCACCCGATCTCGCGCGCCAAGATTTCTCCGGGCGCCCTGAAGGTGCTCTACGGTCTGAAGGACGCCGGCTACGAGGCCTATCTGGTCGGCGGCGGCGTTCGCGACCTGCTGGCCGGCCTGGAGCCCAAGGACTTCGACATCGCCACCAGTGCGCACCCGGAGCAGATCCGCAAGGTGTTCCGCAACTGCCGGCTGATCGGTCGCCGCTTCATGATTGCCCACGTGCGGGCGGGCGAGGAAATCCTCGAAGTCACCACCTTCCGTGGCGCGATCACCGACAGCCACGAGCGTGACGAGACCGGCCGCATCCTGTCTGACAACGTCTACGGCACGCTCGAGGAAGACGCTTTCCGCCGGGATTTCACCGTCAACGCGCTGTATTACGACATCCGCGATTTCTCGATCGCCGATTTCGCCGGCGGCGTCGACGACCTGCAGGCCCGGCAGCTCCGGCTGATCGGCGATCCGGAACTGCGCTACCGCGAGGACCCGGTGCGGATGCTGCGTGCCATCCGCATCGCCAACAAGCTGGGCTTCGAGATCGCGTCCGATACCGCCGAGCCGATCAGCCGCCTGGCGCCGCTGCTGCGCGAGATTCCGCCGGCCCGGCTGTTCGACGAAATCCTCAAGCTGCTGCTGAACAAGGACGCGGTCGCCAATTTCGAGGAACTGCGCCGCTACGGCCTGTTCGCCGAACTGTTCCCGGCCACCGAGCGCGCCATCAACGCGGCCAAGCGGGACCTGCAGCTGCTGCGCATCGCGCTGGCATCGACCGCCGAGCGCGTCAAGCGCGACCTGCCGGTGACCCCGGCCTTCCTGTACGGCGCCCTGTTGTGGCCGCCGTACGCCGATCGCGCCTACGAGCTGGAATACGAACGCGGCCACGATGCGGTGACCGCGCAGAACCAGGCCGCCGACGAGATCCTGGCTCGGCAGCAGGCCCGGATCGCGATCCCGAAGCGCTTTTCGCTGCCGATGCGGGAAATCTGGAGCGTGCAGCCGCGCTTCGAGGACCTGCGCCCCGGCCGCGCCCGGCGCCTTTTGACCCATCCGCGCTTCCGTGCGGCCTACGACTTCCTGCTGCTGCGCGCCCAGGCCGGCGAACCCGGCTGCGCGGCGCTGGCGGAATGGTGGACGCAGGCTCAGGTCACGCTGGGCCAGGGCGGCGATGCCCCGCCGCTGCCGTCGCCGGAGCTGTTGGAGTCGGGCGCGGCCGACGAGGCCGGTGACGGCGAGCCCGGCGACAATGCCGGCGCGCCCAAGAAGCGCCGCCGGCGCGGCGGACGCAACCGTCGCAAGGCCTGAACGCCGGTGCCCAGGGCCTGGCTGGGCCTCGGCGCCAACCTCGGTGAGCCGGCGGCCCAGGTCGAACGCGCGCTGCAGCAGATCGCTGCGCTGCCCGGCACCCGGCTGATCGCGCGCTCGTCGCTGTACCGCAGCGATCCGGTTGGCCCGCCCGGCCAGCCCGACTACTGCAACGCCGTCTGTGAAATCGACACCGCGCTGGCGCCGGAGGCGCTGCTCGACGCCGTGCTGGCGATCGAAGCCGATCATGGCCGGGTGCGCGACGGCACCCGCTGGACCGCGCGGCGGCTCGACATCGACCTGCTGCACATCGACGGCGTGGCGCTCGACAGCGCCCGGCTGAGCCTGCCGCACCCGCATTTGCCGCAGCGCAACTGGGTGCTGGTACCGCTGGCCGAGATCGCCCCCGCATTGGTGATTCCGGGCCACGGCCCGGTGTCGCAGCTGGCCGCCGCGATCGGCCAGGCCGGACTGTCGCGCGGCTGGCCTACGACCGACGGCGGCTCGCCGCCTTGATAAGCGCGCCGCGCGCAGTTCAGCCACTGCGCTCCGGTAATCTAGACGTCCCTTCTCTCGCCAACCGCTGCCTGCCCGAATGACCGCCCCCGCTGCTGCGCCCGGCACGCCTGTCCATGTCTCCGAACTGCGCCGTATGCGCGAGGCCGGCGAGAAGATCGCCTGTCTGACCTGCTACGACGCCAGCTTCGCGCTGATCGAGGATCGCGCCGGGGTCGACGTGGTGCTGATCGGCGACTCGCTGGGCATGGTCATCCAGGGCCAGAACGCGACCACGGCGGTGACGGTGGCCGACATTGCCTACCACTCGCGCTGCGTGGCGCCGTATCTGAAGCGGGCGTTCCTGGTCGCCGACCTGCCGTTCCTCAGCTTCGCCACTCGTGAACGGGCGCTCGATGCCTCGCAGCGGCTGATGCAGGAGGGCGGGGCGAAGATGGTCAAGCTCGAAGGCGGCCGCGAGCAGGCCGACATCGTCGAATACCTGTCGGTGCGCGGCGTGCCGGTCTGCGCCCACCTGGGCCTGCAGCCGCAGCTGATCCACAAGCTCGGCGCCTTCAAGGTGCAGGGCCGCGAGGACGCGGCGGCCGAAGCGATGCTGAAGGACGCGCGGATTCTGGAGGAAGCCGGGGCCGACATGCTGCTGCTGGAATGCGTGCCGTCGAGCCTCGGCAAGCGCATCACCGAGGCGTCTCAGGTGCCGGTGATCGGCATCGGCGCCGGCCCCGACGTGTCCGGGCAGATCCTGGTGCTGCACGACATCCTGAACATCTCGCCGATGGTCACCATCGGTCGCAAGCCGCGCTTCGTGCAGAACTTCATGGCCGGCGCGCCGGACATCGAATCGGCCATCCGCGCCTACGTGCAGGCGGTCAAGAGCGGTGCCTATCCGGCACCGGCGCACTGCTTCTGAGCGCGGTGCCGGCTCCGATGCTGCAGGCGCTGCCGGGATCGACCCTGCGTGCGGTGCTGCTGCTGGTGGTGGCGCTGGTGGTGCTGCGGCTCGGCTGGATGTCGGACGACGCCTACATCAGCTTCCGCAGCGTCTGGAACCTGGTGCACGGCTACGGGCTGACCTGGAACACCGACGAGCGGGTGCAGGCGTTCACCCATCCGCTGTGGCTGTTCCTGATCGCCGCCGCGCACGCGCTGACCGACGAGATGTACCTGACCGCGATGGCGGTATCGGTCGCCTGTTCGCTGCTGGCCGTATGGGTGGTGCTGCGCCGGCTGACCGATTCCAATGCGGCGGCGGTTGCTTTCGTGGCGCTGCTGCTGGGCTCGCAGGCGCTGCTCGATTTCACCACCTCGGGGCTGGAGAACCCGCTGTCGTTCCTGCTGGTGGCGCTGTTCTGCGCGCAGTGGCTGAATCATCCCGCCGGCCATCGGCCGCTGTTCGGGCTGATGCTCACCGGCTGCGGGCTGGCGCTGAACCGGCTCGATCTGGCGCTGATGGTGGCGCCGGCGCTGGCCATCGAGCTGTGGCAGCAGCGGTCGCGCCGGGCGCTGGGCCTTGCGGTCATCGCGCTGCTGCCGCTGCTGGCCTGGGAGCTGTTCTCGCTGCTGTTCTACGGCTTTCCGTTTCCGAACACCTACTACGCCAAGCTCAATACCGGCATTCCGAAGGCCGAGTACCTCGGGCAGGGCGTGGTCTACCTGCTCGATGTCGCGACCCGCGACCCGGGCACGATGGCGATTCTGGTGCTGGCGCTGCTGGCCCCGTTCGCGCCGGGCGCCTCGCGGGCCCGGCTGCCGCTGGCGCTGGGCCTGCTGGCCTACCTGGCCTACGTGGTCAACGCCGGCGGCGATTTCATGCAGGGCCGCTTCGTCAGCGTGCCGGCGTTCCTGGCCGCGATCCTGCTGAGCAGCGACAGCGGCGACGCCCGCTGGGCGGATCAGGACCGGGTCTGGCTGGCGGTCGCGGCGGTGCTGCTGCTGTCCGCCACGCGGCTGATTCCGTTCGAGGCGGCCGATCCGCCGATCCGCCCCAACGGCGTGGCCGACGAGCGCCGCTATTACTTCGCCCAGACCGGACTGGTCTACCACCAGCGCTACCGGCAGGTGCCGTTCAATCACGCCTGGGGCATGACCGGCAAGCGCATGCGAGGCGCGCCGAGCCAGTCGGTGCAGGTGTTCAACGCGATCGGCTTCTCCGGCTTTGCTGCCGGGCCGGACATCCACATCGTCGATCAGCACGCGCTGTCCGACGCCTTCCTGGCCCGCCTGCCGAGCACGCGGCCCTGGCGCATCGGCCATTTCGTGCGCGAACTGCCGCCGGGCTACCTGGACTCGGTCGCCAGCGGCCGCAACCAGCTGGTCGACCCGGCGCAGCGGGCGCTGTACGACGACCTGCAGAAAGTCATTCGCGGCCCGCTGCTGGCGCCCGGACGGCTGGCCGCGATCTGGCGGCTCAACACCCGGCCGGCGATCGGTTCAGAATCCGCCGCTCGCTGACGTTCAGACGCTCTCGATCCCGACCATGAAAACCCTGCACCTGGCCTCCGAACTGCGCGTCACCGTCGATCGCTGGCGCGCCGAGGGCAAGACCGTGGCGCTGGTGCCGACCATGGGCAACCTGCATGACGGCCACCTGGCGCTGGTCGCGGCCGCCCGCTCGCGCGCCGACCGGGTGGTGGTGACGATCTTCGTCAACCCGCTGCAGTTCGGTCCCAACGAGGATTTCGGCCGCTACCCGCGCACGCTGCCGGATGACATTGCCAAGCTCGAAGCGGCAGGTGTCGACCTGCTGTGGGCGCCGCCGGTCGAGGAGGTTTACGTCAACGGCTACCCGCCGGCGACGACGATCACCGTCGCGCCGATCGCCAACGAGCTGGAAGGCGCCTTCCGGCCCGGTTTTTTCACTGGCGTCGCCACCGTGGTGGCCATCCTGTTCGCCAGCGTGCGGCCGGACATCGCCGTGTTCGGCGAGAAGGACTGGCAGCAGTTGCAGATCGTCCGGCGGATGAACGAGGACCTGCGCTTCGGCATCGACATCGTCGGTTATCCGACCGCCCGCGCGGCCGACGGCCTGGCGCTGTCGTCGCGCAACCAGTACCTGAGCGCGCAGGATCGCCCGCGTGCGGCGGGGCTGCACGCGGCGCTGAAGGCGGTTGCGGCCGGTATCGGCGCCGGCCGCCGCGATTTCACCGCGCTGTGCGCCGAGCAGGTGGCCGTGCTGGCCGGCGCCGGCTTCACGCCGCAGTACCTGGAAGTGCGCAGCCCGGCGCTGGCGCCGGCCGCAGCCGGCGATCGCGCGTTCGTGGTGCTGGTCGCGGCCGTGCTCGGCGGCACCCGGCTGATCGACAACCTGCCGGTGCGGCTCGACTGAGTGATGGCAGCCGGCTCGATCACCGGTTCCGTTCATCGGACCGGCATGATCCGTACGAAAGGTTTGTTGGCGCAGGCCGGCTATATCGTTACAATTTTGCGACTTGCTGCAGTGAACAATCCTGCAGCGACGGGCGTATGTCTTTGTGGGCCGCCCTCGGTCGTTGAACATCTTGATTCCGGGTGCATGTCTTTGTGGGCCACCCGCGCGTCAGCCAACCATCCAGGAAGAAGCTCATGCAACTGACGATGCTCAAGTGCAAATTGCACCGTGCGCGTGTGACCCACGCTGAACTCGACTACGAAGGTTCTTGCGCGATCGACGGGCGTCTGCTCGATCTCGCCGGCATCCACGAGTACGAGCAGATCCAGATCTACAACGTCGGCAACGGCGAACGCTTCACCACCTATGCGATCCGCGCCGAGAACGGCAGCGGCATCATCTCGGTCAACGGTGCGGCAGCCCACAAGGCACGGGTCGGCGATCGGGTGATCATCTGCGCGTACGCCGAGGTGGAAGCCAACGTCGCCAAGATGCACAAGCCGAAGCTGGTCTACTGCGACGAAGCCAACCGCGTCACCCGCACCGCCAACACGATTCCGGTGCAGGCGGCCTGACCGTCGCTGGCGGCAGCACGAAGGGACTCCGGCTTGAGTAAGCTTGGGTCCCTTTTTTATTGCCGACGTGCCGCCCGATGTCTGCACTGACGGAAAGCGCCGCCTGGCGTGCCTTGATCGCCCTTGCCGAGGCAGACCGGGAGATCACCACCGCCGCCCGATTCGCGCAGGACCCGGAACGCGCCTGCCGCTACGCGGCCGAGGCCTGCGGCCTGTATCTCGACTACTCCAAGCAGCGGCTCGGTGACGAGGTGCTGGCCGCGCTGCTGGCGCTTGCCGATCAGCAGCAGCTGCCAGCCTGGATCGGCCGGATGTTCGCAGGCGAGGTGATCAACGCCACCGAGCAGCGCGCCGTCGGCCATGTCGCGCTGCGCGGCGCGGCGCCAGTGATGGACGGCGAGCCAGTCACGGCCCTGGTCGACGGAGAGCTGGATCGGATGGTGGCCTTCGCCGAGGCCGTGCGCAGCGGCGACTGGCGCGGCGCCACCGGCGAGAAGATCACCGACATCGTCAACATCGGCATCGGCGGCTCCGACTTCGGCCCGCGGATGATCTGGGAAGCGCTGTCGCAGAACGCGACGCTGCCGCGCGCCCATTACCTGTCGAACGTCGACGGCGCGCAGCTCGGCCTGATCCTGTGCCGGCTCGATCCCGCCCGCACGCTGTTCGTGGTGACCTCCAAGACCTTCACCACCCAGGAAACGATGGTGAACGCCCACGCCGCCCGCCGCTGGCTGACGGCGGCGCTCGGCGAAGCGGCGGTTGCCCGCCACTTCGCCGGCGTGTCGACCTCGCGTCCGACCACCGAGGCCTTCGGCATCGATCCGGCGCTGGTGTTCGGCTTCTGGGACTGGGTCGGCGGGCGCTATTCGCTGTGGTCGGCCGTGGGGCTGTCGGCGCTGATCGCGCTCGGTCCGGCGCGCTTCCGGGAACTGCTCGCCGGCGCCCGGGCGATGGATCTGCACTTCCGCGATGCGCCGATGCACCGCAACCTGCCGGTGCTGATGGCGCTGATCGCGCTGTGGAACACCAATTTCCTGGGCGCTGCCAGCCAGGTGGTGGTGCCGTATGCGCAGCGCCTGCACCGTTTCGTCGGCTGGCTGCAGCAGCTGGAGATGGAATCGAACGGCAAGGGTGTCGATCGCGATGGCCAGCCGGTCGATTACCCGACCACGCCGGTGATCTGGGGCGATGTCGGCAGCAATGCCCAGCACGCCTTCTTCCAGCTGCTGCATCAGGGGCCGGCTCTCAACCCGGTCGATTTCATCCTGCCGCTCGAAGCCATCCACGGCTACCCGGACCAGCAGCGGCTGCTGATCGCCAACTGCCTGGCGCAGAGCGCGGCGCTGATGCGCGGCAAGAACGCCGACCAGGTCCGCGCCGAACTGGCCGCCCAGGGCCTGGTCGGAGAGGCGCTGGAAGCGGCGATCCCGCATCGCGTGTTCACCGGCAACCGGCCGTCGAGCACGCTGCTGCTGCCGCGGCTCGATGCCTTCCACCTCGGCGCGCTGTGCGCGCTGTACGAACACCGCACGTTCGCGCTCAGCGTGTTGTGGAACATCAATGCCTTTGACCAGTGGGGCGTGGAGCTGGGCAAGCAGCTGGCGCGTGATGTCATCGCCGCGCAGGCGAATCCTGCCGCCGCCGGCACGCTCGATGCCTCGACCCTGCAACTGCTGGAGCGCGCCCGTGCCCATTGATCGCCTGCTGCCAGCCGTCGCGGTGGCCGCACTGCTGACCGCCTGCACGCCGCAGGTGACGCTGCGGGTGCAGGATTTCGGCTCCGGCGACGAGCGGCTGGAGCTGTCTAAGACGGCGTTCTTCCCATCCACCGAGCGGGCCTCGGCCGCAGCCGCCCTGGCCACGCTGCTGTACACCGATGGCCTGAACACGGTCGGCCCTGGCCAGGTCGCGCCGCTGCTCGGCAAGAAAACGGCGGTGCCGGCGTTGCGCGCGGAGATGCTCGACCTCGCGCGCCGCTTCGGCCGCCTGCCGTTCGTGCTGCCGCCGACGCTGAACGCGGTGCTCGCCGAAGTCCGCAGCGGCCAGCCGGTGCTGGTGTTCCAGCAGCTCGACGGCGGGCGCTATTCGGTGGTCGTCGGCGTCGATCCCGTAGGCAACCGGATGATCCTGCGCAGCGGCAAGGACGGCCGCGTCTACCAGCCGGTCGATGAATTCGTCAGCCGCTGGAAGGGCGGCGACGCCTGGGCGATGACGCTCAACGATGGCAACCGGGTGCCGGCGTCGGCGACCCAGGACGCCTGGATCGCCGCCGGTGAGGCCGCCACCGCAGCCGGTTATCCGGGGCTTGCCGAAAAGGGTGCCGTCGCCGCCATCGCCCGTTGGCCCAACGCGGTGGTGCCGTGGGTGGCGCTGGGCAATGCCCGCTACGCGATGAAGCAGTGGCAGACCGCGCAGGACGCCTATGTCGAAGCACTCAAGCGCAAGCCGGACAATCCGGTGGCGCGCAACAACCTGGCGCTGGTGCTGCTGGAGCGGCGCTGCATCTCCCTGGCCGAGGAACAGCTGCAGCGCGCGATCAGCGGCGAAACCGATCCCCGGCTGCTCGAGGCCTACGACAACACGCGGGCGCTGATCAATCGCTACAGCGGCACGGCGATCTACTGTCCGCCGCCGGACGACGCGTCAGCGCCCATCGAATATGAGATTGCACCGTTGAATCCGGAAACGCCGCGCGCGCCTGCAGCGCCGCGACGAGCGACGCCGCCGCCGAAGCGGTAGTCGCCGGGTCGGCCAGCGCATTGCCGATCGCCACGGCCAGGTTGCGCAGCCAGCGCGCATAGCCGGCCCGGCGCAGCGCCATGCCTTCGGTGCGCGCCAGATACTCGTCCTCGCTCCACGCGAACAGATCGATCAAGCGGGCGCTGTCGAGCCCGTGGCGCGGCGCGAAATCCGGCGTCGCGTCGAGCTTCGCGTAGCGATTCCACGGACAGGCCAGCTGGCAGTCGTCGCAGCCGAAGATGCGGTTGCCGATCAGCGGCCGCAGGTCTTCCGGGATGTCGCCGTGGTGCTCGATGGTCAGGTAGGAAATGCAGCGCCGCGCATCGAGCTGGTAGGGCCCGGTGATCGCCTGCGTCGGGCAGATGTCGAGGCAGGCCGTGCAGCTGCCGCAGCGCGGCGTCGCCGGCCCGGCGGCGGTGGCTGCGATCGGCAGGTCGGTGCAGATCTCGCCGAGGAAGAACCAGGAACCGGCCTCGCGGTTCAGCACCAGCGTGTGCTTGCCGATCCAGCCCAGACCGGCATTGCGGGCCAGCGCCTTTTCCAGCAGCGGGGCGCTGTCGGCGAACACCCGGTAGCCGTGTGGCGCGATCTCGGCAGCCAGGCGTTCGGCCAGCTTCTTGAGCCGTTGCCGCATCAGCTTGTGGTAGTCGCGACCCAGCGCGTAGCGCGAGATGTAGGCGCCTTCCGGATCGGCCAGCAGGGCCTCGGCATCGGCGGCCGAGGGCCGGTAGTCGAGCCGCGCGCTGATCACCGTCACCGTGCCCGGCTGCAGCCGCGCCGGGTCGGCGCGCAGCGCTGCGTGTTCGGCCATCCAGGCCATGCCGCCGTGGCGGCCTTCGGCGAGCCAGCGCTGCAGGTGGGCGTGGTCTTCATCGAGCGCCTGGGTGGCGATCGCGGCATCGGCGAAGCCCAGCGACTGCGCCCAGCTGCGGATCAGCGCCGGCCAGTCGCGTGGCAGCGGCGGAGCGGGGGAGGTCGGCACTTATAATCCGTGGATGGACTCCATCATCTCGCGATTGTATTCGGCGGTCTCGACCCGCGAGCTCGACCGGCGGGCGATCGAGGTGTTCGGCATCGCCGGCCACACGCTGATGCAGCGCGCCGCCGAGGCGGCCTGGACCGCCGCCCGCTGGCGCTGGCCGAATGCCCGCCACGTCACCGTCTTCTGCGGACCCGGCAACAACGGCGGCGATGGCTACGAGCTGGCCTGCCTCGCCGAAGCCGCCGGCTGCACGGTACGGGTCCATGAATGCGAGGACCTGCCTCGGCGCGGCGATGCCCTGATGGCGCGCAATCGCTGGCTGGCGCGCGGTGCGGTGCAGCGCTGGTCGGCCGGGCAGGCGCTGGATGACGCCGACCTGCTGGTCGACGCGCTGTTCGGCATCGGCCTGAGTCGCGCGCCGACCGGTGACGCGGCGGCCGCCATCACCGCCATCAATGCCGCCCGCACCGGCGGTACCGCCGTGCTGGCGCTGGACGTGCCGTCCGGGCTCGATGCCGATACCGGTGCTGCGCCCGGCGCGGCGATCGAGGCCGATCTGACGGTCAGCTTCATCGCGCTGAAGCCGGGCCTGTGCACCGGCCAGGGACCGGCCCTAACCGGAGCGCTGGAGCTGGCCACGCTGGACCTGCCGGCTGCCGCACACGATGGCCTGCCGGTGCTGGCCCGGCTCACCGATCGCAGCGAACTGCGCGGCTGGCTGCCGAAGCGGCCGCGCACCGGCCACAAGGGCAGCCACGGCCACGTGCTGCTGGTCGGCGGCGATCACGGCATGGCCGGCGCGATCCTGCTGGCGGCCCGGGCGGCGCTGCGCGCTGGTGCCGGGCTGGTCACCGTCGCCACCCGCGACCGCCATGCGGCGGCGCTGACGGCCGCCCAGCCCGATGTCATGGTGCGCAGCGTCGAGCGCCCGGAAGACCTTCAGCCACTGATCGCCCGCGCCGACGTGCTGGCGCTCGGCCCGGGTCTCGGTCGCGAAGCCTGGGGACAGGCGATGTTCGATGCCGCCATCGACGCGGCGCTGCCGAAGGTCGTCGACGCCGATGCGCTGAACGCGCTGGCCGCTGCGCCACGCCGTGACGACCGGTGGCTGCTGACGCCGCATCCTGGCGAAGCCGGACGTCTGCTGGGCCTGAGTACGGCCGAGGTGCAAGCCGATCGCCTGGGCGCGATCGGCGCGCTGCAGGCACGTTACGGCGGCGCAGTGGTACTCAAGGGCGCCGGCAGCCTGGTGCTCGGCGGCAGCGCCGCCGAACTGCGCGTCTGCCCGTACGGCAATCCCGGCATGGGCGTTGGCGGCATGGGCGATGTGCTGACCGGCGTTGCCGCCGCCTTCATCGCCCAAGGTTTGGCGATCGACGCTGCCGCCGCTGCGGCGGTCACCGCTCATGCGCTGGCCGGCGATCGCGCTGCCGAACGGGGCGAGCGCGGCCTGATGGCCTCCGATGTCATCGAGGCGCTGCAGGTGGTGGTCAATCCATGAGTGTCACCGAACGCTTCCTGGCCGACGACGCCGCCACCGAAGCCCTGGGCGCCGAACTGGCTGCGGCGTTCCGAGCGCGGCCGGGCGGTGTGGTCTACCTGCACGGCACGCTCGGTGCCGGCAAGACCACGCTGGTACGCGGCTGGCTGCGGGCGCTGGGCGTGACCGGCAGCATCCGCAGCCCGACCTACACGCTGATCGAGCCGTACAGCGTCGATGGTCGCGACTGGCTGCACCTCGATCTCTACCGCCTGAAATCGCCGGACGAACTGGAAGGCCTCGGTCTCGACGACTATCCGCCGAGCCGCTGCGGCTGGCTCGTCGAGTGGCCGGAATGCGGTGCCGGCTACCTGCCGCCGCCGAGCCTGCGGATCGAACTGCGGGCGGCCGACGGTGGCCGGATCGCGACCGTCGACACCCTGGACGGCGGTGGATGGCCGACAAACGCCGCGCCAATTTCGCATCCCACTTGAGATTCGCGCGTCTAGCTACTGATTTCGATAAGAAAATTCTTGCGTTGACAAGCGCGTCGAACTATCTTCCGCCTTTGTTCGACCCCGCTGGGCTGCCATGCGTGCACTGACCGGATTGCTGCTGCTGTTGACTGCCGCCTCGGCGGCGGCGGCCGAACTGCGCGAAATGCGCCTGATGGACGGACCGGAAGCGACGCGGGCGGTGTTCGACTTCGACGTCGCCACCACGCCGAAGCTGTTCACGCTGGCCAATCCGGACCGCGTGGTGATCGATTTCGCCGATGCCCGTCGTGGCCCCGGGATGCCGGCGGCGAGCGCCGGCAAGGGGCTGGTCAAGAGCGTCCGCACCGGCCCGCGCGAAGCCGGCCTGCGCGTGGTGCTCGACGTCGGCGAAAAAGTCGCGCCGCAATCGTTCGGCCTGGAGGCCAGCGAAGGCTATGGCTATCGGCTGATCGTCGACCTGATGCCGAAGCAGCCGCACCGGGCCGCGCTGCCGGCAACTTCCTCCGTTCCTGCGACCACGCCGGTGCCTGCCGCTGCACCGGCTGCGCCGAAGCCCGAACTTGTTGTGGCCGCCGCATCGGCGACCGCCGCCGCTGCCGTGGCCGCCGCGCCGCTTCCGGCCGCCGATGCCCCGGCGGCCGTCGCCAGCGCCGAACCGGTCCGGCCGCGCGTGGCCGGGCGCGAGGTGATCGTCGCCGTCGACGCCGGTCACGGCGGCAATGATCCGGGCGCGATCGGCCTTGGCGGCCTGCGCGAGAAGGACGTGACCCTGGCCATCGCCCGCCGCCTGGCCCGGAAGATCAATGCCGAGCCCGGCATGCGCGCCGTGCTGACCCGCGACAGCGACACCTTCATCGAACTGCGCACCCGCACCGTCAAGGCACGGCAGGTGAACGCCGATCTTTTCGTGTCGGTGCATGCCAACGCGGTCAACGACCGCTCGATGCACGGGTCGTCGGTCTACGTGCTGTCGGAACGCGGTGCTTCCAGCGAGCAGGCACGCTGGATCGCCAATCACGAGAACGCGGCCGATCTGGTCGGCGGCGTCGCGCTGCAGAAGCAGGACGACAACGTCGCCGCCGTGCTGATCGACATCTCGCAGGGCGCGACGATGGAAGCCAGCTTCGACGTCGGCAGCCGCATGCTGCATGCGATGGGCCGGATCAACCGGCTGCAGAAGGCGGAAGTCCAGCAGGCCGGCTTCATGGTGCTGAAGTCGCCGGACATCCCGTCGGTGCTGGTCGAGACGGCGTTCATCAGCAACCCGCGCGAGGAAAAGCTGCTCGGCGATCCGGACTACCAGGACCAGCTGGCGGAATCGATCTTCGACGGCGTGCGCAGCTATTTCGCCCGTTACCGCCCGCAGCAGATCGCCACCGCCGTTCCGGTCAAGACCTCGACCACCACTCGTCCGGCGTCGGCACGCCTGCGGCGCTGAAAGGCCGTCGGCTGGACAGCGCGAGCGGCCTGGTTGTTGCCCGCCTGCGGCGGACACCAGAACTTCATTAAGCTGGCCGCCCGCAACAGCTGCCGGCGCGCGTGACCTCTTCGATCTTCCCCGGATCTTTCATCCTCCCGATCGCCACGGACACCGTCGGCCCGTGAGCCGCATCCGTGTGCTGGATGAGCAGCTGATCAACCAGATCGCCGCTGGCGAGGTGGTCGAGCGCCCCGCCGCCGTGGTCAAGGAGCTGGTCGAGAACAGCCTCGATGCCGGTGCCACCGCGATCGAGGTCGAGCTGGAGGCCGGCGGGCTGAACCTGATCCGGGTGCGCGACGATGGCTGCGGCATCGCCCGCGCCGAGCTGGCGCTGGCGCTGACCCGGCACGCCACCAGCAAGATCGCCGGGCTCGATGACCTGGAGCGGGTCCGCAGCTTCGGTTTCCGGGGCGAGGCGCTGCCGAGCATCCTGTCGGTGTCGCGCTTCGCGCTGATTTCGCGCACGGCCGATCAGCCGCATGGCTGGAAACTGGGCGGCAGCGGCGTGCCGGACGATGCCGGGCCGCAGCCGGCGGCGCATCCGATCGGCACCACGATCGAAGTGCGCGACCTGTTCTTCAACACGCCGGCGCGCCGCAAGTTCATGAAGGCGGACGGCACCGAGTTCCGCCATGTCGACCAGATCCTGCGGCGCCTGGCGCTGACCCGTTTCGACCTGCGGCTGAAGCTCGGCCACAACGGCCGGCGCAGCTTCGAGCTGCCGCGCGCCGACGGCGAGGCGGCCCGGGCGGCGCGGGTCGCCCAGGTCTGCGGCGACGAGTTCTTCGCCAATGCGGTGACGGTCGACGAGCAGCGCCTCGGCCTGCGCCTGTGGGGCTGGGTGGCACTGCCGAGTTTCGCGCGGGCCCAGCCGGATCTGCAGTACCTCTACGTCAACGGCCGCAACGTGCGCGACAAGCTGCTCGGCCACGCGCTGCGCCGCGCCTATGCCGATGTGCTGCATTCGCAGCGGCATCCGGCCTTCGTGCTGTTCCTGGAGCTGGACCCGGCGCGGGTCGATGTCAACGTGCATCCGCAGAAGACCGAGGTGCGTTTTCGCGATGCCTCGGTGATCCACGATTTCCTGTTCGGTGCGGTGCACCAGCTGCTGCGGCGGGTGCGGCCGGAGCCGGGGCTGCACCACCGGGTCGCGTTCGAGACGCCGGGCCCGCCGGCCAGCGAACCGAGCCAGGTCGCGCTGCGCTATCCGCAGCCGTCGGCGGCGCCGTCGTGGCCGGTCCGCGAACGGGACGCGGACGTCGGCGGCGGCGCGCCGTGGCCGCTGTACCGACCGCCGGCCGAGACCGGTTCCGGCGAACCGCTGGCGGTCGCCGCCGACGGTGCTGGCGACGGCGACGAGGCGCCGCTGGGCCGGGCGATCGCCCAGATCCGCGGCGTGTTCGTGCTGGCCGAGAACCGCCACGGGCTGGTGCTGGTCGATGCCCACGCCGCGCACGAGCGGGTGATCTACGAACGCTTCAAGCGCGAACTGGCCAGCGATGGCATCGCCGCCCAGCGCCTGCTGCTGCCGGAGCCGGTGGTGGTCGGCGAAGGCGAGGCCGACGAGCTGGAAGCGCAGGCCGAGTCCCTGCGCCGCTTCGGCCTGCTGATCGATCGCAGCGGCCCGGACACGGTCACCGTGCGGGCGGTGCCGGCACTGCTGGTCAAGACCGACCTGGGCGCGCTGCTGCGCAGCCTCTGCGGCGGTGCCGAGGCGGCGGAAAGCGCCGAGCATTTCGGCGAGGCACTCGACGCCCAGCACCGCATCCTGGCCGACATGGCCTGCCGCGCCGCGATCAAGGCCAACCGTCGGCTGACGCTGGCGGAGATGGACGCGCTGCTGCGCGACATGGAGCGGACGCCGAACGCCGGCCAGTGCAATCACGGCCGGCCGACCTGGGTGCAGATCGACGCCGACGGCCTCGACCGCCTGTTCCTGCGCGGGCGCTGAGCCGGCCGAAAGCGCGTCCGTCAGCTGTCGGCTTCGCCCCGGCGCAGCGAGTACAGCCGGTACTTGCCGTAGCGCTTGGCCAGCTCGATTTCGCCGGCGTACTCGGCGGCGTAGCGATCCGGCGCTTCCAGCATCAGACGGGCGGCGAAGGCTTCGGTGACGAAGATCATGCCGGGCGGCGTGACCGGCTCGACCCGCGCTGCGAACGACAGCTGGGAACCGAAGTAGGTGGTGGTGCCCTCGACCGGGTCGATGCCCTCGAACACCGGCGCGTAGTGCGCGGACAGGCGCAGCTCGAGCTTTTCCAGCATGCCGCCAAGACCGCTGCGGGCCCGCTCGACGATGCTGTGGATGCGGTCGGCGATGCGCGCCGTGGTTTCGGCGTCATCGGTCACCACGTGCACCGCGTCGCCCCAGGTGTGCTGCAGCAGGATGTGCGGCTGGTGCTCGGTCAGCGCGGCGGCGATGCCGCCGATCAGCACGTCCTGGAACACCGGCTGCTCCTCGTCGCCGAGCCGGCTGTAGCCGGCGAAGTCGGCGAACAGGGTGCCGACCAGCCGCCGCGTTTCGGGCTGGCCGGTGCGGCCGGGCGCGCAGTGCAGCGGCAGCGGCGCGCCGCAGCCGCAGGCCGCGTCGGCGGCACGCGGGCCGCCGCCGTGGCCGAGGTCGTGCCAGCCGGCGCCGATCCGGCGCGCTTCCAGCCGCGACAGGCCGCAGGCGGTGGCCGACACGTAGGCGGCGCGCCAGTCGCCCTCGCGCTCGAGGAAGCCCTGGGCGATCGAGCATTCGCCGCCACGTTCCAGATGGCCTTGCAGGCGCTGCGCGATGGCGGTGCCGTGATGCCGCTGCCATTCCTCCACCAGCTGCTCGCGGGCGGCCGGCAGCACCAGGTGCACGCGCACGCCGCGCAGCCGGTAATGCTCGGCGATGTCCAGCTCGCGCGGGCCGTTCAGGCCGATGCAGACGAACGAGGCCTCGGCCGGCAGCGGCAGCTCGGCCGGCAGCGCCGACGGCACGAACAGCACAGGCGGGACCGACAGCGCTGCCAGATGCGCGGGATCGTGGCCGAGATGGCGGCAGATCAGCCGCAGCTGGGCGCCGGTACGGCTCAGGGCATTGACGTTGCCGGGCTGCAGCTGCGCGGCCCGGGCCAGCGCGCCGCGCACCCGTTCGACGCGGCCGAGCAGCAGCGCGGCCTCGGCCTCGGTGACGGCGCGGTAGTAGCGCTCGGTGTCGCCAACGCCAGCACCGTCGGCATCGTCGGCCAGTGCGTCCAGCGAATCGAGCACCCGGCGCGCCAGCGCCAGCGCTTCCGGACCGTGGCCGCCGAGCATCAGCATGGTGGCGGCGTTGATGCCGGGAAAATAGCCCTGCGCGTGGTCGAAGGCCTGGGCGTAGACCCGCCCGGATTCGACGAACAGGGCCGGGGCCTTGGCGGCCGGCGCGGCGAGCGCCAGATCCTTCAGCAGGCGGGCCTTCAGCGATAGCCATTCCTCGACGTTGTAGCCGTCGCCGTCGCTGTCGCCGTCATCGACGCCGATGCCCAGCTCGCGGTAGCGGCGCAGCGCCAGCTGGGTGCTGCCGGCATTGGCCAGCGACAGCAGGGCCAGGTGGTCAAGCTCGCGCGAGCGCAGGCCGTCGGCACGGGCGCGTTCGGCAAGGTCGTGGCAGAGCAGGTAGTTGCCGGTCTTCAGCGCCGCGCGGCAGGCGTCGAGCACCTGCTGCAGCGGGTCGAGCAGCGCCGATTCGATGCCGCCGCTGTCGGCCGGACGGGGGCCCGGCACGGCCGCCAGGGTGGGGTCGATCAGCAGCAGCGGCCGCCCGGCAACCGCTGGCCGGCGCAGGTGCAGCGTCGACAGCGCTGCCGGAATCCGGGCCGGACGATGCCGCCAGCTGACCACGTCGGCAGCGCCGCCAGGCAGGCCGCTGTGGCCGGGCCGCAGGATCGCCACCAGCACGTCCGACTGCTCGGCCAGGCAGGCAGCCAGCTGCCGGTACTGGCGCTGGCGGAAGGCGCCGAGCCGGAGCTTGGGATCGGCCGGGCCGCCGGGCACCAGATCGATGACCACGGCGCACAGCGCCAGCTGTTCTTCGATGCCGGCGCGCACCGCCTCGATGGTGGCCGGCTCCAGCGTCACCGACATCTCGCTGAGCCGCGCCACCCAGTCGTCGATCAGCACCGGCACCGGCACTGGCAGCAGCGCCACCGTATCGAACGCGATGCCGGCCTCGCGCAGCCACTGGCTGGCGACCTGCTTGAACAGCAGGTCGGCACCCGGCGCCAGTCCGGTCACCAGGCTGACCCGCCGGGGCCGGGCGCGGGCGATCAGCGTGGGCAGGGCCTCGTGGCGCAGGCGGCTGGTCACCGCCGCACGCTCGCTGGCCGACAGCCGCAGATGGCCAGTGGCGCCGATCAGCAGGTGTCCGTCGTCCTGCAGCGGCAGGCGGGTCAGCCAGGTTTCGAGGCTGATCCGGATCATCGCCGTCAGCCGTTGCCGGGCAGGCTGGCGGCGGTGGCGCGCATCAGCACGTAGACAGCGCCGGTGCCGCCGTCGTGCGGGCGCGCCGAGCAGAAGGCGATGACATCGCTGCGCCGGCGCAGCCAGCTGTCGAGCAGGGTCTTGATCACCGGGCCGGTGTTCGGAGAGCGGTTGCCCTTGCCGTGGATGATCCGCACGCAGCGCACGTCGCGCGACTGGCATTCGGCCAGGAACATCGACACGGCCAGCTGGGCATCGCCGCGGTTCATGCCGTGCAGGTCCAGTTCGGCGCGCACCCGGTAGGCGCCTCGGCGCAACTTGCGCCAGACGCTGTCCTGCAGGCCGGGTCCGCGATAGCTCAGGGTGTCGCTGCTTTCGATCAGCTCCGGCTCGAACATGCTGAACTCGAGCAGCTCGGCCATCACCGCGCGTTCATCCGCCTCGGCCTGACGCGGCCTGGGGGGCGGCGGCGTGCGCAGCGGCGCGATCCGGTCGGAGCCGCTGCGGCGCTGCACGCCGGCCATCGCCGAGCGGAAGTCGACGTCGTCGGCGGAGTCGGGCAGGGCGTCGTCGGCGGGGCTTGGCATGGCAGCCGCATCATAGCCCGGTGCCACGTAAACTAAGGCCATTCCTCACGACACCTCCACCATGCGGATACTCCTGTCCAACGATGACGGCTGCACGGCACCCGGACTGCTGGCGCTGGCGCGGCAGCTGCGCAGCGAACACCAGGTCGACATCGTCGCCCCGGACCGCAACCGGAGTGCGGCTTCGAACTCGCTGACCATCCTGGTGCCGCTGCGCATCCAGAAGCACGACGACGGCACCATCTGCGTCGATGGCACGCCGACCGACTGCGTCCATCTGGCGCTGGCCAGCCTGCTGCCGGAAAAGCCGGAAATGGTCGTGTCGGGCATCAACAACGGCCCGAATCTCGGCGACGACACGCTCTACTCCGGCACCGTGGCGGCGGCGATGGAAGGCCGGCATCTCGGTTCGGCGGCGATCGCGGTGTCGATGTCGGCCTACAACCCGAAGCACTACGACACCGGCGCGCGGGCGACGCTGAAGATCATCGCCGAGCTGGCGCGCAATCCGTTCCCCGGCCACACCATCCTCAACGTCAACGTGCCGGACGTGCCCTGGGAGGAACTGCAGGGCTTCGAGGTGACGCGGCTCGGCCATCGCCGGCAGTCGGAACCGGTGGCCGAGGCGCTCGATCCGCGCGGCCGGCCGATCTACTGGATCGGCCCGGCCGGCCCCGGCGCCGATGCCGGGCCGGGCACCGATTTCCACGCCGTCGAACAGAACCGGGTGTCGATCACCCCGCTGCTGGTCGACCTGACTCGCCACAGCGTCATCGACAAGCTGCGCGACTGGGCCCAGGGCTTGTGATGGTCGGCAGTCACCCTCACAGCCGCGGGCTGGGGCTGGCGTCGCCGGCCAGCCGCGCGAAGATGGTCGAGGAACTGCGCAGGAACGGCGTCAGCGACGAGCGGGTGCTGGCGGCGATGCTGAAGATTCCGCGCCATGACTTCGTCGAGGAAGCCTGGAAAGGCGAGGCCTACCGCAACCGGCCGCTGCCGATCGGCCAGGCGCAGACCCTGTCGCAGCCGGTGGTGGTCGGCCTGATGAGCCAGGCGCTGCTGGTGCCGTCGAGCGAAACCGGCGCGCGCCGCCGGGTGCTGGAAATCGGCACCGGCAGCGGTTACCAGACCGCCGTGCTGGCCGAGCTGATCGAGCGGGTCTATTCGGTCGAGCGGCTCAAGGGGCTGTCGGAATCCGCGCGCAAGCGGCTGGCCGGCCTCGGCTACCGGAACATCCACTTCGGCTATGCCGACGGCACGCTCGGCTGGGATGCCCACGGGCCGTACGACGGCATCATCGTCACCGCTGCCGCTGCCGAAGTGCCGCGCGCGCTGCTCGAACAGCTGGCGCCGGGTGGCCGGCTGGTGATTCCGGTCGGCCCGCCGAACAACCAGATGCTGCGCGCCATCGATCGCAGCGGCGCCCGCTACCAGGCCACCGATCTCGCTACGGTCAGCTTCGTGCCGCTGCTCGAAGGCCGCGCCTGAGCCTGCCCGCCGCGCCCGCGCCGTGATCGAAGCTTTCAAGCAGTGGATCGCCGAGGCGGTCGCGCAACTCGGCTACGGCGAGATCCTGCTGCTGATGGCGCTGGAATCGAGCCTGTTCCCGGTGCCGTCGGAGCTGGTGATGATTCCGGCCGGCTACCTGGCCCGCAACGGCGGCCTCGATCCGTTCCTGGCGGCGCTGACCGGCGGCTTCGGCTCGGTGCTCGGTGCCAGCGCCAACTACCTGCTCGGCCGTCATGTCGGTCGCGCCTTCCTGCTGCGCTTCGGCAAGTACCTGCTGATCAACGAAGCGAAGTACCACGAGGCGGAAGCGATGTTCCTCGGCAATGCCGCGCGGGCCACCTTCATCGGCCGCTTCATTCCGGTGGTGCGGCACCTGATCTCGCTGCCGCCGGGCGTGTTCGGCATGGCCTACCTGCCGTTCGCGCTGATCACCTTCGCCGGCGCCACGATCTGGTGCGGCGTGCTGGTGGCGGCCGGCTATTTCTTCGGCGACGCGGCGATCGGCGTGATCAGCACCTACACCCACGAGCTGACGCTGGCGGTGCTGGTGCTGCTGGTGGCGGGTGGGCTGTGGTTCCTGCTGCGCCGGCGCGGCTGAGCCGCCGCTGGCTGCTGGCCGCGCTGCTGGCGCTGCTGGTGGCCGGCTGCGCCAGCGAAGCCGGCCGGCGCACGGTCAGTCGCGGCGCGGCGGTGGTCCGCTCGAAGCCGACGCCGGGCGAAACCTATGTCGTCGCCCGTGGCGACACGCTGTATTCGATCGCCTTCCGCAACGGCCTCGACTACCGCGAACTGGCCGACTGGAACGGCATCGGCCGGGATTACACGATCCGCCCCGGCCAGCGTCTGCGGCTGGGGCCGCCGGGTGCGGCGACACCGGCAGCCCCGGCAGGCGTGGATCCGGCGCCGTCGTCATCGGCAGTGGCGACCGGCAGCCCGGAGCCGATCCCGATCGTTACCGGCACCGCCAGCTGGGAATGGCCAACACGGGGCGAACTGGCGCGCAGCTTCGCGACCAGCGGCAGCAAGGGCATCGACATTGCCGGCGAAGCGGGCCAGCTGGTGATCGCCGCCCGCGGCGGCAAGGTGGTCTACAGCGGCGCGGCACTGAAGGGCTACGGCGAGCTGGTGATCATCAAGCACGACGAGCAGTACCTGTCCGCCTACGGCTACAACCGCCGGCGGCTGGTCGAGGAAGGGGAAACGGTGGGACCCGGCCAGCCGATCGCCGAACTGGGGCTGGGACCGGAGAACCGGCCGCTGCTGCATTTCGAGGTGCGCGACCGGGGGCGGCCGATCGATCCAGTCGCGCTGCTGCCGCGCCGCTGAGGCGGCGGGCGGTGCCTCCCGGCCCGCGCGACGGCGGGCCGGGAGACGGGACGGCAGACCTCAGAAGCTGGCCTTGAACTGGGCGCCGATCAGGCGCGGTTCGTTGATGAAGCCGGTCAGGTTGTTGAAGTCGATGCCGCCGACGACCCGCGTGGTGCCGGTGATGTTGCGGGCGAACGCGGCCAGCTCGAAGCGACCGTCACCCCACAGGTAGCCGGCGCGCAGGCCGCCTTCCAGCAGGTACTTGCCCTTGTACTCGACCGACTCGTACAGGAAGAAGTTGACGGTGCTGCGGTAGGCCCAGTCGGTCAGCACGAAGGCTTCGCCGGCGCCGACCGGATGGCCGTAGCGCAGAGTGGCGTTGCCGGTCACGCGCGGCGCCTGGGGCAGCCGGTTGCCGTCGATGATGACGGTGTTCGAGCCATTCGCCTGCGGGTCCAGCACGGTGCAGCCGCTGCCGCAGGGGGCAACGGCAAGCCCGGCGTCCTGGATCTCGGTGTAGTTGTAGCTGGCGCCGAGGGTCAGCAGCAGGTTCCGGGTGAGGATCGCCTTGAAGTCCAGCTCGGCACCCTGCAGCAGCGCCTTGTCGGCATTGATCAGCGTGTTGAAGTTGGCGCCGCCGCCGACGGCGGTCAGCTGCTGGTCCTCGACTTCCGAGCGGAACAGGTTGAAGGCGATGCGCGCGCGCTTGTCGAACAGGTCGGCCTTGATGCCGGTTTCGTACGACAGCACCGTTTCCGACTTGGCCACCGACAAGGTCGAGCCAAACAGCAGGCGGCCCTGCACCGACGGCGCTCGGAAGCCGCGGGCGACGCGGGCGTAGGCGCTGACGGTCGGCGTCAGCTTGTAGGTGCCGCTGACATCCCAGCTGACGTCGGTGTCGTACGGGTTGGCGTACAGCTCGCCGGTCGGCGGCGCGCCGATCGGCGACTGCAACTGCTCGGCGACGAAGTTCTTGTTGTCGACCGTGTAGCGCACGCCGCCCTTGAGCTTGAAGTCCGGCGTCACCGCGTAGGTCACCGAGCCGAACACCGCAGCCGCGTTGTTCTGCTGCTCCTGCACCGCGTAGCCGTTCTGCACGCCGCCGGCCAGCGTGTCGAAGTTGAAGCTGTCGATGGTGATGTCTTCGAAGAAGTAGTAGACACCGCCCTGGAAGTTGACCGGGCCGGCGTAGTTCGACTCGATGCGGAACTCCTGCGTCAGCTGCTGGTGCTTCGGCAGGCCGTCGGCCGATTCCGCCGGGAACGGGATGAAGCCGGGGCCCGACGGCGGCGCGAAGGCGGCGCCGAAACCGCCGTCGATGTCGCCGCGGCTATAGGAGATCACGTGCTCGTAGCCGGAGATCGAGTACAGGCTGTGGGCGCCGACATCCCAGCGCAGGCGCACGCTGCCGCCGGTACCGTGCAGGTCCTGCTCGTTGCGGCCGTCGATCGCCACTTCACGCTTGCGGAAGCCGCTGACCAGGTCGTTGGTGCCGGGTTCGATGATGTTGGCGCGGAACAGCCGCGCGGTGCCCTTGAGCTGCCGGGTGTGGACGTTGAACAGCGCGCTGAACGTGGCGCTCGGCTGGTACAGCAGCTGGGCGCGGAAGGCGCCGTCGGTATAGCCCTCCAGCGAGGTCTTGCCCTGCGCCGAGTACAGATTGTCGACCCAGTCCTCGCGCCGCTGCAGCAGGCCCGAGACGCGCAGGGCCAGGGTCTTCGACAGCGGGATGTTGTAGGCCGATTCGACGTTGGTGGTCAGGTAAGTGCCGGTCGACAGGTTGAAGTAGCCGCCCTGGTCGAAGGTCGGCCGGGCGGAATCGAACTTGACGACGCCGGCTGGCGTGTTGCGGCCGAACAGCGTGCCCTGCGGGCCGCGGGCGACTTCGATCTGCGCCAGGTCGAAGATCGGGAAGCCCTTCAGCAACGGGTTTTCCAGCACCACGTCGTCATAGACCAGGGACACCGGCTGCGAGGCGTTGAGGTCGAAATCGGTGTTGCCGTAGCCGCGGATGTAGAAGCGCGGGAAGGCGCGGCCGAACGAGGATTCGATGTTCAGGCTCGGCACGCGGGCGGCCAGCAGGCGCACGTCCTGGCCGTTGGTGACCAGCACGCCCAGGTTTTCGTCGGACAGCGTCGACACCGAGATCGGCACGTCGCGGATGTTTTCGCGACGGCGCTCGGCGGTGACGGTGACGGCCTTCAGCTGGGTCGGATCGGCGCTGCCGGCGGCTTCGGGCGCGCTGTCGTCAGCGAAGGCGGCCGGTGCGCCGCCGATCATCATCAGCAAGGCGGCCCGGAAGGCGAGACGGGCGGACAGCCGCCCGCGATTCAGCGTCAAGATGCTGCTCAGCATGGTGATTTCCCCAGATGTGGATACGGCGCACCCCCGTGCGCCGTCTGTGCGTCGGCTCGCGGCTTTTGTGCCAGCGGCGAGACTGCCTGCGACCTTACCCGAGTCGCCCGGCAAAGTGTCACCGGACGGTCACCTTGTCGCGATGACGCCGGCCGCCGCCGGCTGTCCGCTCCTCAGGGCTGCCGACTGCCCTTCCAGGCCTTGACCGCCGCCAGCGTGTTCTTGACGTGGTCGTCCGGCTTCAGCGCCGAATGCACGTAGGCGACGCTTGCGTCGGGCAGGATCACGAACGAGGTGCGGTCGGCATAGGACAGCAGCGGCACCTTGGCGTCATAGGCACGGGCGATCGCCAGGTCCGGGTCGGCCGCCACCGCGAACTTGCTGCGGCATTCGCTGACCGAGAAGCGGTTCAGCGTGTCGATGTCGTCCTTGGAGACACCGATCACCGTCGCGCCAAGCGCGTTGAATTCGTCGGTCGCTTCGGCGAACAGATGGGCCTCCACCGTGCAGCCCTTGGTGAACGCTGCCGGATAGAAGTACAGCACCACCGGCCCTTTCTTCAGTGCCGCCGCCAGCGTGAACTCGAACGGCTTGCCGGCCAGCGTCGCCTGGGTGCTGAAATCCGGCGCCTTGCTGCCGACTTTCAGGGCCGCCCAGGCGGGTGCGGCAACCGCCAGCGCGAGCGCGGCGGCGGCGAGTTTCAGGCGTGCACGGGAATGGATGCCGTTCGGGAACATCGGATGCCTCTGCTTGAAGTGGTGGTGATCGACGATACGCCTGCGCGCCTCTGGCGGATTCGCGCCGCCGGCTTTCGATGATCCCTTCGGCGCGTGGCGCGCCGCGCAGCGGTGGCGGGCAGCTGCGCTTCTTCGAAGACCGCCAGCATGTCGTCGCCGTAGGCCTTGATGAAGGTCGCGCCGCAGCGACGCGCGGCGGCTATCAGGGTGTCGAGCAGGTGATGGATTTGCCGGCCGGCGGCCACTTCGCCGAGTTCCTTGCGCAGCTTCACCGATCCGGCGATATCGACAATGAGCACGCCGCAATGACGGACGCTTTCGGACACCGGGTTGCTCTTCCTCTTAAAAGTGTCAGCTGGATCACCTTTTCACTCTGTGTTCTTTCTTTCCTGAATGAAACGCGGGCAGGGGACCCCGGCGAAGCGCCGGCGGCGCTGCGATGGCGGTTAGCCGCTACGCCATGTGATCCATCGCGCGGGTCGGCGCCTGGTCAGTCAAGACGCCGCCGGGCGCGATACGAACCGCAGGCGCTGGCCCTCATCAGCCGCGCATGCTGTAATTAGCGGCTTTTTTCAGCAGTATTGCCGTCCCAATCGTGCCGATCCGGCACTCAATCCGTGACCGAGGAATCCGTGAACACCGTCTTCCCGCGCATCGAGCGCCTGCCGCCCTACGTCTTCAACATCGTCGGTGAAATGAAGAAGGCGGCCCGAGCTCGTGGCGAGGACGTCATCGATTTCAGCATGGGCAACCCGGACCAGCCGACGCCGAAGCACATCGTCGACAAGCTGGTGGAAGCCTCGGTGCGGGGTACCGAAAGCGACTACGTACGGCCGGAAGTGCACGACGAGGACGGCACCCACACGCACCGCTACTCGGTGTCGAAGGGCATTCCGCGCCTGCGTCGGGCGATGGCCACCTGGTACAAGCGCCGCTACGACGTCGACCTGAACGCCGAAACCGAAGTCATCGCCACGATCGGCTCCAAGGAAGGCCTGGCCCATCTGGCTTTCGCGACCTTGGCGCCCGGCGACACCGTGCTGGTGCCGAATCCGGCCTATCCGATCCACCCGTTCGGCGTGGTGCTGGCCGGTGCCGATGTGCGCCATGTGCGCTTTCCGGCCGACGATCCGAACCACGAGATCTTCTTCGAGGAACTGCGCAAGGCGATCAAGGAATCGACGCCGACGCCGAAGATGCTGATCCTCAATTTCCCGTCCAACCCGACGGCGGAATGCGTGGAACTGGACTTCTTCGAGCGCGCCGTGGCGATCTGCCGCGAGCACCAGATCTGGCTGATCCACGACCTCGCCTATGCCGACATCGTGTTCGACGGCTACACCGCCCCCAGCGTGATGCAGGTGCCCGGCGCCAAGGATGTGGCGGTGGAGTTCTTCACGCTGTCCAAGAGCTACAACATGCCGGGCTGGCGCGTTGGCTTCATGGTCGGCAATCCGGTGCTGGTGGCGGCGCTCGCGCGCATCAAGAGCTACCTCGACTACGGCATGTTCACGCCGATCCAGGTCGCCTCGATCGCCGCGCTGGAAGGCCCGCAGGATTGCGTCGCCGAAATCTGCGAGATGTACCGCAAGCGCCGCGACGTGCTGGTCGAAGGCCTGCTGGCGGCCGGCTGGCCGGTGACCAAGCCGAAGGCGACGATGTTCATCTGGGCGCAGATTCCGGAATCGCACCGGCATCTCGGCTCGCTGGAATTCTCCAAGCAGCTGCTCGAGCAGGCCTCGGTCGCGGTGTCGCCGGGCATCGGCTTCGGCGAGTACGGCGATGACTACGTGCGCTTCGCGCTGATCGAGAACGAGCACCGCACGCGGCAGGCGATGCGCTCGATCAAGAAATTCCTGAAGGGCGGCAGCAAGGCAGCCAAGGCCGAGAAGCCGGTCAAGGAAGCGCCAGCGGCGAAGGCGGAAAACGCATGAGCATGTCGCCGCTGAAGGTCGGCATCGTCGGGCTCGGCACGGTCGGGCAGGGCGTGGTGCGGGTGCTGGCCAGCAATGCCGAGGTGATCAGGGCCCGCGCCGGCCGGCCGATCGTCGTCACCGACGTCTCTGTGCGCACGGCGAACGCCAAGCGTGACTGCGTGCTCGACGGCATCCGTGTGCATTCGACGCCGGAAGCGGTGGTCGCGGCCGATGTCGACGTGATCTGCGAGCTGATCGGCGGCACGACCCTGGCGAATGATCTGATCGCCGATGCGCTGGCGCGCGGCAAGTCGGTGGTCACCGCCAACAAGGCGCTGATCGCCGAGCGCGGCAACGCGCTGGTCGCCGATGCCCAGGGCCGCGGCCTTACCCTGTCCTTCGAAGCGGCGGTGGCCGGCGGCATCCCGATCATCAAGGTGCTGCGCGAAGGCCTGACCGCCAACGCCATCGACAGCCTGGCCGGCATCATCAACGGCACCTCGAACTACATCCTCACGCAGATGACCGCGAAGGGGCAGAGCTTCGCCGATGCCCTGGCCGACGCCCAGAAGCTCGGTTACGCCGAAGCCGATCCGACCTTCGATGTCGAAGGCATCGATGCCGCCCACAAGCTGACCATCCTCGCGTCGATCGCCTTCGGCACGCCGCTGAACTTCGCGGCCGTGGCCACCGAAGGCCTGTCCAAGGTGCATTCGCAGGACATCCAGCTGGCCCGCGAGCTGGGCTACCGGATCAAGTCGCTGGGCATCGCCAAGCGCTCGGCGCACGGCGTGGAGCTGCGCGTGCATCCGACCCTGGTGCCGGACGACCATCTGCTGGCCAAGACCGACGGCGCGCTGAACGCCGTGCGCGTGCACGGCAATGCCGTCGGCCAGACGGTGTACGTCGGCCGTGGCGCCGGCGGCGAGCCGACCGCCTCGGCGGTGATCGCCGATCTGATCGACATCGCCCGGCTCAACGGCGCCGCGCCGGTGGTGCCGCCGCTTGGCTTCACGGCCGCCGGGCTGTCGGCCCAGCCGGCGCTGTCGATCGAAGCGGTGGAATCGGCCTTCTACCTGCGACTGACGGTGGCCGACGAACCGGGCGTGCTGCGCGCGCTGACGTCGATCCTCGCCGAGGCCGACATCTCGATCGAGGCGATCCTGCAAAAGGAGCCGGAAGACGCCGAAGACGCCCGCATCGCGATCATCACCTCGGTGGTCAGCGGCAGCCGCTTCGACGCCGCGCTCGAACGCATCCGCGCACTGCCGTTCGTGCGCGCCGACATGAGCCGCCTGCGCGTCGAGCATTTCGAATAAATAGCCGCCTTACTCCCTCTCCCGTCGGGAGAGGGCCAGGGTGAGGGAACGCCGCCCGACAAGGGCGCGACGCCACAACGGCCGTTCCCGAGCCACAAGACGAACCACTGGAGCTTCAACGTGACCCGCTACACCGGCCTCATCGACGCCTACCGCCATCGCCTTCCGCTGCCGCCGGAAGCCAAAGCCATCAGCCTCGGCGAAGGCCGCACGCCGCTGATCAAGCTCGACAACCTGGTCCGCCATGTCGGCGTCGACGCCGACATCTACGTCAAGTTCGAAGGCGCCAACCCGACCGGTTCGTTCAAGGACCGCGGCATGACCATGGCCGTGACCGAAGCCGTGCATCGCGGCGCCAAGGCGATTCTCTGCGCCTCGACCGGCAACACCTCGGCCGCCGCGGCGGCTTATGCGGCGCGTGCTGGCATCAAGTCCTTCGTGCTGATCCCGGAAGGCAAGATCGCGATGGGCAAGCTCGCCCAGGCCGTGGTCCACGGCGCGGTGATCGTGCAGGTCCGCGGCAACTTCGACGACGGCATGCGGCTGGTCAAGGAAGTGTCCGAAACTTCACCGGTAGTGCTGGTGAACTCGGTCAACCCGTACCGCCTGCAGGGTCAGAAGACGGCCGCCTTCGAGATCGTCGAAGCGCTCGGCGAAGCCCCGGACTACCACTGCCTGCCGGTCGGCAATGCCGGCAACATCACCGCCCACTGGATCGGCTACACCGAATGCGCGGGCAACGGCACGGTGTCCTGCAAGCTCTGCAACGGCAACTGCCAGTTCGCGCAGGCCGGCGGCAAGGCCAAGCGGCCGAAGATGGTCGGCTATCAGGCGGCCGGCTCCGCGCCGTTCATGCGCGGCGGCGCCGTCAAGAATCCGGAAACAGTCGCCACCGCGATCCGCATCGGCGATCCGCAGAGCTGGGACCCGGCCTGGATCGTCCAGAAGGAATCCGGCGGCTGGTTCGACGAATGCTCGGACGCCGACATCCTCGCCACCCAGCGCCTGCTCGCCGAACAGGAAGGCGTGTTCTGCGAACCAGCCTCGGCGACCTCGCTGTGCGGCGCGCTGCGCGACCTGAAGAGCGGCAAGATCCCGGCCGGCTCGTCGATCGTCTGCACCCTGACCGGCAACGGCATGAAGGACCCGGACATCATCCTCAAGGCCGGCCTGCCGCAGCTGATCGAAGTCGACGCCGTGAAGAGCGCGGTCGAGCGGGTGCTGGTCGACCGCCTGTAAGCGGAGCCGCGCCGCCCGGTGAGCCGCGCGCCGACCATCCGCCGTCGCCCGCCGGGCGAGCCGCAGGCGCTGCCGGCCACGCTGTCGCCGGTGCTGCGCCGCGTCTATGCGGCGCGCGGGCTGCGTGACCCAGCGCAGCTGGCGCTGGAGCTGAAACATCTGCTGCCGCCGGATCGGCTGCTCGGCATCGAGGCGGCAGCGGCGCAGCTGGCCGATGCCATCGCTGCGCGGAAGCGCATCGTCATTGCCGGCGACTACGACGCCGACGGCGCCACCGCCTGCGCGGTCGCGGTGCTCGGGCTGCAGGCGCTCGGCGCGACCGAGGTCGGCCATGTGGTGCCGAACCGCTTCACGATGGGCTACGGCCTGTCGCCGCCGCTGGTCGATCTGGCGCGCGAAGCCGGCGCCGAACTGCTGGTCACGGTCGACAACGGCATCGCCAGCGTGGCCGGCATCGAGCACGCCCATAGGCTCGGTCTGCCGGTGATCGTCACCGACCATCATCTGGCCGGCCCCGAGCTGCCGGCGGCAGCGGCGATCGTCAATCCCAACCAGCCGGGCTGTCCGTTCCCGTCGAAGCATCTGGCCGGCGTCGGCGTGATGTTCTACGTGCTGCTGGCGCTGCGTGCGCGGCTGCGCGCCGATGGTGCGTTCGGCTGCGGCAACGGCCCGAACCTCGCCGAGCTGCTGGATCTGGTTGCGCTCGGCACGGTCGCCGATGTCGTCAAGCTCGACTACAACAACCGGGTGCTGGTGCAGGCGGGCCTGCAGCGCATCCGCGCCGGCCGCGCGCGGCCGGGTCTGATGGCGCTGCTCGAAGCGGCCGGCCGGACGCCGGAGCGGATCAGCGCCGCCGATCTCGGTTTCGTGCTGGGCCCGCGGCTGAACGCCGCCGGCCGGCTTGACGACATGCGCCGCGGCATCGAATGCCTGCTGGCGCCGGATCGCGAGTCGGCGCTGCCGATCGCCCAGGAGCTGGATCGGCTGAACCGCGAGCGGCGCGGCATCGAGGCGCAGATGCGCGACGACGCGCTGGCGCTGGTCGCCGACAGCGAGGACGTGGGTGTCGTCGTCCACGAGCCGGACTGGCACGAAGGCGTCGTCGGCCTGGTCGCCTCGCGGGTCAAGGATGCGCTGCACCGGCCGGTGATCGCCTTCGCCCGCGCCCAGGAGCGCGGCATGCTGAAAGGCTCCGGCCGCTCGATCGCCGGCCTGCATCTGCGCGACGCGCTGGCGGCGGTCGACGCCCGCCATCCGGGCCTGATCACCCGTTTCGGCGGCCATGCGATGGCGGCCGGTCTGAGTCTTCCCGAAGAAGGGCTGACGGCGTTCCGCACGGTCTTCGATGCGCAGTGCCGCTCGATGCTCGACGCCGAGGCGCTGGCGCAGGTGATCGACACCGATGGCGAACTGCGCGGGCCGGAGTTCGCCATCGACACCGCTTTCGAGATCGAAGCGGCCGGGCCCTGGGGACAGGGCTTCCCGGAGCCGCGCTTCGACGGCGAGTTCGAAGTGCTGGATCTGCGCCCGGTCGGCAAGGACGGCAACCACGTCCGCTATCGCTTGAAAGGTCCGGCCGGCGCGATCAACGCGGTGCACTTCAACGGCGCCGAAACGGCGGTCGACGAAGGCCGCGTACGGGTGGTCTACCAGCTGGCGATCAACCGCTGGCAGGACCGCGAGACGCTGGAACTGCGCATCGACTGCCTCGAACGCGCCTGAAGCCATGCCGGCGGCGCAGCCCCCGATGCCGCCGCCGGGATCGCCTCAGGCCTTGAACGGCACCGGCGAGGGGCGGGCGATCGCCGGCCCCTGCAGGTAGTCGGCGCCGAGGCGACGCCAGACGGCTGCCTGCGCCTCGCTGCCGATCTCGGTGACCAGGGTCCGTGCGCCGTTCAGTTTGGCCAGCCGGATCGCCGTCTCGGCCAGCGTCTGCTCGACCTGGTCGTCGACGATCCGGGCAAACGCGCCGGCATCGAGCCGGAGCACCGAAATCGGCAGCTTGCGCAACAGATCGATGTAGTCGATCTGCCGACCGTCGCGATGGTCGATGGCGGTGCGGCAGCCCAGCTTGCGCAGCGATTCCAGGCAGCGCGCCGCCTGCTGCGGGAAGCCGGTCAGCAGCTCGTCGCGCAGCAGGAAGCACAGCTTGCCGACCGCCACCCGCGGCTGGCGGTTGATCTGCTCGGCAATGAAGTCGATCAGGGCGGCGTCGCCCAGCGAATCGGCCGACAGCGGCACCGTGCAGAACGCCAGCCGCGTGCCGAGATCCGGCTGGGCGGCCAGCTTGTCGAACAGGCTGCGGATCACCCACTGGTCCAGCGGCGCGCCCAGCAGATGTCGTTCCGCCACCGGCAGGAAGGCCGGCAGCGGCGCCCAGAAGCCTTCCTCGTCCTCCAGCGACAGCAGCACGTCGAACACCTCGCCATCGTTGGCGTGGCTGCGCGCTGGCTGCACCGACTGGGTGGTCAGATGGAACAGGCGATGCTCCAGGCCGCGCTCGATGCGCCGCACCCACAGCAGTTCCTCGTCGACGCCGGCCACGGTTTCCAGCTCGGCGCTGTGCAGCAGCACGCCGAGGCTGCCGTGGGCGCGGTCGCAGGCCAGGCCGGCGCGGCGCATCACTTCGGCCGGCGTATCGATGCCGGCGCCGATCAGGCACAGGCCGATGGCCGGCTGCGGATCGATCCAGTGATCGCCAACCAGCAGACGCTGGCCGGCGATCTGCTGGCGCAGGGTTTCGGCCTGGCGCAGCGCCTGCTCGGCGGTATCGGCCGGCAGCAGCACGCCGAAGCGGTCCGGGGCCAGCCGGAACACGTGCTCGGTGCCGCCGAGCAGCGCCGCCAGCCGCTCGCCGCAGCGGGCGGCGACCGCATCGGCATCGCTGTGGCTGCGGCTTTCGCGCACCTGGCGCAGCTCCGGAAAATCCAGCTTGGCCAGGGCCCAGTGGCCCTGGGTGGCGTGCTCGCGGGCTTCGCGGTGCAGTTCGCGCACCCGCCGCTCGCAGGCCTTGCGGCCGCCGAGCCCGGTCACCGGATCGACGAACTCGGTGCCGGCCGGCGCTGCGGGCGTGCCGTTGCCGGACGGCTCGGCGGCACCATCTGCTGCGCCTTCGCGCAGCACGATCACGGCGCCATTGAGGCGGTCGAAACGGCTGCGCAGCGCCACCGCGCGCACGCCGAGCGTGCGGGCTTCTGTGCTGCCGGCCGGCAGCAGCACGACCACCGGATGGTCGACACGGTGGCTGCCGGCCTGCAGCAGCTGCATCAGATCGGGCAGCGGCGGTCCGTCGGCGGTGCCGACGCGGGCCGCGAACACCTGGCTGAAAAGCCGTCCGCGCAGGCTCGGTGCGTTGACGGCCAGCCATTGTTCGGCCCGGCTGTTGAGATCCTCGATGGCGCCGCGTTCATCGAGCACCAGCAGGCCTTCGTCGACACTTTCGGTCAGCAGCCGCAGCTTTTCGCCGAGCCGCATCAGGGCGTCCTGGGTGCGCAGCCGCTCGCTGTTCTCGGCGTTCAGCTGGGTGGTGGCGATGTTGGCGCGGTCGCGCATCTCGGCCAGCCGTTCGCTGCGCTCGTTGTGCCAATGGGCGATCTGGCGCAGCTCGCCGGCGCCGGATTCGTCGAGCGTCGCTGTGCGGCCGTCGACAGTGGTGCCGGCCAGTGCCGACCCCATTGCACGCAGCGGCCGGATCACCAGCCGCTGCAGCAGCGCGAAGCTCAGCAGCAGCACCAGCGCCGAGCCGCCGAGCGACACTGCCAGCACCTGTTCGTTGACCCGGCGGGCACGCTCGCTGCCCTCGCGGGCCGGGGAGGCGCTGATCAGCAGCCAGCGGCTGCCGGGAACGGCGGCGACCACGGCGTGGCCGGTCTCGCCGAACACCGGGTCGACCGCCAGCCGCAGCGGCACGGCGGCCGGCTCGATGCGGCCGTCGGCGGCGTTCCAGACGCCGGCCAGCAGGTCTTCGGCCGCGTCGCGGTCCAGCTCGCGGGTGTTGTCCTTCAGCGACGACACCAGGCGGGCGTCATAGCGGGCCGAGCGCAGCGCTGCCGCACGGAAGGCATCGTCCCGTTGGCGTAGCTGTCCGGCCACCTCGGCGAACGCCGGCAGGCGTTCGGCCAGTGCGGCCAGCGTCGGCGCGGCCGTGTCGTCCTGCAGGCCCAGCGCGCGCCGGGCTGGCGCCGACACCGCCAGCAGCGCGCCGCGCCGGTCGGCGACCAGTGCGTAGCTGCGATCGTCGCCGCCTGCGCCGAACATCTGCCGGCCGAGCTGGGCGACGTCCAGGCTCACGGTCGCCACGCCCTCGAAGCCGCGCCCGCCGGTGATGGCAACGGCGCAGCTGACCACGGCGCGGCCGAGCAGTGGATCGCGGTACGGGGCAGACCAGTGGCAGCCGCGCATCGTCGCCGGCGCCAGCCGCACCGGCGTGTACCAGGGCTCGCGCCACCAGGCGAGCGCCGCGCTGCGGCCTTCGTCGCCGAGCAGGCGCGCCCGGCCGTCGGGCAGCAGCGACCAGTGCCGGTCGTCGTGGCGGCTGCCCGGCGCCGTCGACACCGGTTCCGGCCACAGGCCATAGCCGGCGACCGGCAGACCGGCGAGCAGGCTGTCGCCGAGTTGTGTCAGCGTGGCGGCATCGCTGCGCGGACCGATCCGGGCCAGCGTCTGGGCGAACTGCTCGACGGCGCGCAGCAGCTGCTGGGTTTCGGCCTGCAGGCGCTGGTTGATCGCCATCTCGTGGCGCAGGCTGGCGTCGTCGACGCTGCCGACGATCAGCTGCTCGGCGGCGTAGAACGCCACGGCCGCCAGCAGCGCCAGCAGTCCGGCGAACAGCCCGGCGAGCCGGAACTGCAGGCTCTGGTGCCAGCGCAGGCCGGCGTCGTCGGCGCGCGGCCGGGAACGCGTCGAACTCATTCGGGCAGCGCGGGAAGACCGGTGGGCATGCCGGCACGATGACATGGAAGCTCTAGTGGAACCAGCGGCTTGCGGCTCATGGGCGGCCTTTGCGCAAGGCTTCCTCGACCAGCAGCGCCCAGCCGCCGTCTGGCCGCGCCGCCGCCACGATCGGCAGGCCGTAGAGCGCGCTCAGCCGGGTTGGTTCCAGCACCGTTTCGGGGCGGCCGGAGGCGATCAGACGACCCTGCGCCAGCAGGCTGACCTGGTCGGCATGGCGCAGCGCCAGATTCGGGTCCTGCAGGATCGCCAGCACGCCGACGCCGCGATCGGCCAGTTGCCGCAGACGCGTCAGCACCTGGTGCTGGAAGGCGAAGTCGAGGCTGGCGGTGGGTTCGTCGAGCAGCAGGTAGCGTGCCGCCAGGTCATCGGCGTCGGCGTGGATCTGGGCCAGCGCCCGGGCCAGCTGCACGCGCGCCCTTTCGCCGCCGGACAGCGCCAGATAGCGGCGACCGGACAGCGGGCCGGCGCCGGCTTCGTCGAGCGCTGCACGGACGACCGCCTGCTCGGCGGGCGATCGCTCGCGCCGCTGCCAGGGCAGGCGGCCCAGCGCCACCACCTCGTCGACCGAAAACGGAAATCGCAGTTCGTCGCGCTGCATCATCACCGCGCGGCGGCGCGCCAGCTGGGCTGGTGGCCAATCGGGCAGGGCGCGGTCGTCGAGCATCACCCGGCCGGCATCCGGGGCGCGGTCGCCGGCCAGCAGGCCGAGCAGGGTCGATTTGCCGGCGCCGTTCGGGCCGAGCAGCACGTGCAGCGTGCCGGGCTCAAGTTGCAGGCTGACGTCGTCGAGCAGCCGGCGCCCGTCGCCGACCAGCGAGACGCCCGTGGCGGCCAAGGTCATGGCAGGCCGATCCGGCTGCGCATCCGCAGCAGCAGCGCCAGGAAGAACGGTGCGCCGAGCGCGGAGGTCAGCGCGCCGACCGGCCATTCCGCTGGTGCCGCCGCCGTGCGGGCGACGGTGTCGGCAAGCGTCAGCAGCAGCGCGCCGAGCAGGGCCGAGGCCGGCAGCAGCAGGCGGTGACCGGGGCCGGCGAGCAGCCGGATCGCATGCGGGACCACCAGGCCGACGAAGCCGATGACGCCAGCCAGCGACACCGAGGCGCCGGTGGCCAGCACCACGGCAACCAGCAGCCGGCGCTTCAGCCGCTCGACATCGAGGCCGAGGTGCGCGGCTTCGGTGTCACCGAGCAGCAGCGCGTCGAGGCCGCGCGCCTCGCGCGGCAGCCAGAGGGCGACGGCCAGCAGCACCGGCGCGGCGATGGCGATCTCGTTCCAGCCGGCGCGGCCCAGGTTGCCGTACATCCACAAGGTGAAGCCGCGCAGGCCGGCATCGTCGGCACGCGCCGACAGCAGGCCGACCAGCGCGGCGACGAAGGCATTGATCGCGGTGCCGGCCAGCAGCAGCGTGGTCATGTCGGTCTGGCCGTCGCGGCGGGCCAGGCGCAGCACGATCATCGCCGACGCCAGGCCGCCGGCGAAGGCCGCCACCGGCAGCACCAGGCTGGCCGGCAGGGCCAGACGGCTGGCGAAGCCGGTCAGCGCGGTGTGGACCAGCGCCGCAGCGAGCGCCGCGCCGGCCGAAACGCCGATCAGGCCCGGCTCGGCCAGCGGATTGCGGAACAGCGCCTGGGCGACGGCGCCGGTCTGCGCCAGCACGGCGCCGATCAGTACCGCCAGCACGATGCGCGGCAGGCGCAACTGCAGCAGCGCGGTGGGGGCTGCGCCATCACCGCCGAGCGCGGACCAGTCGATGTCGATGGTGCCGGCGTTCAGCGCCACGGCAACCGTCGCCAGCAGCAGCACCAGCAGGCCGGGAATCAGCAGGGGGCGGGCGAAGCCGGGGAGCATGGACGGCGAGAAGAGGGCAGGGATAGCCGGGCGGCGAGCAGCGGCCCGCCATTTTGGCAGCTTGATCGCGGCGGATCACGACGCCCTGCGGCCGCCCTGCCAGCCGGGCCGTCGGCAGTCGGCCGCTGATATACTCGCGCCCTGCGTCGCCGGTCGTGGGCGGCAGGAATCCGGCGCGAGCACCGGGCGAGAGTGGCGGAATTGGTAGACGCACTGGATTTAGGTTCCAGCGCCGCAAGGCGTGCGAGTTCGAGTCTCGCCTTTCGCACACCCGCAATCCGCGCCGCTGACGCTCATCCCGACGGCCGGTTGCCGCCGTGAATCCGCAGACCGCGCACAACAGACCGCCGGGAGACCCCATCCGGGCAAGGCGGCCACCCATCATCATCACAATCTCGAAGAGTCTTTAACGATGGAAGTTCAAGTCGAATCCGCCGGCGGCCTGCTGCGCCGGCTGCATGTCACGATCCCGGCCGATCGTTTCGAGCACGAAATCGGCGAGCGCCTGAAGCGTCTTGCCAGCCGCGTGCGGGTTCCGGGCTTCCGTCCGGGCAAGGCGCCGCTGAAGGTGATCCAGCAGCAGTACGGCGCCGATGCGCGCAACGACGCGGTCAGCGAACTGGTGCGCACCACCTGGCCGCAGGCGCTTGACCAGGTCAAGATCCAGCCGGCCAGCCAGCCGAACTTCCAGGTCACCACCGAAGCGGTCGGCCAGCCGCTGGTCTACGTCGCCAGCTTCGACGTCTACCCGGAGATCACGCTGGGCGACCTGTCGAGCCTCAAGCTCGTGCGTCCGCAGGTCGAGGTGACCGACGCCGATGTCGAGCGCCTGATCGACAATCTGCGCAAGTCGCGCCGCACGCTGGCGGTGGTCGAACGGCCGGCCCAGCAGGGCGACGTGGTGACGCTTGATTTCGAAGGCAAGCTCGACGGTGAAGCCTTCCAGGGCGGCAAGAGCGACAACGCCTCGGTCGAGATCGGCGAGCGCCGCTTCCTGCCGGACCTCGAAGACGGCCTGATCGGCCACGCTGCTGGCGAAACCTTCGACGTCGAGGTGAATTTCCCGGCCGATTACCGCAACGAAACGCTGGCCGGCAAGAAGACCGTGTTCACCGTCAACCTCAAGGAAGTGCGTGAAGCGCGCCTGCCGGAGATCGACGAAGCGTTCCTGACCGCCCACGGCATCGAGGAAGGCGGCGAAGCGGGCCTGCGCGCCAAGTGCCGCGAAGCGCTGGAAACCGAACGCAACAAGGCGGTCAACAACCGCCTGAAGCGCGAAGTGATGGAGCAGCTGTTCGACCTGCACCCGATCGACGTGCCGGCCGGCCTGGTGGCCGAGGAAGTCGAGCGCATGCGCGCCGAAACCGCCAACCGGATCGGCGCCAACAACCCGGCCCAGAAGCTGAAGCCGGAGCAGCTGCGCGCGATGCTGCCGGCGGAAATGTTCGAGCCGTCGGCCAAGCGCCGCGTGGCGCTGGGCCTGCTGATCGGCGAGATCATCAACGCTCGCAACGTGCAGTTCGATCCGGCCCGCGTCGAAGCGGCGCTGTCGGCGATCGCCGCCGATTTCGAGGACCCGTCCGAAGTGGTGAAGATGTACCAGCAGCGCCAGGACCTGATGCAGGGCCTGCGCAGCGTGGTGATCGAGGAACAGGTCGTCGAGCTGCTGGTCGCCGGCGCCCAGGTGACCGAGGAAGCGATGTCGCTCGAAGACTTGTTGAAATCGCAGAATCAGGCCCAACCTGCCTGAGAGCGCCGGCGAGGAGCCGGCGGCACGCGCCGGCTGCCGATGGCCGGCGCGTCCCGACTACACCGATAACCACTGGAAATCCGAATGACTGACCTCCGCAACCGCTCGCAGCTGGTCCCGATGGTGGTCGAGCAGACCGCCCGCGGCGAACGCGCGTTCGACATCTATTCGCGCCTGCTGAAGGAGCGCGTGATCTTCCTCGTCGGTCCGATCGACGACCACATGGCGAACCTGGTGGTCGCCCAGCTGCTGTTCCTGGAGTCGGAGAACCCCGACAAGGACATCCACCTGTACATCAACTCGCCGGGTGGCGTGATCACCTCGGGCCTGTCGATCTACGACACGATGAAGTTCATCAAGCCGGATGTGTCGACGATGTGCATCGGCCAGGCGGCCAGCATGGGCGCCTTCCTGCTGTCGGCCGGCACCAAGGGCAAGCGTTACGCGCTGCCAAATTCGCGGGTGATGATTCACCAGCCGTCCGGTGGTGCCCAGGGCCAGGCGACCGACATCGAGATCCAGGCGCGGGAAATCCTGTACCTGCGCGAAAAGCTGAACCGCCTGATGGCCGACCATTGCAGCCAGCCGATCGAGAAGGTGGCCAGCGATGTCGAGCGCGACTACTTCATGAACTCCGAGCAGGCCAAGGCCTACGGCCTGATCGACCAGATCATCGACAAGCGCGCGGCGGCTCCGGCGGCCTGACGCAATCCCGTGCCGCAGGTCCTGCGCCGGATTTCCGACGCCGGGCAGGACCTGCGACACAGCACGGGAATTGCAGTCATTCCGTTGTCACCTGACATGATGCTATAAGGATTCAGAACCTTGATTGAGGTCGGAAATGCCTGACAACGTACGCAGCGGCACGCAAGGTGGCCGTGTGCTGTATTGCTCGTTCTGCGGCAAGAGCGAGCATGAAGTCCGCAAGCTGATCGCGGGCCCGTCGGTGTACATCTGCGACGAATGCGTCGATTTGTGCAACGACATCATCCGCGAGGAAGTGCACGCCAAGCCGCAGGTCAAGGGCTTGCCGAAGCCGCAGGAAATCCGTGCGGTGCTCGACGAGTACGTCATTGGCCAGGACCAGGCCAAGAAGGTGCTGTCGGTGGCCGTGTACAACCACTACAAGCGTCTGAGCCAGAAGGGCTCGACGGATGGCGTGGAGCTGTCGAAGTCGAACATCCTGCTGATTGGCCCGACCGGCTCAGGTAAGACGCTGCTGGCGGAAACTTTGGCGCGGCTGCTCGACGTGCCGTTCGCGATCGCGGATGCGACGACGCTGACGGAAGCCGGCTATGTCGGCGAGGATGTCGAGAACATCATTCAGCGCTTGCTGCAGAAGTGCGATTACGACGTCGAGAAGGCGCAGCGCGGCATCGTCTACATCGACGAGATCGACAAGATCTCGCGCAAGAGCGAAAACCCGTCGATCACCCGCGACGTGTCCGGTGAAGGCGTGCAGCAGGCGCTGCTGAAGCTGATCGAGGGCACCATCGCCAGCGTGCCGCCGCAGGGCGGCCGCAAGCATCCGCAGCAGGAGTTCCTGCAGGTCAACACGGCCGGCATCCTGTTCATCTGCGGTGGCGCGTTCGCGGGCCTCGACAAGGTGATCCAGCACCGTACCGAGAAGACCGGCATCGGCTTCGGCGCCGATGTGAAGTCGCAGAAGGATGCGGCGCAGGTGTCGAAGATGCTGCTGGGCGTCGAGCCCGAGGACCTGATCCGTTACGGCCTGATTCCCGAGTTCGTCGGCCGCCTTCCGGTGCTCGCCGTGCTGGAAGAGCTGGATGAGAAGGCACTGATCTCGATCCTCAAGGAGCCGAAGAACGCGCTGGTCAAGCAGTTCGCCAAGCTGTTCCAGATGGAAGGCTGTCAGCTGGAGTTCCGCGAGGACGCGCTGAACGCCATCGCGCGGAAGGCACGTGATCGCAAGACTGGTGCCCGCGGCCTGCGCACGATCCTCGAGACCATCTTGCTCGACGTGATGTACGACCTGCCGTCGATGCAGAACGTGTCGAAGGTGGTGGTCGACGAGTCGGTGGTGAAAGGGGAGGCGAAGCCTTTCATCGTCTACGAGAACCTCGAGGCGCCGCGCCGCGACGTCAAGAACTCGGCCTGACACGCTTTGGGCTGTCGAGAACCCGCCCGGGCTGTCCGCGGCGGGTTTTTTTGTTCAGGAGGGCGATCGGTGCCTGCGCCACGCTTGAAAAGGCCGGCGCGGGACGCACCTCCCACGTACTGCATAATCACCGAAACGTCTTATTCCGATGTCACCGAACTCGACCGAGGTTCCGACAGTGTCCAGCACGAATGAAGCATCCACGCCGGTGTTGCCGCTGCGCGATGTGGTGGTCTACCCCCACATGGCGATTCCGCTGTTCGTCGGTCGCGAGAAGTCGGTCAAGGCGCTGACGGCGGCGATGCAGGATGGCAAGCGCATCCTGCTGGTGGCACAGAAGCACGCCGACACCGACGAGCCCGGCGTCGACGACCTGTACGACACAGGCACGCTGGCGTCGATCCTGCAGTTGCTGAAGCTGCCCGATGGCACCGTCAAGGTGCTGGTCGAAGGCGCGCAGCGCGCGCAGGTGCTGAAGCTGGAAATGAACGGCGACTATCTGACCGCCGATTTCCGCGTCATTCCTGCGGACGAAAGCGGGTCGGGCGGCAGCGAGGCCGATGCCGTGATGCGGACGGCGGTGGCGACCTTCGAGCAGTACGTGAAGCTGAACAAGAAGGTGCCGGCTGAATTGCTGCCCAGCCTGACCAGCATGGATTCCCCCGGCCGGCTTGCGGATGCGATTGCCGCCCATCTGTCGCTGAAGCTCGAAGACAAGCAGAAGGTGCTGGAGATCGGCGATCCGAAGCCGCGCCTGGAATACGTGCTGGCGCAGCTCGAAGGCGAGATCGACATCCTGCAGATCGAGAAGAAGATCCGTGGGCGGGTCAAGCAGCAGATGGAGAAGAATCAGCGCGAGTACTACCTGAACGAGCAGATGAAGGCCATCCAGAAGGAATTGGGTGAGCTGGACGATGCGCCGAACGAGCAGGAAGAACTGGCGCGCAAGATCGCCAAGGCCGGCATGCCGAAGGCCGCCAAGGCCAAGGCTACGGCCGAACTGAACAAGCTGAAGATGATGCCGCCGATGTCGGCGGAAGCGACCGTCGTGCGCAATTATCTCGACGTGATGACGCAGGTGCCGTGGAAGAAGACCACCAAGGCCAACATCGATCTGCCGAAGGCGCAGGACCAGCTCGACGCCGATCACTACGGTCTGGAGAAGGTCAAGGAACGCATCCTCGAATATCTCGCGGTGCAGAGCCGGGTGAAGAAGCTGAAGGGCCCGATCCTGTGCCTCGTCGGTCCGCCCGGCGTCGGCAAGACCTCGTTGGGCCGCTCGATCGCGCAGGCGACCAACCGCAAGTTCGCGCGCATGTCGCTGGGCGGCGTGCGTGACGAAGCCGAGATCCGCGGCCACCGCCGGACCTACATCGGTTCGCTGCCGGGCAAGATCGTCCAGAATCTGACCAAGGTCGGCGTGAAGAATCCGCTGTTCCTGCTCGACGAGATCGACAAGATGAGCACGGACTTCCGTGGCGATCCTTCGTCGGCGCTGCTCGAAGTGCTGGACCCCGAGCAGAACAACACCTTCCAGGATCACTATCTGGAAGTGGACCTCGATCTGACCGACGTGATGTTCATCTGCACCGCGAATACGCTCAACATTCCGGGGCCGCTGCTCGACCGCATGGAGGTCATTCGTATCCCCGGCTATACCGAGGACGAGAAGCTCAACATCGCACGGCGTTACCTGATTCCGAAGCAGATCAAGGAAAACGGCCTCAAGGAGTCGGAACTGGAAATCAGCGAAAGCGCGGTGCGGGCGGTCATCCGCACCTATACCCGCGAAGCCGGCGTGCGCAGTCTGGAGCGCGAGATGTCGAAGATCGCGCGCAAGGTGGTCAAGCAGGTGCTGCTGAAGCCGACCGACAAGACGGTCAAGGTCACCGACAAGAATCTCGACAAGTATCTTGGCGTGCCGCGCTACCGCTATGGCCGCGCCGAGGAAGCCAATCAGGTCGGGCAGGTCACTGGTCTGGCCTGGACCGAAGTCGGCGGTGAACTGCTGACCATCGAATCGGCGCTGACGCCGGGCAAGGGCAAGATGACTCAGACCGGTAGCCTCGGCACGGTCATGCAGGAGTCGATCCAGGCGGCGCTGACCGTCGTTCGTTCGCGCGCCAAGCAGCTTGGCATCGACCCGGAGTTCTATCAGAAGCACGATCTGCACGTGCATGTGCCGGAAGGCGCGACGCCGAAGGACGGACCATCGGCTGGCATCGGTATGTGCACCGCGCTGGTATCGGCGCTGACCGGCATCCCGGTTCGGGCCGATGTCGCAATGACGGGCGAAATCACGCTTCGCGGCGAGGTCCTACCGATCGGGGGGCTGAAGGAAAAGCTGCTGGCTGCGCAGCGTGGCGGCATTCGTACCGTGATCATCCCGCAGGAGAACGTCAAGGATCTCGCCGAGATCCCGGACACCATCAAGGGCAAGCTCGATATCGAGCCGGTGCGCTGGGTTGAAGAAGTGCTGCGCATCGCGCTGGAACGGATGCCGGAAGCCAAGCCGGTCGTCGAGGGCGCGGCAGCGCCGACTCCGACCTCCAACGACGGCGTTCGACCGCATTGATCGACTCGTTCGGATCGCACGCGACGAGGCTCCCTGCGGCGAGCACTGCTGCAGTGGAGTTTCGTTGACGCTCCTGGACCTGCTTGATATAAGGCGTGCTCCGATGCTCGGCCGTGCAATTCCCGCCGGCGGCTTTCCGCTACAGCAAGCCCTTCAAGTCCCCGGCATTCTGCAGCGGGCCTGATCGCCAGCATCGGCTCACGTCGATCAAACCATTCGAGGGGACGCACTTACATGAACAAATCCGAGCTGATTGCTGCCGTCGCCGAAAAATCGGGACTCACCAAGACTGACGCCGGCAATGCCATCGACTCTTTCATCGATGTGATCGCAGCCGCGCTGAAGAGCGACGACAAGGTTTCTCTGGTAGGATTCGGCACGTTTTCGAACCGCACGCGCGCTGCTCGTACTGGCCGCAACCCGAAGACGGGCAAGACCCTCACGATCGAAGCCAGCAAGAATCCAACGTTCAAGGCTGGCAAAGCGCTGAAGGATGCGGTAAAGTAGCAAACCAGTTCGGGAGTGACAGCCCGAAACGAGAAGGGTGCTTAGCTCAGTTGGTAGAGCATCGCCTTTACACGGCGGGAGTCGGGGGTTCGAGCCCCTCAGCACCCACCAACTCATTGGTTAGAAGTACAGATTTTGAAGTTTCGCGGAGCGGTAGCTCAGTCGGTTAGAGTATCGGCCTGTCACGCCGAGGGTCGCGGGTTCGAGTCCCGTCCGCTCCGCCATGTAACACCCCAGGGCGCTCATTGAGCGCCCTTTCTATTTGCGAGACCGAAACCCATGATGCAGCAAATCCGCGACAGCCTGAACGGCCCGCTCATCGTCGGCGTATTGCTTGCCATCATCGGTATCCCGTTCGCCTTCAGTGGAATCGAAGGTTATTTCCAGAGCAACGCCAACCCGACGATTGCGAAGGTTGGTGATACGAAGATCACCCAAGATCAGCTGCGGCGCGCCTACGACCAGCGTTACCGGCAGCTGCAGCAGCTGCTCGGCGAGAACTTCCGCGCCGACCAGATCAACCCGCAGCGGATGCGTGAGAACGTGCTGCAGGACATGGTTCAGGACGCCCTGCTGCGAGCCGAAGCCCGGAACAGTGGCTACCGTGCCGGCGATGCCGCCCTGCGCGATTACCTCACCGCCATTCCCGCGTTTCAGGACAGCGGCAAGTTCTCGCCGGAACGCTACCGCCAGCTGCTGGCACAGAACGGCTACACGCCGGACAGCTTCGAAGCCCAGCAGCGCGACAGCCTGATCGTCGACCAGCTGCGTGACAGCATTCTGGGCAGCGCCGTCGTCACGGCGGACGAAGCGGCGCTGGCCACCCGGCTCGCCAAGCAGGAGCGCGACTTCAGCTATCTGCAGTTCGATCCCGCCAAGTACCTGCCAACGGTCAACGTCACGCCGGAGCAGGTAGCGGCGCGTTACGAGGAGCGCAAGGCAACCTTGCAGGCTCCCGAGCGCATGAAGCTGGCCTATGTGGAGCTCTCGCAGGGCAGCATCCAGAAGGCCGAAGCGCCGGGCACGGACATTTTGAAGACGCTCTACGAGGCCGAGAAGTCGCGCTTCACGACGCCGGAAACGCGTCGCGCCAGCCACATCCTGGTGAATTTCGGCGCCGACAAGGACGCTGCGCGCAAGAAGATCGAATCGCTGTCGGCGAAGCTGAAGAGCGGCTCCGATTTCGCCGAACTGGCGAAGTCGGTGTCCGACGACACTGGCAGCAAGGACAAGGGTGGCGACCTCGGCATCGTCAAGCGTGGCGACGGCCTTTTGCCGCCGAAGTTCGAGGCTGCGCTTTATGCGATGAACGCCGCTGGCGAAGTCAGCGAGCCGGTGGAAACCGAGTTCGGCTGGCACATCATCAAGCTGACCGAACTGGTGCCGGCGCACACCGAAGCCTTCGAAGCCCCCGCCGTCCAGAAGGCGCTGACCGATCTCTACGTCAACAAGGACCTGCAGGCCAAGGTCCAGGAAAAGACCCAGCAACTCGAACAGCTGGCATTCGAGAACGAATCGACGCTGGAGCCGGTGGCCAAGGCGCTCGGCCTCAGCGTGCAGACGACCGACTGGTTCACGCGGGCCGGCGGTGCCGGCATCGCAGCCACGCCGGCGGTGATCGAAGCCGCATTCTCGCGCGACGTGCTGACCGATGGCGTCAACTCCAAGCCGATCGCGCTTGATGCCGACCGGCTCGTGGTGATCCGCAAGGCCGAGTACGAAGCCCCCCGCCAGCGTGAACTCGCCGAAGTCGAGGCGACTTTGCGCGAGGCCCTGCGCAACGAGGAAGCCCGCAAGCTCGCCGATGCCGATGCCGCCAAGGCGCTGGCCGATATCAAGGCCGGCAAGTCGATCGACGAAGTGGCCGCCAGTATCGGCGCCACCGTGCAGAAGCAGGACGGCGTGACGCGCAACAAGAGCGGCGTCGGCTTGGCGCTGCTGCAGACGGCGTTCAAGCTGCCGCGGCCGGTCGGTGCCGCCGTCAGCGCCGGCAATGCCACCCTCGAGGACGGTGCGGTCGCCGTGATCGCCGTCAGCTCGGTACGCGATGGCCGCGAGAAGGATGGCCACGAGCGCGACACCGAACTGGCGACCCTGCGTGATGCGCGCGCCGGCGCCGAGTTCAACGCCTACCGCGAAGCCTTGAAGAAGACCATCAAGGTCGAGGTCAAGGCACTGCCGGCCGAAGAAGCGCCGCTGCCGTAGCCCGGCTCCCGCCCCCCAGGATCGCGCGATGAAATCCCACTGGCAGATCGCCATCGCACTGGGGCTCGCGGTACTGGTGGGAATGCTGGTCCCGTCCGATAGCCGGGTATTCGCGGCCTGCGGTTTCGTGGGCGGGCTGTTTCTCAATGCCTTGAAGATGGTCGTCGTGCCGCTGATCGTGTCGTCGATCATCAGCGCCATGTCGACCTTCGGCGATGCCGGCGCCCTGTCGCGGATCGGTGTCCGCACCATGCTGTTCTACACGGCCACCACCGTGCTCGCGGTGGTCACTGGCCTGGCGATGGTCAACCTGGTCGAGCCGGGCATCGTCGACGGCCGGCCGGCGCGCGAACTGCTCGGGCTGGCCAGCGGTGCTGGACAGCTCAGCGAACACGTCAGCAGCGCCAAGCTGTCCGATGTCGGCGATGTCTTCTACCGGCTCGTCACGCCCAATCCGATCAAGGCGGCGGCGGAAAGCGATCTGCTGGGCCTGGTCTTCTTCAGCATGCTGTTCGGCATCTTCGCGGCGCGGATTCCCGGCGCCGCCGGCCAAGTCCAGCGCGATTTCTGGGCCGGGGTCCGGGAAACGATGATGCACATCACCGCGCTGGTGATGCGCTGCGCGCCGGTCGGCGTGTTCGCGCTGGTGGCGAAGGCCTTTTCGGCGACCGGCGCCGATGCGATCCGGCCGCTCGCGCTGTTCTTCTTCGCGACGCTCGGCGGACTGCTGTTCCACCTGCTGGTGACGATGTCGCTGCTGCTGGCGGTCATCGGCCGGGTGTCGCCGCTGCGCATGCTGCGGGCGATGACCCCGGCGCTGCTGACCGGCTTCTCGACCTCCAGCTCGGCTGGCACGCTGCCGGTCACGCTCGACTGCCTGCGCCATCGCGCCGGCGTTTCCGAGCGGGTCACCGGCTTCACCCTGCCGCTGGGCGCAGCGATCAATCTCGACGGCACCGCGCTGTACGAATGCGCGGCCGCGATGTTCCTGGCCCAGGCCTACGGCCTGCAGCTCGACCTGGTCACCCAGTTCGTGATCGTCGCGATGGCGGTCGTCACCTCGATGGGCGTCACCGGCATTCCATCGGCCAGCTTGGTCGCGATCGCGGTCATCCTGGGCGCGGTCGGCCTGCCGCTCGAAGGGCTGGGCGTGCTGCTGGCGGTCGATCGGGTGCTCGACATGTGCCGTACGGCGGTCAACGTCTATGGCGACGGTTGCGGCGCCGTCGTGATCGGCCGCCTCGAAGGCGAATCGGACATTCTCAGCCGTCCGCTCTGAACGGCGGGATTGGCCCGGCCGGTCGCGTCAGCAGTTCCATCACCACCACATCCGAGGCGTGTCCATGCGCTATCCAGGTGCCGCCGTGCGCGGCGCGATCTTGTCCGGCGTCGCTGCCGTGCTGTCGATGGCCACGCCGGCCGCCGTCGCCAGGGACGGCTTTCCGCAGCAGGTCATCGTCAAGTACCGCGACCCGGTGGCGGACACCGGTATGGCGGGACAGGCACTCACCGAACGCCTGAGCGTGCTCGGCCAGCGCCGCGGCCTGCTGCTTGCGCGGCTGCGCAGGCTGGCCACCGGCGCCGAGCTGATCCGCGTCGATCGCGATCTCGACGATCGCGAACTGCGCGAGCTGCTGGCCGAGCTGTCGGCCGATCCGCGCGTCGAATACGCCGAAGAAGACCGCATCATGAAGCCGCTGCGGGTGCCGAACGACAGCCGCTACAGCGAGCAATGGCATCTCAGCGACAGCGTCGCCGGCATCCGCGCGCCGGCGGCCTGGGACTTGAGCACCGGCAGCGGCGTGACCATCGCCATCCTCGACACCGGCTACCGCCCGCATGCGGATTTCGGCAGCGCCGTGGTCGGCGGCTACGACTTCATCTCGTCGACCGGCAACAACGACGGCAACGGTCGCGATGCCGATGCCGCCGACCCCGGCGACTACAACGCAGCAGGGCAGTGCGGCAGCGGCTCGCCAGCCAGCGCCTCCAGCTGGCACGGGACCCACGTCGCCGGCATCGCGGCGGCGCGTGCCGACAACGCGCTCGGCGTCGCCGGCGTGGCCTTCGATGCGCGGCTGCTGCCGGTGCGCGTCCTTGGCCGCTGCGGCGGCACCACGTCGGACATCGCCGACGCGATCATCTGGGCTTCCGGCGGCACGGTCAGCGGCGTACCGGCCAATGCCTACCCGGCTCGGGTGCTGAACCTGAGCCTCGGCGGCGACGGCAGCTGTTCGGCGACCACGCAGGCGGCGATCAACAGCGCCCGCAGCCGCAGGTCCACGGTCGTGGTGGCGGCCGGCAACTCGAACGCCAATGCGGCCAACGAATCGCCGGCCAACTGCAGCGGCGTCATCACCGTGGCCTCGGTCGGCCGCAGCGGCGGCCGCGCCTACTACTCGAACTTCGGCAGCGTGGTGGAGATTGCCGCGCCCGGCGGCGACCAGCAGCGCAGCGACGCCAACGGCGTGCTGTCCACCTTTAACGCCGGCACCCGCACGCCGGCTGCCGACAGTTACACCTACTACCAGGGCACCAGCATGGCGGCGCCGGTAGTGGCCGGCGTCGCGGCGCTGCTGTATGCGCAGAACCCGTCGATCACGCCGGATCAGGTGCTGGCGCGCCTGCAGGCCACCGCGCGGCCGTTCCCGGCCACCTGCAGCCAGTGCGGTGCCGGCATCGTCGATGCCGCTGCGGCACTCGGCTCGGCAACGCCACCACCACCCCCGCCGCCACCGCCGTCGGCCTGCCCGAGCGGCTACGTCGTCCACACCGGCAGCCTGGCGCGCAGCGGCAGTTCGGTCTACGAGCCAGGCAGCGGCGGCTTCACGGTGGCAGCCGGTGCCGCGCTGAACGGCCGCCTCAGCGGCCCGGACGCCGCCGACTTCGACCTGTACCTGCAGCGGCGCGCCACCGATGGCACGACCTGGGCGAACGTCGCCTCGTCGACCTCGGGCGGCTCCACCGAAGCGATCAACGCGACCGGCAGCAGCGCCTACCGCTATCGCTGGCGCGTCTATTCCTACGAAGGCAGCGGCGCCTACACGTTCTGCAGCCGGCCGAAGTAGCAGAACGGCGCGATTCCTGCTGCAGCGGTTCGCCCGGCAGCGACTGCGGGCGGGTGACGGCCGGATCAAACCCGTTCAAACGATTCCCCGGCGCCCGCTGTCCTACTGCCTTCATGTGCCGCGTCGCGCGCCGCCTGCCGGGCGCGCCACTCGGTGCAACCCCGAGCAGATTCCCTGGAGATGGCGATTCCGATGGATAGACGCGACTTCCTGAAACGCACCAGCACCAGCGTCGGCGCGCTGATGCTGCCGGTCTACGGCCACGCGGTGGCGGCCGAGGTGCTGGCCAGCCCGGCCGACAAGGCGCTGCGCAAGTCGCTCGCCGACGTCGCGCTGAACGCCGCGACCAAGGCCGGCGCGACCTACGCCGACGCCCGCATCGGCCGCTACCTGCGCCAGTTCGTGATCACCCGCGAGACGCGGGTCGAGAACGTGGTCAACACCGAATCGACCGGCATCGGCATCCGGGTGATCGTCAACGGCACCTGGGGCTTCGCGGCCACCAGCGACCTGTCGCCCGATGCCGTTGCCAAGGCGGCGCAGCAGGCTGCGGCGATCGCCAAGGCCAATTCCAAGTTCCAGAGCGTGCCGGTGCAGCTGGCGCCGACCAAGGGTGTCGGCGAAGTGTCCTGGGCCACGCCGATCAAGAAGAACGCGATGCAGGTCCCGGTCAAGGAAAAGGTCGACCTGCTGATGGCGGTCAACAATGCTGCACTGAAGGCCGGCGCCGACTACGTCAACTCGGTGATGTTCCTCGTCAACGAGCAGAAGTATTTCGCCTCCACCGACAACAGCTACATCGATCAGGACATCCACCGCATCTGGACCCCGATGCAGGTCACCGCGATCGACAAGAAGAGCGGCAAGTTCCGCACCCGCAGCGAGCTGTCGGCGCCGATGGGCATGGGCTACGAATATCTGGACGCCAAGCCGTCCGGAAAGCTGAAGCTGCCGGGCGGGGTGATCGGCTACACCGATTCCTACGACATGGTGGCCGACGCCGTGGCGGCCGCTAAGCAGGCCCGTGCCAAGCTCACCGCGCGCTCGGTGAAGCCCGGCAAGTACGATCTGGTGCTCGATCCCTCGCACCTGTGGCTGACCATCCACGAATCGGTCGGCCATCCGCTGGAACTCGACCGCGTGCTCGGCTACGAAGCCAATTACGCCGGCACCAGCTTCGCCACGCTCGACAAGTGGAAGTCGAAGGATTTCAAGTACGGCAGCCCGGCGGTCACGCTGTTCGCCGACAAGCAGCAGCCGAACACGCTCGGCGCGGTCGGCTACGACGACGAAGGCATCGCCACCCAGCGCTGGGACCTGGTCAAGGACGGCATCCTGGTCAACTACCAGGCGATCCGCGACCAGGCCCACATCATCGGTGCCAAGGCCTCCCAGGGCTGCTGCTACGCCGATTCCTGGCAGAGCGTGCAGTTCCAGCGCATGGCCAATGTCTCGCTGGCGCCGGGCAAGGCCAAGCTCACGGTCGACGAGATGATCAAGGACGTCGAGCGCGGCATCTACATCGTCGGCGACGGCTCGTTCTCGATCGACCAGCAGCGCTACAACGCACAGTTCGGCGGCCAGCTGTTCTACGAAATCAAGGACGGCAAGATCACCGAGCAGATCGAGGATGTGGCTTACCAGATCCGCACGCCGGAGTTCTGGGGCGCCTGCAGCGCGATCTGCGACGAGCGTGACTACCGCTTCGGCGGCTCGTTCTTCGATGGCAAGGGCCAGCCCAGCCAGGTGTCGGCGGTGTCGCACGGGTCGTCGACGGCCCGCTTCAACGGCATCAATGTCATCAACACCGCGCGCAGCCTCGGCTAAGGACCCCGTCTATCCATGAGCATCTATTCCGAAGCACAGGCCAAGGCGATTCTCGACAAGGTCATCAAGCTGTCGAAGGCCGACGAATGCACCGCCACGCTCGAAGGCTCGGTGGCCGGCAACATCCGCTACGCGCTGAACTCGGTGTCGACCTCCGGCATCGTCAGCAACTGCGAACTCGCCGTGCAGGTGGCGTTTGGCAAGAAGGTCGGCACCGCCACCATCAACGAGTTCGATGACGCCGCTCTCGCGCGGGTGGTCAAGCGCGCCGAAGACCTGGCCAGGCTGGCCCCGGACAATCCGGAGTTCATGCCGGCGATCGGCAAGCAGGACTACCCGGCGACGCCGACCTATGTCGCCGCTACCGCCGGTATCACGCCGGAGTACCGCGCCCAGGTCGCCGCCGACAGCATCGTGCCGTCGAAGGCCGGCAAGCTGGTGGCCGCCGGCTTCTTCAGCGACGCCGTGCGCTTCTCCGCACTGGCCAATTCCAAGGGCAACTTCGGCTACCAGCAGTCGACCAATGTCGATTTCACCTGCACGGTGCGCACGGAAGATGCGCGCGGTTCCGGCTGGGTGGCGCGCAATGTCGCCGACGTCGGCCAGTTCAATGCCAAGTCCGAAATCCAGACCGCGATCGCCAAGGCGCAGCAGTCGGTCGACGCCAAGGCGCTGGAGCCCGGCAAGTACACGGTGATCCTCGAACCGGCGGCCAGCGCCGGGCTGATCAGTTTCATGATGCAAGGCTTCGACGCCCGCTCGGCCGACGAGGGCCGCAGCTTTCTGACCAAGAAGGGCGGCGGCAATCGTCTCGGCGAAAAGCTGTTCGACGACAAGGTGACGCTGTTCAGCGATCCGGCCCATCCGGGCGCCGCCGTGCTGCCCTGGGACAACGACGGTCTCAAGCGCGAGAAGCAGGCCATCATCACCAACGGCAAGGTCGACAGCCTGCAGTACTCGCGCTACTGGGCGAAGGCCAAGAACACCCGGGCGATCGGCCAGCCCGGCAACCTGATCATGGTCGGCGGCAGCAAGTCGACGATGGACCTGGTGAAGTCGACCAAGAAGGGCATCCTCGTGACCCGCACCTGGTACATCCGCTCGGTCGATCCACAGACCGTGCTGCTGACCGGGCTGACCCGCGACGGCACCTTCTACATCGAGAACGGCGAGATCAAGTACCCGATCAAGAACTTTCGCTGGAACGAGTCGCCGGTGATCATGCTCAACAACGTCGACGAGCTGGGCAAGCCGGAGCGGGTCGGCGATGACGAGTCTCCGTTCATCATGCTGGTCCCGCCGATGAAGATCCGCGAGTTCACCTTCACCTCGCTGTCCGACGCGGTCTGATGACGGCGGCGTCCGCAGCGGTCTACGACTTCTGGTTCACCCGGCTGCAGTACGAGTCCGGCAACTGGGACGTGGACCAGCGGATGCCGTCGAACATCATCGATACGCTGACCCAGTACACGACCCTGCGGGTCGATCCCGAGGAAAAGGTCATCCCGCTGGCCGACCCCCGGATGCTGGCCGCGCCGTTCGTCTATCTGGCCGGCAATCGCCTGCTGTCGTTCACACCGGACGAACGGCGCAACTTCGAAAGCTACGTGCGCAACGGCGGCTTCGTGTTCGTCGACGACTGCAACCACGACATCGACGGCCTGTTCGCCAAAAGCTTCGAGCAGGAAATGGCCTCGATCTTCGGCGCCGACAGCCTGAAGAAATTGCCCAACACGCACGCCGTCTACCGCAGCTTCTTCCGTTTCGACGGCCCGCCGCCGAACACCATCGAACTCAACGGCTGGGGCGATGATCTGGTCCACGATTACCTCAAGGGCATCGAGATCAACGGCCGCCTCGGCTTGCTGTACAGCAACAAGGACTACGGCTGCGAATGGGATTACGACTGGCGCAACAAGCGCTTCAACGCCGAGGACAACACCAAGTTCGCGGTCAACATCGTCGTCTACGCGCTGACGGCATGAACCATCGCGATCCGCTGCCGCCGTCATTCCGGCCTGCGCCGAAATGACGGCGCGACGAACCCCACTTCGAACCCGACCATGGCTGACACGACCCCCTTGACCGAAGCCGCCGTCACCGCCCAGCTCGCGGCGCTCGGCGAGGTCCGCACGCAGATCGCCCGGGTCATCGTCGGCCAGACAGCGGTGGTCGAGCAGTTGCTGGTCGGCCTGCTGGCCGGCGGGCATTGCCTGCTCGAGGGCGCACCGGGGCTCGGCAAGACCTTGCTGGTGCGGGCGCTGTCGCAGGCGCTGGCGCTGGAATTCCGGCGCATCCAGTTCACGCCCGACCTGATGCCGAGCGACATCCTCGGTACCGAAATCCTGGAGGAAGACCACGGTACCGGCCGGCGCAGCTTCAAGTTCCAGAAAGGCCCGGTGTTCACCCACCTGCTGCTGGCCGACGAACTGAACCGCACGCCGCCGAAGACCCAGGCGGCGCTGCTCGAAGCGATGCAGGAGCACACGGTGTCCTACGCCGGCACCACCTGGCCGCTGCCGGAGCCGTTCTTCGTGCTGGCCACGCAGAACCCAATCGAGCAGGCCGGTACCTATCCGCTGCCGGAAGCGCAGCTCGATCGTTTCCTGCTGCATGTCCGCGTCGACTATCCGAGCGAGGCCGAGGAGCAGGCGATCATCCGCCAGACCGCCGGCAGCGCCGTGCAGGCGATCCAGGCCGTGATGAGCGGCGAACAGGTGCTGGCGCTGCAGAGGCTGACCCGCGACGTGCCGTTGTCCGACCCGCTACTGGCCTGGATCACGCGGCTGGTGCGCGCCACCCGGCCGCAGGACACGCCGGTGACTGCGGTGCGTGAATGGCTGCGCTGGGGCGCCGGTCCGCGCGCCGGGCAGGCGCTGGCGCTGGCCGCGAAGGCTCGGGCGCTGCTGCACGGCCGGCTGGCGGTCACCCGCGACGACATTCGCGCGCTCGCCGCGCCGGTGCTGCGCCATCGCCTGTTGCTGTCGTTCGCGGCCGAAGCCGAAGGCCGCAGCACCGATGACGTGGTGGCTGCCGTGCTGGACGCGCTGCCGGCGCCATGAGCGGCGGCCGCCGTTGGCCGGCCGGCCGTGTCGGGCGACTGCTGCCGTGACCGCGCTGCTGCCGGCGGAAGTCCGCGCCCGGCTGGGCCGCCTGCAGATCAGCAGCCGGCTGCGGCCGGATGGCCAGGGGCTCGGCCTGCATGCCGGCCGCGGTCGCGGCGCCGGCCTGGAATTCGCGCAGTACCGGGCCTACGGGCAGGGCGATGAGCCGCGCCAGATCGACTGGAAGCTGTACGCCCGCTCTGACCGGCACTTCGTCCGCGATGCCACCCGCGACAGCCCGCTGACCGTCTGGCTGGTCATCGACTGTTCGGCCTCGATGGCGCAGGCCGACGCCGTGCGGCCGGACCACGCCCGGCTCGATGCCGCCAAACTGCTGGCGGCCGGCCTCGCCGAGCGGGCCATCGCCCAGGGCGACAGCGTCGGGCTGATCGGCACCGGCGGCGCGACCGTATGCGGCCTGCCGGCAGCAGCCGGCGCGCGCCATCGCGATCGCCTGCTGCAGTTGCTGGCGAGCCTGTCGGCTGATGGCCGCGACGATGCCCGCGCGCCGCTGCCCGGGCTGTCCGCGCAGATCGCGCCCGATGCGCTGGTGGTGGTGATCAGCGATGGCTTCGATCCGGCGCTGCTCGACCGCTGCCGGCAGCTGGCGGCCGCCCGGCGCGATGTTCGCGTGATCCGCCTGCTGACCCTGGCTGAAACCCGCTTCCCGTTCGCCGGTGCAGCGCGCTTCGTCGACCCCGAAAGCGGCCGCGCCCGCGCCGTCGATGCCGATGCCGCCCGCAGCGGCTTCCTGGAGCGCTTCGCCGAAGCCCGCCGCGCGCAGCTGCGGATGCTGGCCGGCAGCGGCGTGATCGCCGTCGAGCAGGGGCTCGACGAGGCACCGGACGCTGCGCTGCACGCGCTGTTCGGCACTCGCGGCCACGGCCGATGATCGATTTCGCTGCGCCCGCCACCGGCGGGCTGGCGCTGGCGGCGCTGCTGGTGCCGCTGGTCATCCACCGGGTTCGCTGGCGCCTGCCGGGCGCGATTCCGTTCGCCGCCCTCGACTGGCTGGCGGCGCGCGCGCCGCCGCGCCGCCAGTGGCAGCTCGACGAGCGTCTGCTGCTGGCGCTGCGGCTGCTGCTGGTCGCGCTGCTGGCCGCGCTGCTGGCCGAGCCGCAATGGCGGGCCAGCGGCGAACCGCCGCGCACGGTCGTGCGGGTGCTGCCCGGCATCGCGCCGGAGGCGGCGCGCGCGGCGGTCGATGCGCCGCTGGCGGACTGGCGCTGGCTGGCGGTCGGCAACCCGCCGCTCGACGCGACGCCGATCGGGCTGCCCACCGGGCCGGGAGCGTCGCCGACCAGCCTGATCCGTGCGCTCGATGCCGAACTGCCGCCGGCGGTGCGCCTGATCGTGGTGCTGCCCGAACAGCTGTCCGGTCTCGATGGCGAGCGTCTGCAGCTAGGCCGCGAGGTCGACTGGCGGGTGCTGCCCGGCGGGCCGTCACCGCCACCGGAGACGACCTCCACGCGACCGTTCCCGATCGCCATCCGTGCGGAAGCCGCTGCCGCCGTGCTGGCGCGCGCGCTGTTGGCGGCGTGGCGGGCCGACGGCATGGCGCTGGCGGTTGATGACGCGCCGCCGGGCGCGCCGCTGCCGGCCGGGCAGGCGCTGCTGATCACCGACTCGCCGCCCGATGCCGCGCTGCGCACGCAGGCGGCCGACGGCCTGACCGTGCTGTACGGCGATGCTGCGGCCGACGGCGAGGTGCTGCTGCGCGACGACGACGGCGCGCCGCTGCTGCGCTGCCAGTCCGCCGGGCGCGGCCGGCTGTGCGCGCTGGCTGGCCCGCTCGACGCCGGTGCCTGGCCGGCGCTGCGCGATCCGCAGCGGCCACGGCAACTGCGGGCGCTGCTCGGACCGTCGCCGGCAGTGCCCGACCGGGCGCCGGCCGTCGCGGTGGCGCCGCTGAAGGCGGCGCAGCCCTCGCGAGGCGCAGCGACGCCGCTGGCGCCGTGGCTGGCGGTGGCGATCGCCGCCGTCGCGCTGCTCGAACGCGCGCTGGCCGCGCGACGACGGCAGCCGGCCGAATGAACGGCGACGCTGCCGCGCTGTGGCGTCCGCTGGCCGGGCTGCGCCGCGCTGCGCTGCGCCGCGCGCTGCTGATCGACGCGGCCGCCGTGCTGCCGCTGGCGCTGGGCCTGTCGGCGCAGGCGGCTGCGCTGGGCGGCGCGCGGGCGGCGGCAGCGGTGCTGGTGGCGGCGCTGCTCGGCCTGGTGGTGGCGGCGGTCGCCCACCGTCGCCGCCACGACCGGCGCTGGCTGCTGCAGGCGCTCGATGCCCGCTGCCCGGCGCTGGAAGACAGCAGCGCGCTGGCGGTCGGTGTCACGCTGCCGGCCGGCACCTTGGCGGCGCTGCAGCAGGCGCGCATCCGGGCGCGGCTGGCAGGGCAGCTGGCGCAGACGAGGCCGCAGCTGTGCCGGCAGTGGCCGCGTCGCCGGCTGCTGCGGCTGCTGGCGGTGGCGCTGCTGCTGGTCGCCAGCGCGCCGCTTTGGTCGCGGCTCGGCGCGGTGCTGCCGGCGTTGCCGCCGGCCGCAGGCCAGCCGGCCGAGGCCGGCGGCACGCGGATCGTGCTGGCGCGGCTGGCGATCCAGCCGCCGGCCTACACCGGCCTGCCGCAGCACACGGTGGAGGCGCTGGATGCCGCGCTGCCCGCCGGCAGCCGGGTCGACTGGCGGCTGACGCTCGATCGCCGCGCCGACGCGGTGGCGCTGCGCTTTCACGACGGCAGCCGCCTGCCGCTGGCGTACGACGGCACGGCCTGGACCGGCAGCCGGGTGATCGACCGCGCCAGCCTGTACCGGATCGAGCTCGGCGGGGCGGCGGCGCTGGCCGACGATCGCGGCTACCGGCTCGATGCCCGCGCTGACCAGCCGCCCGAGATCCTCGTCCACGCGCCAGCGCAGACGCTGACCGTGGTCGAGGCCGCGCCGGCCGAGTGGTCGCTCGACTTCGAAGCCCGCGACGACTATGGCCTCGGTGCGGCCGAGCTGAGCCTGCGGCTGGCGCAGGGCGCGGGCGATCAGCTGAAGCTGCGCGAGCAGCGCCTGCCGCTCGACGGGGACGGCGACGATCGCCGCCGCCGCTACCGGAAGACGCTTGACCTGAAGGCGCTCGGCTACGCGCAGGGCGATGACCTGATCGTGCAGCTGGCGGTCAGCGATCGCCGCGCGACGACGCCGCAGCGCAGCCAGAGCCCGAGCCTGATCCTGCGCTGGCCGGCCGCCGGCAGCGCCTTGAGCGAAGGCCTGGAAGGGGCGGTGCAGAAAGTGGCGCCGGCCTACTTCCGCAGCCAGCGGCAGATCATTCTCGACACCGAGGCGCTGCAGGCGGCGCGGCCGACGATCAGCGCCGAGCGCCTGCTGAAGGACGCCGATGCGATTGGCGTCGACCAGAAGCTGCTGCGCCTGCGCTACGGCGAATTTCTCGGCGAGGAGTTCGAGAGCGGCCGGCCGCACGAGGAGACGGCGGAGACCGCCGCGCCGGCCGCGTTCGGCACGGAAGGCGACCTGCTGCACGACTACGGCCACGTCCACAACGAATCGGAAGCCGCGACGCTGATGGACCCGGCCACCAAGCAGTTGCTGCGCGCCGCACTGAACGAGATGTGGCAGGCCGAGCTGCAGCTGCGCCAGGCCCGGCCCGATGCGGCGCTGCCTTACGAGTACAAGGCGCTGACGCTGATCAAGCAGGTGCAGCAGGCCGAGCGCATCCATCTGGCGCGCACCGGGCTGGAGCTGCCGCCGTTCGATGCCACGCGTCGGCTCAGCGGCGAGCGCGCCGGCCTGGCCGATTCCAGCCGCGCGCTCGATCCGCCCCTCGATGACGACACGCCGGTGCCGGCGCTGCTGCGCCAGCTCGACGACGCCCGCCGCCTGCCGGTGGACACCGCGCCGCTGCTGGCCTGGCTGCAGATGCATCCGGAGACACCCGACGCGCTCGGCCTGCTGGCCGCTGCCGATCGCCTGCGTCGCGATCCCGCCTGTGGCGACTGCCGGCGGGCGCTGGCCGCGCGTCTCTGGCCGCTGCTGCCGGTGCCGCCAGCGGCGGTGACGGCGCGACGCCAGCCCGATGCCGCCGGCCGCGCCTGGCTCGAGGCACTGCCCGGCACGGCGCCGGAGGCTGCGCGGTGAACGTCGCCCTGCTGCTGGTCGCCGCGATGGCGCTGCTCGGCCTCTGGCACTACCGCCGGCTGCCGTGGCGGGACCCGCGCCGCTGGCTGCCGCTGCCGATGGCGCTGCTGCTGGCGGCGAGCCTCGCGCCACCGTCGTTGCCGGTGGAGGTCGGCACCCTGACCGTGCTGACGCCCGGCGCCACGGCGGCCCAGCAGCGCGGCCTGCCGTGGCTGGCGCCGCTGGTGGCGCTGCCGGGCGCGGCGGCGCCGGCGCGCGCCGAGTGGGTGCCGGATCTGGCCAGCGCGCTGCGCCGCCATCCGGACAGCCGGCGGCTGCGGGTGATCGGCCACGGCCTGCCGCCGCGCGATCTGGATGCCGCGCGCGCCCTGCCGCTGCAGTTCGAGGCCGCGCCGGAAGCCGGCATCGTCGCGCTGGAAGTGCCGGACCGGGTGCCGGTCGGCACCCGGCCGGTGATTCGCGGCCGGGTCGCCGGGCCGGTGGTGCGCGTGGCGCTGCACGAGCCGGGCGGGGCGCAGGTCGATGTCGCGACCGTCGACGGCCAGGGCGCGTTCAGCGTGTCGGCGCTGGCCCGGGCGGTGGCCACCGTGCCGTTCGAACTGCGCGCCTTCGATGCCGGCGACCGGCTGGTTGACCACGCCGCTGTGCCGCTGCGGATCGAGCCGGGCGAGCGGCTGTCGCTGGCCTACCGGGCGGCGACGCCCGACGCCGATGCCAAGTACCTGCGGCGCTGGGCGCAGGATGCCGGCCTGGAGGTTCGCTACCGGGCCGGCCTCAGCGAAGGCGTGGCGCTGAACGCCGATGGCTTGGCGCCGGCCGAGGTGGCGCTGACAGCCGCGTCGCTGGCGCGCCTCGATCTGCTGGTGATCGATGAACGCGCCTGGGCGGCGCTGGCGGCCGGCGAGCGGACGGCGTTGCTGGCGGCCGTCGACGGCGGGCTCGGCCTGCTGCTGAAGCTGACCGGGCCGCTCCCGCCCGAGGTCGCCGCCGACTGGGCCGCGCTCGGCTTCCCGACCACGCCGCTCGACCTACCGCCGACGGTGACGCTGGACGACCGGCTCGCGATGCGCGAGCGCCACGATTTCACGGCGGCACCGGTGACGCTGGCCGATTCGGCGGCGCTGACGCCGCTGCTGCGCGCCGACGATGGCCGGCTGCTGGCCGCCTGGACGCCACGCGGGGCCGGGCGCATCGCGCTGTGGATCTGGCTCGACAGCTACCGGCTGGTGCTCGGCGGCGATGCCGCCCGTCACGGCGGGCTGTGGAGCGCAGCACTCGGCGCGCTGGCCCGGCCCCGGCCGGCTGCCGCAGCCGGGCCGCAGCTGCCGGCTTCCGGCTGGGTTGGCGAACGGGCGGTGATCTGCGGCCTCGGCGCCGCTGCTGCGCTGCAGGGGCCGGATGGCAGCCGCACGCCGTTGCAGGTGGCGGCCGACCGCTGCGCGGCGGTCTGGCCGGGCACGTCCGGCTGGCAGCAGCTGGACAGCGGCGGCGCGACGCAGCCGTGGTACGTCCGCGCGGCCGATGACGCGGCCGGCCTGCGCGCCGCCCGCGACCGCACGGCGACCGGCCAGCTGCCGGCGGTGCCGGCTGGCGACGCGGCGGCCGTCCGCGTCTGGCGGCCGCTGCCGCGCCTGCCGTTCTGGCTCGGCTGGCTGCTGCTGGCCAGCCTCGTGTGGTGGCGCGAACGGCGTGCCTGAGCGCCTGTCGACACGCGCGATTACCGACGCGCCGGCCTGATTTTTCCTACAGTGCACGACCGTACTCGCTGGATGGACCGTAATCGTCATGACCGCCCCGTATCCGCATCTGCTGGCTCCGCTCGACCTCGGCTTCACCACCTTGCGCAACCGCGTGCTGATGGGCTCGATGCACACCGGGCTGGAGGACGCCGCCAAGCACACGCCACGGCTGGCCGCCTATTTCGCCGAGCGGGCGCGCGGCGGGGTGGGGCTGATCGTCACCGGCGGTGTGGCGCCGAACATCGCCGGCTGGGCCAAGCCGCTGGCCGGCACCCTGGCCACGCATACGGCAGCCAAGCGCCACCGCGTGGTCACCGACGCGGTGCACGCCGAGGGCGGCAAGATCGCCATGCAGATCCTGCACACCGGGCGCTACGGCTATCACCCGTTCGCGGTCGGCCCGAGCGCGATCAAGTCGCCGATCTCGCCGTTCAAGCCGCGCGAGCTGTCGGCACGCGGCGTCGACAGCCAGATCAAGGCCTTTGTCCGCTGTGCCGCGCTGGCCCGCGAAGCCGGCTATGACGGCGTCGAGGTGATGGGCTCGGAAGGCTATTTCATCAACCAGTTCCTGAGCCCGCACACCAACAAGCGCAAGGACGCCTGGGGCGGCGACTACTCCAACCGCATGCGCCTGCCGGTGGAGATCATGGCCCGCACCCGCGAAGCGGTCGGCCGCGATTTCATCATCGTCTACCGGCTGTCGATGCTCGATCTGATTCCCGATGGCCAGACCTGGGATGAAACCGTGCAGCTGGCCAAGGCGATCGAAGGCGCCGGCGCCACGATCATCAACACCGGCATCGGCTGGCACGAGGCGCGGGTGCCGACCATCGCAACCTCCGTCCCGCGCGCGGCCTTCGCCTGGGTGACGAAGAAGATGAAGGGCGAGGTCGGCATTCCGCTGGTCACCACCAACCGCATCAACACGCCGGAAGTGGCCGAACAGCTGCTCGCCGACGGCTGCGCGGACATGGTGTCGATGGCCCGGCCGCTGCTGGCCGATCCGGATTTCGTCAACAAGGCGGCGCGCGGCCTGGCGGCGGAGATCAACACCTGCATCGCCTGCAACCAGGCCTGCCTCGATCACGCGTTCAAGAACAAGGTGGCGAGCTGCCTGGTCAATCCGCGCGCCTGCCACGAGACCGAACTGCACTACGACCGCACGCTGAAGCCGAAGCGCATCGCCGTGATCGGCGCCGGTCCGGCGGGCCTCGCCTGCGCCACGACGCTGGCGCGGCGCGGCCACACGGTGGAGCTGTTCGAGCAGGCCGGCGAGATCGGCGGCCAGTTCAACATGGCCAAGCGCATTCCCGGCAAGGAGGAATTCCACGAGACGCTGCGCTACTTCGGCACCCAGATCGAGCGCAGCGGCGTGCGCCTGCACCTGAACACCCGCGCCGAAGCGGCCGCGCTGATCGAACAGCAGTTCGACGAGGTGGTGCTGGCCACCGGCGTGGTGCCGCGCGACCCGAAGATCAAGGGCCAGAACTCGCCGAACGTGGTCAGCTACATCGACGTGCTGCGTGGCAACGCCAGGGTCGGCGAGCGGGTGGCGGTGATCGGCGCCGGCGGCATCGGCTTCGATGTCAGCGAATTCCTGGTCAGCGACGGCCATTCGGCGACCCTCGACCTCGCGGCCTGGAAGGCCGAGTGGGGCGTCGGCGATCCGGCCGACACGCGCGGCGGCCTGACTCGGCCGACGATCGCGCCGCCGGCCCGCAAGATCACCCTGCTGCAGCGCAAGCCCGGCAAGCCGGGTGCCGGTCTGGGCAAGACCACCGGCTGGATCCACCGCAGCCAGCTGAAGATGAAGCAGGTCGAGATGCTGTCCGGCGTCAACTACGACGGCATCGACGAGAAAGGCCTGCACATCAGCTTCGGCGAGAAGCGCCAGCAGCCGACGCTGATCGAGGCCGACACCATCGTGCTGTGCACCGGCCAGGAACCGTTGCGCGAACTGGAAGCGCCGCTGGCCGCTGCCGGCGTCAAGGTGCACCGCATCGGCGGCGCCGATGTCGCCTCCGAGCTGGATGCCAAGCGGGCGATCGACCAGGGCTCGCGGCTGGCTGCGCGGCTCTGAGCGGACGACGCGATGGCTGACGCCGCCGACGACCGCCCGGGCTGGCAGTTCTGGATCGACCGCGGCGGCACCTTCACCGATGTCGTCGCCCGCAGCCCCGACGGCCGGCTGATCAGCGACAAGCTGCTGTCCGAGCATCCGGAGCGCTACGCCGATGCGGCGACCGAGGGCATCCGCCGGCTGCTGGCCGCGCACGGCGGGCCGGGCGCGTGCATCGAGGCGGTGAAGATGGGCACCACGGTGGCGACCAATGCGCTGCTGGAGCGGCGCGGCACGCCGACCGTGCTGGCGATCACCGCCGGCCACGGCGATGCGTTGCGGATCGGCAGCCAGAGCCGGCCGGACATCTTCGCGCGGCGCATCGTGCTGCCGGAGATGCTGTATTCGCGGGTGATCGAGATCGACGAGCGGATCGGCGTCGACGGTGCCGTCGTCCGGCCGCTGGAGGCGACCGCCGCGCGGGCCGCGCTGCAGCAGGCCTACGACGACGGCTATCGCAGCGTCGCCATCGTGCTGGTGCACGGCTGGCAGCACCCGGCGCATGAGGCGCGCGTGGCGGCGATCGCGCGCGAGGTCGGCTTTCCGCAGGTGTCGGTCAGCCACGAGGTCAGCGCGCTGCAGAAGCTGGTGCCGCGCGGCGACACGACCGTGGTCGACGCCTACCTGTCGCCGGTGCTGCGCGACTACGTCGGCCGCGTCGAGCAGGCGCTGCCGCCCGGCACACCCTTGCAGTTCATGCAGTCGAACGGCGGACTGGTCGCCGCCCACGCGTTTCGCGGCAAGGACGCGGTGCTGTCCGGCCCGGCCGGCGGCATCAACGGCATGGCGGTCGCCGCGACGGCAGCCGGCTTCGAGGCGGTGGTCGGCTTCGACATGGGCGGTACTTCCACCGATGTCTCCCACTGGGCCGGTCATTTCGAGCGCCGCTTCGAGACCACCGTGGCCGGCGTGCGGTTGCGCACGCCGATGCTCGACATCCACACCATCGCCGCCGGCGGCGGCTCGATCTGCCGGTACGACGGTGCGCGGCTGCGGGTCGGGCCGGAATCGGCCGGCGCAGTGCCGGGGCCGGCGGCCTATCGTCGCGGCGGGCCGCTGACCATCACCGACTGCAATGTGCTGCTTGGCCGGCTGCAGCCGGCGCACTTCCCGGCGCTGTTCGGGCCGCAGGCCGATGCGCCGCTCGATGCCGTCACCGTGCGCCGCCAGTTCGAGGCGCTGGCCGCTGACGTCAGCCGCGCCAGCGGCCAGCCGCAGACCGCCGAGCATCTGGCCGCCGGCTTCATCCGCATCGCGGTCGCCGACATGGCGCGGGCGATCCGGGCGATCTCCACCGAGCGCGGCCACGACGTACGCCGCTGCGCGCTGCTGAGTTTCGGTGGCGCCGCCGGCCAGCACGCCTGCGCCGTCGCCGAGGCGCTGGGCATCGAAGCCGTGCTGCTGCATCCGCTGGCCGGCGTGCTGTCGGCCTGGGGCATCGGCCAGGCCGATGTCCGGCTGCTGCGCGAGCGCTCCATCGAACTGCTGCTGGCCGACGACGACGGCGCGCTGCAGGCGGCGGCGGCCGAGCTGTCGGCGGCGGCGCTGGCCGGCCTCGATGCCCAGGGCGAGGCGTTTGCCGAACGCGCGGTGACGATCGGCGCCAGGCTCAAGGTGGCCGGCACCGATGCTGCGCTGGACCTGCCGTTCGGTTCGCCGGCGTCGATGCGCCATGCCTTCGCGCAGCGCCATCGGGCCGTGTTCGGCTTCGCGGCGGACGACGCGCCGCTGGTGGTGGAGATGCTGGTGGCCGAAGCGGTCGGCCGGCCGGCCGGCCAGCGCGGCAGCCAGGTCGCCGCAGTTCCGCCGGCAGCGGCCGGCGGCGTGCCGCCGGCACCGATCGATCAGGTGGTTCTGCACGACGGCGTGCATGCCCGCACGGTGCCGGTCTGGTCGCGCGAGGCGCTGCCGGCTGGCTGCCGGATCGACGGCCCGGCGATGCTGGTCGAGGCCACCGGCACCACGCTGGTCGACGCCGGCTGGCAGGCGACGGTCGACGCCGGCGCGCAGCTGATCCTGCGCCGGACCGCAACTGTCGCTGCGCCGCCGCCAGCGGTCGACGGCGGCGCCGACCCGGTCGCGCTGGCGCTCTACAACAGCCGCTTCATGGCGATCGCCGAGCGGATGGGCGAGCGGCTGCGGGCCACCGCCACTTCAGTGAACATCAAGGAACGGCTGGATTTTTCCTGCGCGCTATTCGATGCCGAAGCCAACCTGATCGCCAATGCGCCGCACATCCCGGTGCATCTCGGCTCGATGGGCGACAGCGTGCGGGCGATCGTCGAGGCGCGCTCGGCCTCCGATCCGCTGCGGCCCGGCGACGTGCGGATGCTCAACAACCCGTATCGCGGCGGCACCCATTTGCCGGACGTGACCGTGGTGATGCCGGTGTTCGACGCCGATGCGGTGCGGGTCGGATTCGTCGCCGCGCGCGGCCATCACGCCGACATCGGCGGCATCACGCCCGGTTCGATGCCGCCGGGTTCGCGGCACATCGACGAGGAAGGCGTGCTGATCGATGACTTCCTGCTCGTCGATCAGGGCCGCTTCCGCGATGCCGAAACCCGTGCACTGCTGGCTTCAGGCCCGTATCCCGCGCGCAATCCCGACCGCAACCTCGCCGATCTCAAGGCGCAGGTCGCCGCCTGCGCCAGCGGCGCCGAGGAGATCCAGGCGCTGGCGGCGGAGATCGGCCGGGACGGGCTGGCCGCCTGGTTCAGCCACGTGCAGGACAACGCCGAGGCGGCGGTGCGCGAGGTGATCGGCCGGCTCGGCGACGGCGAGCAGGTGATCGAGATGGACGACGGCGCGCGGATTGCGGTGGCGGTGCGCATCGACCGCGCGACGCGCAGCGCGACGGTGGATTTCACCGGCAGCGCCGCGCAGCAGCCCGGCAACTTCAACGCGCCGCGCGCGATTGCCCGCGCCGCCGTGCTCTACGTGTTCCGCACCCTGATCGACGACGCACTGCCGCTCAACGACGGCTGCCTGCGGCCGATCCGGCTGGTGGTGCCGGAGGGCTCGATGCTTAATCCACGGCCACCGGCGGCGGTCGTGGCCGGCAATGTCGAGACCAGCCAGGCGATCACCGACGCGCTGTTCGCAGCGCTCGGCGCGCTGGCGGGATCGCAGGGCACGATGAACAACTTCACCTTCGGCAACCGCCAGCACCAGTACTACGAAACGATCTGCGGCGGCGCCGGTGCCGGGCCCGGCTTCGATGGTGCGAGTGCGGTGCAGACGCACATGACCAACAGCCGGCTGACCGATGTCGAGGTGCTGGAGGCGCGTCACCCGCTGCGCATCGAGCGTTTCGCGATCCGGCGCGGCTCCGGCGGCGACGGCGCCTGGCGCGGCGGCGATGGCGTGATCCGCCAGTTCCGGTTCCTGGCGCCGATGACCGCCGGCATCCTGTCCAACCGCCGCCGGGTGCCGCCGCGCGGACTGGCCGGCGGTGGCGATGCGGCCTGCGGCGAAACCCGCGTCGAACGCGCCGACGGCGGCATCGAACGCCTGGCCGCCACCGGCAGCGCCGAGCTGGCCGCCGGCGATGCCATCGTCATCGAGACGCCGGGCGGCGGCGGCTACGGACCACCGCCCGCCGTGGCCGGAAGCCGGTCGGGACGCTGAACCTCAGCGGTGGAAGTTGGTGTACAGGGCCACCTGCAGCACATGGTTCACGGTGTCGCGGTGGCGGCCGTTGATGTACTGGTTCAGATAGCCGATCTCGACGTCCGAGGTCGGGTTCAGCCGCCAGCCGAAGGCGATGTAGGCGCGGTTCTGGTCGAAGAACTTGCCGTTCAGGTCGTCGCGGTTGCTGAGGTTGATGAAGGCCTCGTTCTGCAGCGCCACGAACGGGCCGCTGACCCAGTTGGCGCTGCCGTCGAGCGGCAGCACCATCCGCGAGAACCAGCGGAAGCGCGTCGACTGCACATCGGTCGCATTGGGCCGGCCGATGAAGCGCTCTTCCAGCCGTAGCCGCTGCGACACCCGCAGCCGGTCGATCTTGTAGGTCGACAGGTACTGCTGCCAGATGCGGTGCTCGACGGCGTCGGGCGCGTCCGGATTGAAGGTGCCGACATAGGCGTAGCCGAGCGTCAGGCTCTGCCCGGGCGCGAAGTACCAGGACAGGCCGGGGCGGATCAGCAGGTTGCGCGGGCCGGCCCATTCATCGCGGCTGCGCAGCTGCACGTCGGAGATCAGGCCGACCTGGTCGGTGAACTTGTAGGTGTTGAACCAGGCCGCCCAGCCGGTCTGCTGGGCATCGGCAGCCTGCGCGGGCAGGGCGGCACTGCCGAGGATCGGCAGCAGGGCAGTGGCAAGCAGGGCAAGACCGCGGCGCAGGGGCATCGTGTGTGTCGCTCGTTTGTGAATGATTTGTGAATTATAACGATAGGACCGTTCGATCGGCCGACCGCGACGGCGGGCTGCACGATTTTCGCATCGCCGGCACGGCACACTCGCGGGGTGGTCGCGACCAGCCGGCGCGACATCGTCCGGAGCCCGTCGTCCATGTTGATCCTGAGCGGCATCGTCGTGGTGATGGCCGGCTTCGCGGCGCGGATCAATCCGCTGCTGGTGATCGTCGTGGCCGCGCTGCTGACCGGGCTGGCGGCCGGCCTGAACATCGTCGAAGTGGTCGCCGCGCTGGGCAAGGCGTTCAACGACAGCCGCTATATCTCGGTGGTCTGGCTGATCCTGCCGGCGATCGGCCTGCTGGAGCGCGCCGGCCTGCAGCAGCGCGCGCGGACGCTGATCGCCGGGCTGCGCTCGGCCACCACCGGCCGTCTGCTGATGCTGTATTTCGCGCTGCGCCAGATCACCGCTGCGCTCGGCCTGACCTCGCTCGGCGGCCATGCCCAGATGGTGCGGCCGCTGATCGCGCCGATGGCCGAAGCGGCGGCCGAATCGCGCTTCGGCCTGCTGCCGGACATCTGGCGCCAGCGGGTCCGCGCCCAGGCGGCGGCGGTCGACAACATCGCGCTGTTCTTCGGCGAGGACCTGTTCATCGCCATCGGTTCGATCCTGCTGATCGTCGGCTTCCTGGCCGGCAACGGCGTCACCGTGGCGCCGCTGGCGCTGGCCTTGTGGGCGATTCCGACCGCGCTGGCGGCGGCGCTGATCCACGGCATCCGCCTGCATCGCTTCGACCGGCGGCTGCGCCGCGCGCTGTCGGTGCCGGATCTGGCCAGTGGGACGGCGCGATGATCGGCCTCGGCAGCGTCTATCTCGTCGCCGGACTGATGTTCGCCGGCTTCGCGCTGGCCAGCGCGCGCGATCGCAGCCACCCGAAGCGCTGGGGCCACGCGGCGTTCTGGGGCCTGTTCGCACTCAGTTTCCTGCTCGGCGACCAGCTGGGCGACCTGGCCAACGGCGCGCTGGTGATCGCCCTGGTGCTGATCGCCGGGCTCGGCGGCCTTGCCCCGGCCCGACCGCCGGCGACGGCCGCCGCGCCCGCCGTCGCTGGCAACACCGGCCGCGGCCTGGGGCTGCTGGTGACGGCGCTGGCGATCCCGCTGGTGACGTTGGCCGGCGTGCTGGCGGCGCAGCGGCTGCAATGGCGTGAAGCGCCGCTGATCGATCCCCGGCACGCCACGCTGGTCTCGCTGATGCTCGGCGCCGCCGTGGCGGTGCTGCTCGGCCTGCTGCTGCTGCGCCAGCCGCCGAGGGCGGCGGTCGACGAAGGCCGGCGGCTGATGGACACCGTGGGCTGGGCGGCGCTGCTGCCGCAGATGCTGGCGGCGCTCGGCGCGGTCTTCGCGCTGGCCGGCGTCGGCCCGGTGATCGGCGAGCTGGCCGGCCGGCTGGCGATCGGCGGGCCGTATGCCAGTGTCGTCGCTTACGGCCTCGGCATGGCGCTGTTCACAATGATCATGGGCAATGCCTTCGCCGCATTTCCGGTGATGACCGCCGGCATCGGCTTGCCGCTGGTGGTGCAGGCCCACGGCGGCGATCCGGTGGCGATGGGTGCGATCGGCATGCTGTCCGGCTTCTGCGGCACGCTGATGACGCCGATGGCGGCCAACTTCAACCTGGTGCCGGCCGCGCTGCTTGAACTGCACGATCGCCATGCGGTGATCAAGGCGCAGCTGCCGACCGCGCTGGCGCTGCTGGCGTTCAACATCGCGCTGATGGCGCTGGTGGTTTACCGATGAGCCGGCTCGATGCCGCCCGTGCCGCGCAGTTCGCCGGCATCGCGCTCGGCCATGTCGGCCGCGAATATCCGTACAAGCTCGGCCAGGTGCTGACCGCCGACGCCGACCTGGCACCGCCGCGCTTGCTGCATCCGATCTTCCACGGCAGCTTCGACTGGCACTCCTGCGTGCACGGCTACTGGACCTTGGCGACCGTGCTGCGGCTGTTTCCGGCGCTTCCCGAAGCCGCCGCGATCCGGGCGCGCTTCGACGCCATGTTCAGCGCCGACACGGTGGCCGGCGAGCGCGCATTCTTCGCCCGGCCGGCCAATCGCGGCTTCGAGCGTCCCTATGGCTGGGCCTGGCTGCTGATGCTGCAGGCCGAGCTGCGTCGTCACGAAGCGCACTGGGCCGACACGCTGCAGCCGCTCGCCGATGACCTTGCCGCGCGGCTGCTGCAGTTCCTGCCGCTTGGCCGCTATCCGGTGCGGGTCGGCACCCACTTCAACACTGCTTTCGCGCTGGTGCTGGCCGAGGAATACGCGCAGACGGCCCATTTGCCGGCGATGAGCGCCGCGCTGCGCGAAGCCGCACTGCGCTGGCATCGGCAGGATCGCGACGCCCAGGCCTGGGAGCCGGGCGGCGACGATTTCCTGTCGTCGACCCTGACCGTGGCGCTGGCGATGCAGCGGCTGCTGGCGCCGGCCGAGTTCCTGCCGTGGTTCGCGGCCTTCCTGCCGCGCCTCGGCGAGCGCGCGCCGGCGACGCTGTTCGAGCCGGCCACGGTCAGCGACCGCAGCGACGGCAAGATCGCCCATCTCGATGGCCTGAACCTGAGCCGCGCCTGGTGCTGGCGGGCGCTGGCGGCGGCGCTGCCGGCCGGCGATCCGCGTATCGCGGTCATGCAGGCTGCCGCCGCGCAGCATCTGGCCGCCAGCCTGCCGGCGGTGGCCGGCGACTACATGGGCGAGCACTGGCTGGCCAGCTTCGCGCTGCTGGCGCTGCGGGCCTGAGCCGGGTCGCGATCGGCCGGGTAGCGGAAATGTGGATCTGACCCCGATTCCGGTCTTGCCGGGGGGCGGCGCAGCGGTCAGGATGCGCGCCCATTCCACCCACCGGATCAGGAGTCACGCGGCATGCTCAAGCACAACACCTACTTCGACGGCGCCGTGCAGAGCGTCGGCTTCGAGCGCAACGGCCTGCCGGCCTCGGTCGGCGTGATCATGCCGGGGCAGTATCACTTCGGCACCGCCAAGGCGGAGCGGATGACGGTCACCAGCGGCCTGCTGCAGGCCGATATCGCCGGCTCCGGCTGGGTCAGCTATCCGGCCGGCACCTCGTTCGAGGTCGCCGCCAACAGTGGCTTCGACGTGCGGGCAGTCGGTGGCCCGGCCGCCTACCTGTGCGAATACCTGGGCTGAGCCGCGCTCGGCGAATCAGGTGATCCGGCGGTCGCGGCGGCAGCGGTGCCCCGAATTCCCGGCGCTCAGATCAGGTCGCCGTACTGCTGGATCACCACCATCACCAGCTGGCTGCGCGAGCGCACGTCCAGCTTGTTGAACAGCTGCTGGAAGCTGGCCTTGATGGCGCTTTCGGAACTGCCGAGCTGGCGGGCGATCTGCTTGTTCGAATGGCCCTGCAGCAGGCCGCGCAGCACGGCGCGCTCGCGCTCGGTGAAGCTGACGCGATCCTGACCGCTGCTGGCAGCGACGATCGACTGCAGATAGCGCTGCTCGATCAGCACCTGGCCAAGCGCCACCGCGTGGATGCTGGCCTTGAGCTCGTCGGTCGACACTTCCTTGCGGCAGATGCCGCATACGCCAAGCCGGATCAGTTCCAGCGCATCGCGTTCCGGCACGCCGGCGGTCACCACCAGCGCGGCACCGGCCTGTGACGGCCGGCGGCGCATGAAATCCAGCGCCGTGTGGGCGCCGAGTTCGTAGTCGACGATCACCACGTCGGGCCGCAGTGCGGCGATCTCGGCCAGCGCCGGTTCCAGCAGCCCGGACTGGCCGACGACGACGAAGCGCGGGTCGGCCGCCAGCAGCCGCAGCAGGCCTTCGCGGAACAGCGTGTGATCGTCGAGCAGGTACAGGCGGATGGCCGCCGGGGCGTCAGTCATGAACGGACTCGTCGGGCTGCGCCAGCGGCAGCAGCAGTTCGAAGCAGCAGCCGTCGGTGCCGGGCAGGTGGCGCAGCTGGCCGTCCTGATGGCTCATCAGCGCCCGTGAAATGTACAGGCCCAGGCCGGTGCCGTCGGCGCCGGGGCGGAACGGCTGGAACAGCAGTTCCGGCTGGGCGATGCCGGGGCCGGAATCACGCACCTGCAGGACCGCCCGGCCGTCGGCCACGCGGGCGCTGAGCGTCAGCCGCCGCTCGGGCCGCGCGTCGACGGCCCGCAGCGCGTTCTGCGACAGGTTCAGCAGCACCTGCAGCAGCGCGTGGCGATCGCCGCGCACCGGCGGGAAATCGGCGGGGATGTCGATCCGCACCTCGCCGTCGATGTCGGCCCAGTCGGGCGCGATGATCACCTGCAGCTCGGTGGCCAGCGCCTGCAGGCGGATGGCGCTGATGGTGGCGCTGGCCTTGCGGCGCAGATCGAACGAGGCCAGTTCCAGCAGCGCCTGCACGAGGCTGCGCAGCGCCGCGAAGTCGGGATCGTCCTGCAGGGCCGGATGCCGCGACAGGTTCGAGCAGACCACGCCGGCCGCCGAGCACAGGTTGCGGATCTCGTGCGACACCGCGCCGGCCAGCAGCCGGTTGTACTTGTGCAGGTCTTCGAAGCGGGCGTACTCGCGCTCGCGCACCTCGTCGGATACGTCGACGACGATGGCCGCCAGATGGCGGCTGTCATGGCTGCCGTAGACCGAGAACCAGATGGTGGCCGGGAAGGCGCTGCCGTCGGCGCGCCGGCCCCAGGTGGAGGTCGAGGTGCGCATGCCGCCGATGCTGGCGCTGACCGACAGCGCGTCGTGCAGCACCGGCAGGTAATCGCGCACTGGCTGGCCGAGCAGCGCGCCGCCCGGCTCCGGCACCAGCATGTCTTCGGCGGCCCGGTTGGCGGCGACGATGCGGCCGTCGCGGGCCACGGTCAGGATCGCCGCCGGGCTGCTTTCGGCCAGCAGCCGCAGCTGGCGCTCGGCGCGCCGGCGCAGCTGCTGCTCGGCGCGCAGCCGCGCGTAGTGGCCGAACACCACGCGCCGGGTGCGGCTGATCTCGGACATCAGCAGGCCGCAGCCGGAATAGGCCATGGTCGCCATGCTGAAACGCAGCAGCTGCTCGATGTGGCCCTCGTTCATCACGAACAGGCCGCGCAGCGCGGCGCAGGCGATGGCTGCCATGACGATCTGCGCGCGGCTCATCACCGTGGCCGCCAGCACCACCGGCAGCACGTACAGCAGGCCCAGCGACACGCCGAGGTGCGAATACCACTCCAGCAGCACCAGCAGCGCCAGCATCACGCCGGAGATCCACAGGGTGGCGCCGTAACCGAGCTTGACCACCTGGCCGCGCACCTCGAACGGCAGTCTTAGACGATGCATGACGGTGCTCTTGGCAGGCGGGAACCCGGATCAGATCGGCAGGCGGCGGCGAGGTTCCGGAACCCATCGAAAGATAGCCTGCGGCGATCGACCGGCCGATCCGTCGGCAGCGGCCGGCCTGGCCTTCCGATGACGGCTCGATAGCAGACAGCCGCCGGTCCCGGGCCTGTAATGGCGACACCTCCATCCCGACCTCGACCCCAGGCCCTCGCCATGATCCTTCGTGACGGCATTTCGCTGCGCCAGCTCTGGCCCCGCACCCGCAAGCGGCTGCTGGTGCTGGTCGGCTTCGACTGCGCGGTGGCAGCGCTGTACGTGTGCCTGGACTGGCGCTGGCTGTCGTTCGACGCGCTGCCGCTCGGCACGCTGGGCTCGGCGCTGGCGATCTTCCTGGCCTTCCGCGCCAATGCCGCCTACGGCCGCTGGTGGGAAGCGCGCCAGCTCTGGGGCCAGCTGGTCAACACCTCGCGGGCGCTGGCCCGGCAGGCGCTGACGGCGCTGGATGTCGAGGCCGATGATCCGGAGCAGCTGGCGCTGCGCAATGCCATCGTCGTTCACCAGGTGGCCTTCGTGCATGCGCTGCGCTGCCATCTGCGCCGCCAGAACCCGTTTCCCGAACTGGCCGGCGTGCTCGGCCGGGCCGACACCGATGCGCTGCGCCGCTACGGCAACGTGCCCAATGCGCTGACCCTGCGGGTCGCCGAGCAGCTGCAGCAGGCGCGGGCGCTGGGCATGCTCGACAGCCTGCGCTGGAGCGCGCTCGACGGCAGCCTGACCACGCTGGCCAACATCCAGGGCGCCTGCGAGCGGATCAAGAACACGCCGCTGCCGCGCCAGTTCAGCCTGCTGCCGCGCGTGCTGGTCGACGCCTACTGCTGGCTGGTGCCGCTGGCGCTGGTGTCCGGCCTTGGCCTGTTCACGCCGGTGGCCTCGGCGCTGATCAGCTTCACGCTGATCGCCATCGACACTGCCAGCGAAGCGATCGAGGAGCCGTTCGAGAACACCGTCAACGACACGCCGATGACGGCTCTGTCGCGCAGCATCGAGCTGACCCTGCGCGAGATGCTCGACCAGCGCATGGCGCTGCCGGAAGTGCGTGCCATCGACGGCTACGTCTACTGACCCGGTCGCCGGCAACGGCCTTCTTTCGCCTGACCGCTCCATCCATCCCCGATCCCGACTGCCGAGGACACGCCATGCTGCCGATGCCGCGCACCGACCACCCGCATTTGATCTTCGCGACCAATTTTTCCGAGGCCTGCCACGCCGCGATCCCGATGGTGGCCCACTGGGTCGACGTGCTGCAGGCGCGCCTGACCCTGCTGCACGTCCACCCGCGCGGCGCCAGCCAGCAGGCGGCGCGGGCGCTGGATTCGTTCTTCGCCGAATCGGCGCACTACCCGGACAGCCAGCGGCAGCTGCTGAGCGGCGACGCCGCCACCGGCATCGCCGGTTACTGCAGCCAGCATCCGCAGGCCCTGCTGGTGATGCCGCCGAGTCTGCGCGGCTATCTGCCGAGGCCGCTGCATGTGTCGCTGCGGACCCGCGTGCTGCGCGAACTGGAGACCCCGATGCTGACCATGCTGCCGGACTCCCGGGCGATCCCCGAACTGCCGGCCCACGGCGGCCATGTCGCCTGCTGGATCACCGGCGACGAGCCGCAGCTCGATCACGTGCGCGAGGCCGCAACCCTGGCCCGGCAGCGCGGCGCCGAGCTGCACCTGCTGTTCGTGCTGCCCGAAGTCAGCGAGGGCCTGATGCTGGAAGCGCTGTACTCCGACCGGCCGCTGGCCGAGCCGGCCGCGACGCGGCTGCTCGATGACATTGCCGCCCGGATCGATGCCGACGTGCGGGTGCGCGTGCATCTGGGCAGCGGGTCGACGCAGGCCAGCCTGGCGCGGCTGCTGCGCGCCAGCCGCGCCAGCGTGCTGGTGGTCGATCGCGATACCGCGGTGCGCAAGCGCCTGCTGCGCGGTGCGTTTTCCTCGGCGCTGCGCGACAGCCCCTGCCTGCTGGTCTGCGTGCCGTCGCGCCGTCATGGCGACGACGGCAGCCTGCCGCCGCCGAATGCCCGCTCGCGCAGCCAGACCCCGCCGGCGACGCGGCTGCGCGCCCGCACGGCCAGCGCCGAGAAATCCGCACCGGCCTGGCTGGCCTGGGATCGCGGCCCCGGCTGGCTGCCGGCCTGCGGCTGAACGACCGGCTACTGGCGCGGGCTTTCCTTCGGGTAGCGATAGCCGAGCAGCTGGCCGGCGCCTGGCACGATGTCCTGCCAGCGCGCCTGCTCGAAGCCGAACATGACGATGCCGCAGGTCGGCAGCTCGATGAACGGCAGCGGCCCGTCGGCGAGCAGCTGGGCGAGGTCGGTGAAGCCCGGGTTGTGGCCGAACAGCAGCACCTGATCGTCGGCGTCGTCGAGCGTGTTGACCAGGTGCAGCAGGGTGCCGGGCGTGGCTTCGTAGATGCGCGCGTCAACGCCGATCCGCGACTCCGGCAGGCCGAAGGTTTCGGCAAACAGCTGGGCGGTGGTCAGCGCGCGCACGGCGGTGCTGCTGATCATCCGGAACGGCGGCGCCAGCAGCGCCTGCAGCCGCAGCGCCATTTCCGGCGCATCGTGCCGGCCGCGCGGGTTCAGCGGGCGGTCGAAGTCGGCGAGCATCGGGTAATCCCAGCTCGACTTGGCGTGGCGAATCAGCAGCAGGCGTTTCATGGTTCAAGCCTAACGTAAGCTCTGCAGCAACTGAACGAACGCATGGAGCGATGGTGTCGATCAATCGGAAAGGGCTGCGCTATCTGGTTTATGCACTGGTGCCGCTGGCCTTATACTTCGTCAATGTCGAGTACCAGACCTGGCGCGGCGAGCAGGCGCTGACGGCAGCCGCGCTCGATTTCCAGCCGCTGCCGGTGGCGCTGGCGCGGGCCCGCAGCAGCGGCAAGCCGGTGCTGGCCGATTTCTCGGCGATCTGGTGTCCGGCCTGCCGGCGGCTGCACGAGGTGTTCGCCGATCCGGCGGTCAACGCCGCGATCCGCAACGGCTACCAGCTGAGCCGCATCGATTACGAGTCGCCGGAGGCGGCGGCGTTCATGGCCCGCTATCAGGTCAGCAGCTTTCCGAGCTTGCTGCTGCTTGATGGCGAAGGCCGCCTGCTGCGCCGGCTGACCGTGCATTTCGAACCGGCGGCGATGGCCGCCGAGCTCAAGGGCTGAGCGGCAGCAGGTAGACATCGAAGCGCAGCTGGGTGCCGTCGAAGCACAGCGACGGCGCAAGGCCGGCCAGCGGCGGCGCCTTCGACGGCCGCTTCACCACCACGCGGCGGCCGGCGCAGGCCAGCGCCGGTGCCAGCAGCGCATCGGCATCGGCATCGCCGCCGGTCAGCTCGCGCAGCAGCTGCATTTCCTTGGACGGCAGCGCGCTCTTGCCGTCGTCCGGGTACATCGGATCGAGGTAGATGACCTCCCAGCGGCCGCGATGGGCCGGCTCGGCCAGCAGCGTGATGGCATCGCCTTCCAGCACCTCGATGCGCGCGGCGGCCGCCTGGGCGCCAGGGGCGGCCAGCGCCCGCAGGCGGGCATCGCGAAGCAGCGCGCAGGTGGTCGGGTGGCGCTCCAGCAGGCTGACTTCGGCGCCCAGCATCGCCAGCGTGAAGCCGTCGCGCCCCAGTCCGGCGGTGGCGTCGAGCACCCGCAGCGGGCCTTCGTCCGGCAGGCGCGGCTTGTGCAGGCCGATGGCGCGGCCGATCGGCTGCCGGCGGCCGGCGCCGATGCGGCGGGCGAGGTCGGTGGTCAGCCAGTCAGCGCAGATGGCGCCGAACTTCGGCCGATGCAGTGCCCGCAGGCTCAGGCGCGGCGGCCCGTCGCCATCGCCCGGCAGCGATTCCAGCGCGAATTCGGGCGTCATGGCTGCAGGCAACAAAAAACCCCGGACCTCGCGATCCGGGGCTGTCGCCGACAGGCGCTGCGCGACCGGATCAGCCGAGCTTCGAGGCGTCGAAGAAGCTGGTCATGCGCTGGGCCAGCATCATGTCGCCGTCCAGCTGCAGCTTGCCGGTCATGAACGCGGTCATGCCGTTCAGATCGCCCTTCAGCAGCGCGACCAGATCGTCGTCTTCCATCGTCAGGGTGACGTCGGCATTGCCGGCCGTACCCTCGACCAGCTGGGCCGAGCCGCCCTTGATGATCAGGTGAGCCGGGGTCGAGATGGCGAACTGGACGACGGCTTCGGTGCCGGCGGCACCGTTGGCATCGAACGCGGCGGGGAGTTTCTTCAGGAAGTCGAGGGCGCTCATGGGGGGCTCCGGAAAAGGAGCCGCATCCTACCTGCGCGAGCGCTGCAAAGTAAACAACTGTAAACATGCTTACCGTCATCCGGCTGCGGTCAGCGCCGCCTGCACGTGGGCGGCGGCGGCCGGCGCCAGCAGCACCGGATGCACCGAGCCGCGATACAGCCGGCCCTGTGCAATCAGCGCCGCGACAAGCGCTTGCGCGGCCTGCAGGTCGAGCACCACGAAGTCGCGCCCTTCCTCCAGGCTGCCGAGCAGCGCCTTGAAAGCGCGGAACGCCGTCCCCTTCGGCTGGCCGGCAGCAAGGTCGAGATCGCGCATGCTCAGCCAGCCGGCGTAATCATCCGTTCCGGTCATGGCAGCCGGCGGCGCCGCAGCCCGGCGGCGTCGACCTCCAGGTATTCGCAGTAGCGGTCGTGCCAGTCCGACAGCACCAGACGCTCGACCTTGCGGCCATCGACGCTCAGCGCGTGCACGGCCGGGCGATGGGTGTGGCCGTGGATGATCCGGCTGACGCCGTGCTTCGCGAACGCTCGCGCGATGGCCTGCGGATTGACGTCGAGGATCGCCGCCGGCTTGCGGGTGCTGCCGCTGCGCGCCTTGCCGGCCACGCCCTGGCGCCAGCGCCGTGGCAGGCGCCGGTAGATGAACTGGGCCAGCCGGTTGCGCGAAAACCGCCGCCAGCGCTGGTAGCCGAGATCGTCGGTGCACCAGATGTCGCCGTGGCTGAGCAGGGTCGGCGTGCCGGCCAGATCGACGATCAGCGGATCGGCCAGCAGCTGCAGACCGGCCTCCCGGGCAAAGGCGGCGCCGAGCATGAAATCGCGGTTGCCGTGCTGGAAGTACAGCGGCACGCCGTGGTCGCGCAGGCGGCGCAGCGCGGCGGCTTCCTGCGCGTAGTCGGCCAGCCCCTCGGCGTCGCCGATCCAGTACTCGAACAGATCGCCGAGCAGGTAGACCGCCGCCGCCTCGCGTGCCGGACCTTCGAGAAAGGCCAGGAACCGTGCACGCAGCGGCGAGGGCGTGTTCGGCAGGTGCAGGTCGGACAGCAGCAGCACCGGCCGCGAGGTCGGGCTCACGCGGCGGCGCGGTTCCCGGCGCTGGCGGCGGCCTTTTCGACTTCTGCCAGCGCGGCCTCGATGGTGTCCCAGTCCGGCTCGCGGCTGGCGTCGTGTTCGCTGAGCACGCGGCGGAACTGTTTGCCGCCGGGCTGGTTGCGGTACAGGCCAAGCATGTGCCGGGTGATGTGATGCAGGCTGGTGCCGGCCGCGAGTTCGTCGTGGATGTAGTCGTACATGGCGTCAACGACCTCGACCCGCGTCGGCGCCGGCCGGGTGTCGCCGAACAGCACGGCGTCGACCTCGGCGAGGCGATACGGATTTTCGTAGACCTCGCGGCCCAGCATCACGCCGTCGACCTGCTTCAGGTGGTCGAGGCACTCCGCCATCGTGTGGATGCCGCCATTGATGCAGATGGTCAGCTGCGGGAAATCCTGCTTCAGCCGGTACACGGTGTCATAGCGCAGCGGCGGGATCTCGCGGTTCTCCTTCGGACTCAGACCGCTCAGCCAGGCCTTGCGGGCATGGACAATGAAGGTGGTGCAGCCGATTTCGGCGATCGGCTCGACGAAGTCGCGCAGGAACACGTAGTCCTCGCTGTAGTCGACGCCGATCCGGCACTTCACCGTCACCGGCAGGCCGCTGGCGCGCATCATCGCCTGGACGCCGGCCGCGACCTGCTTCGGGCCCATCATCAGGCAGGCGCCGAAGCCGCCGTCCTGCACGCGATCGGACGGGCAGCCGCAGTTCAGGTTCAGCTCGTCATAGCCGTACTGCGCGCCCAGCTCGGCGGCATGGGCGAGCAGCGGCACGTCGCTGCCGCCGATCTGCAGCGCCACCGGGTGTTCGGCGCGATCGAAACGCAGATGCCGGTGCACGTCGCCATGGCGCAACGCGCCGGTGGTCACCATCTCGGTGTACATCCGCGTGTGGCGTGTCAGCTGGCGGTGGAAGAACCGGCAGTGGCGATCGGTCCAGTCCATCATCGGCGCCACGCAAAAGCGCCAGGGATTGAACGGGGCAGCTGCGGCGCCTGCGGATTCGGCGGGCGGGGCAACGGCGGTCGTCGGGTCCATCGTGTTTCCTTCTGTGATCGCCCGCCGTGTTGTCGGGGGCCTTGCGAAGCAGCCACCGCCGTCGTCCTGAGGCGGAATCGCCGCCGGCTGCCATCGAAATGTCAACAACAGGATAAGGACTGCGGGTCTGCCCGTACACCGGCGACCGGCGCATGCGTGCATTTTCCGCGCCGCTGGCCCTCGATGCGGGGCTCGGGGCGCGCCTCGCGCGGCCACTTGGCAGCTTCGCAGCTGCCAATCGGTCGCCTGTTCTTGGCACTATCCACCTGCGGTGCCGGCGTGCTGCCGAGCGGCGCGGCGGGCAGGGCCAAGAATTCGAAAATGGGGGAGCGTGACATGGGCAAGGACAGGCACCAGATCGGCCAGCGGCTGCGTCGGGCAGCGACGGAATGCGGTCTCGGGCTGACGCGCCGCGCGGCGCCGCTGGCCTTGGGTCTGCTGGCCTCGCTGTCGCTGGTCGGAAACGCCGGCCTGCCGGCAACGCGCACGGCGGTGGCGCCGGCCGCGCAACGGGCGCCGGTGGGGCAGATCAAGCCCTCGGCGGCCGCGCAGATCGCCGTGCTTCGCGGGATCAAGGCCAGCGCCACCCCGGTCCAGCGCAAGCTCGATTCGCGGCTGCTGATGTCGCTGCTGCAGGCGCGCGGCGATGCCCGGCTGGCGGCGCTGTCGCCGCAGTACCGGCAGGCGCGGCCGGGCGCCGATGGCCGCCACCTGGTCGATATCTCGCTGCGGCGCGGTGCCGATCCGCGCCAGGTGCTGCAGGCGCTGGCCGGTGCCGACGCCGTACTGCTGTCGCCGAAGGCACTCGCCGGCAGCGCCCGCAGCATCCGCGCCCGGGTGGCCACCCGGCACCTCGAGTCGCTGGCGGCGCTGAAGGCGGTCAGCCGCATTCGGCAGGCGGCGCCGGCCTACACCAGCCGCCGCGCGTGGACGCCCGGTCCGGTACAGGTGACGACCGACGATGCCCGTCCGTCCTTCGCCAGCCGGCTGGTCGCGGCGCTGGCCGCTGCGCCGAACCGTTCGGAAGGCGTGCAGACCCACGGCGTCGATCAGGCGCGCAGCCTCTACGGCGCCAGCGGTCAGGGTCAGGTCCTGTGCGCGCTGTCCGATGGCGTCGACTCGCTGGCCGCCGCCCAGGCCAGCGGCGACCTGCCGCCGCTGGTCAGCGTGCTGCCGAGCCAGGCCGGCGCCGGCGACGAGGGCACGGCGATGCTGGAAATCCTGCACGACCTCGCGCCGGCCGCCCGGCTGGGCTTTGCGACGGCGTTCAACGGCGAAGCCAGCTTCGCGCAGAACATCCTCGATCTCGCCAGCGCCGGCTGCACGATCATCGTCGACGACGTCATCTACCTCGATGAATCGCCGTGGCAGGACGGCCCGGTGGCGCAGGCGGTGAACACGGTGACCGCCGCCGGGGTGCTGTACTTCTCCTCGGCTGGCAACGAAGGCAACCGCAGCGACGGCACCTCGGGCACCTGGGAAGGCGATTTCCGCGCCAGCAGCCTGCCGAATCCGCCGGTGCTCGACGGCGTCGGCACGCTGCATGACTTCGGCGACGGCGGCCAGTCGCTGCGGGTCGAAGCCGGCGATTCCGGCACGCCGGTGGCGATGATCTGGGCCGAGCACTACACGCTCGACCAGGGGCTGGCCAGCACCGATTACGACGTCTACGTGCTGAGCGAGGACCTCAGCACCGTGGTCGACAGCAGCGCCAATACGCAGGACGGCGTCGACGGCGACGACTTTCCGTTCGAATTCATCGAAGCCGGCGTCAACCCCGGCGAGCGCGTGGTGGTGTCGCTGTTCAGCAGCCCGTCCGCCACGCCGCCGCCGTTCAACCTGATCGTGTTCCGAGGCATCGTCGACCGCGCGCTGGCCACCAGCGGCGCGACACGCGGCCACAGCGCTGCCGTGGCGGCGTTCAGCACGGCAGCAACGCCGGCAGCGGTCTCGTTCGACGACCTCACCCCGAACGGCCCGTTCCCCGGCCTGTTCGGTCCCGGCAGCGCGACCGAAAGCTTCAGCGCCGATGGTCCGCGCAAGATCCTGCTCAGCCCGACCGGCGCCGAACTGACGCCCGGCGATCGCAGCTTCGCGACCGGCGGCGTGGTCCGCCGCAAGCCGGACCTCACCGCTGCCGATGGCGTCAGCACGTCGGCACCGGGCTTTTCGACGTTCTACGGCACCTCGGCGGCCGCGCCGCATGCGGCGGCCATCGCGGCACTGCTGAAAGGCGCCCGGCCGTCGCTGTCGGCAACGGCCGTGCGCGACACCTTGGCGGCGACGGCGATCGACATCGAAGCGCCCGGGCCGGATCGCGACAGCGGCGTCGGCATCGTCATGCCGGTGCCGGCGCTGGCCGCGATCGGGGCGACGCCGCAGCCGTACCTGACGGCCGAAGACGCGCAATTCACGCAGATCGCCGGGGATGGTGACGGCGTGATCGAGCCCGGCGAATCGTTCGCGCTGCAACTGCCGCTGAGCAACATCGGCGCAGTCGCGGCGACCGGCATCCGCGCCACGCTGACTGCGGCGGGAAGCGGCGTGACCGTGTTCAACGGCAGTTCCGACTATGCCGACATCGCGGCTGGCAGCACTGCCGGCAACGACACCGCGCTGACCTTCCGGGTCGAATCCAGCTTCCCCTGCGGCCGGAATCTTTCGCTGGTGCTGAGCGTGGCCTACAACGGCAGTGGCAGTCCGCAGCGTTTCCTACTCAGCGAGCCGACCGGCAGCGCCGGTACGCCGGTCACCTTTCGCTACGGCGGTCCGGTGCTGCCGATTCCCGATGCCGGCGACCCGGTGGAAGCGGCGCTGACCATTCCCGGCAGCAACGGCCGGATCCGCAACCTGAGCGTCAGCATCGACGGCGACCTGTGCAGCAATGCCGTTGGCGCGACCACGGTCGGCATCGATCACAGCTTCGTCGGCGATCTGGCGGTCAGCCTGGTATCGCCAGGCGGCGTCGTGGTGCCGCTGATCAATGGCGCCGGCAGCAGCGGCAACAACTTCTGCCAGGTGCTGCTCGACGACCAGAGCAGCGGCGGCAGCATCCAGAACATCAGCAGCGCCAATGCCCCGTTCACCGGTAGCTACACGCCGGCCAGCCCGCTGGAAACGCTGACCGGCAGCGTCGGCAATGGCCGCTGGGCGCTCCGTGTGCAGGATCTGGCGGCGGCCGATACCGGCAGCGTCCGCGCCTGGTCGCTGCGGGTGACGCCGGCGGTCTGCAATGCCGGTGCGCCGGTGACCGGGCCGATCGTCACCGCCATCGGGCGCGTCAACCCGAGCCCGACCAGCAACAGCAGCGTCGACTTCCAGGTGCGTTTCAGCGAAGCGGTCAGCGGCGTCGATGCTGGCGACTTCCGGCTCACCACGACCGGCGCACTGAGCGGCGCATCGGTGGCCTCGGTGAGCGGCAGCGGCAGCCTCTACAGCGTCCGCGTGCTGACCGGCAGCGGCAGCGGCAGCCTGCGGCTGGATGTCGCCGATGACGACTCGATCACCAGCGTTGCCAGCGGCGTGCCGCTGGGCGGCAGCGGCGCCGGCAATGGCGCGTTCACCGTCGGCGAGGTCTACGCCGTCGACCTCGAGCCGCCGACCGCCACCATCGCCGTCGATGGGGCGCAGCCCGATCCGGTGGTCAGTGCTCCGGTGCTGTTCGTGGTGACCTTGAGCGAGGCGACCGGCGATTTCGCGGCCGATGACCTCGAACTCGGCGGCAGCGCGCGACCGACCACCGCCCGGGTGATCGACAGCGGCCCGAGCTACACCGTTGCCGTGTCCGGAATGAGCGGCAACGGCACGGTCACCGCGCGGGTCCGGGCTGGGGCGTTCACCGATGCCGCCGGCAATGCCAGCCGCGCCTCGGCTGTGGCCAGCGCCAATTTCAGCGGTGTCACGCCGGACGTCGGCTTCACGTTGGCCAGCCAGCGCATCGTCGAGGGTGATCCGTCCGGGGCCACCACGACCACGCCGGTCACTGTCACGGTGAGCCTGAGCACGCCGGCTGGCAGCGATGTCACGGTGCCGGTCAACGTCGATCCAGCGAGCACCGCAACGGCCGGCGACGACTACCAGCTCAGTGCAGCGCAACTGCTGATCCCGGCCGGCCAGTCGGTGGCCAGCCTGACCATGTCGGTGCTGCGCGACCGGGTGCAGGAGCCCGACGAAACCCTGGTGCTGGTGCTCGGTACGCCCACCGGTAATGCCCGGATCGGCAGCCCGTCGACGCAGGTGATCACCATCGTCAACGATGACCTGACCACGCCGGCACCATTCAGCTTCCCGGATACCGTCGATGCCGTTCCCGGCTCGGTGCAGACCAGCGCACCGGCGACTATCAGCGGCATCAATCAGCCCGCCACGGTGACCGTCAGCAGCGGCAGCTACAGCATCAGCGGGGGCGTGTTCACCAGTGCGCCGGGCACCATCAGCAACGGTCAGACGCTGGTGCTGCAGCAGACGGCCTCGAGCGCAGCGTCGACCGCCACCACGATGACGGTGACGGTCGGTGGCGTCAGCGCCAGCTACCGGGTAGTCACCGGTGCAGCCCCTGCCGCCAGCGGTGGCGGCGGTTCTGCCGGCGGCGTGCTGCTGGCGGCCTTCGGTCTGGCGGCGCTGTGGCGGCGGCGTCGGCTGCGGGCGAGTTGAGCCTGAAACAGCCGGTGCGGTGGCGTCGGTCGATGACGCCCCGCGCCGGCCGCGCCGGACCCCGGTGTAATCTGCCGGCACGCCCTTTCGAGTAACGACGACGATGCGCCAGGCCCTGCTGACCGCCATCTTGCTGCTGTTTGCCTGGCTTGCGCCATTGCTGCCGGCGGGTGCTGCGGACCAGGCGCTGTGGGAGAAATCGACGCTCAACCAGGTGCTCAAGCGCGGCGAGCTGAGGGTAGGGCTGGAAGCGGGCTATCTGCCGTTCGAGATGCGCGACAAGCGCGGCGAGATCATCGGTTTCGATGTCGACCTCGCCAAGCTGATGGCTCGCTACATGGGCGTCAAGGTCAGCTTCGTGAACACCCAGTGGGACGGCATCATCCCGGCGCTGCTGACCGACAAATTCGACATCCTGATCTCCGGCATGACCATCACCCCGGAGCGCAACCTGCAGGTCAACTTCGCCGAGCCGTACATCATCATCGGCCAGACCTTCCTGCTGAATGTCCGCCATCGCGACACGGTGAAAACGGTCAAGGACCTGAACGACCCGAAATACACGATCGCCACCAAGCTCGGCACCACCGGCGACATCGCCGCCCGCCGTTTCCTCGGCAAGGCGCGGCTCAAGACCTTCGAGACCGAAGCCGACGCCGCACTGGAAGTACGCAACGGCCGCGCCGATGCCTTCGTCTACGACCTGCCGTTCAACGTCGTCTACGCCGCGCAGTACAAGGACAGCCTGGTGCACATCAAGGAGCCGTTCACAAAGGAGCCGCTCGGCTGGGCGATCCGCAAGGGCGACCCGGATTTCCTGAACTGGCTCGACCACTTCCAGAACCACATCCGCAACGACGGCAGCTACGACGCGCTCTACAACAAGTGGTTCGGCGGAACGGCCTGGCTGGCCAATGTGCAGGGTGGCTGAGAGGCCGGGCTGTCGTCGGTGCGCTGCTAGACTTCGGTACCGCACCGCTGCTGACGTGATGACCGCTCAGCGCCTCGCGATTTCCACTTCGCAATCAACGTCCCATGGACCCGCAATCCGACGAAATCTCGCTGCGCGAGCTGGCTGACACACTGTGGTCGCGCCGTTTGCTGATCGCCGCCATGGCGATCGGTTTCGGAATCGCGGCCGCCGTGACCGCGCTGCTGCTGCCGGAGAAATACGAGGCCAGCATCGTGCTGTCGCCGGTGGATGACGATGCCGGCGGCAAGCTCGGCGGTGCCGGCGCGCTGCTGTCGCAGTTCGGCGGGCTGGCAAGTCTTGGCGGCCTGGGCATCGGTGGCTCGGACAAGAAGGCGGTCGCGCTGGCCACGCTGCAGTCGCATGCGCTGACGGAGGCCTTCATCCGCGACAACCAGCTGCTGCCGCTGCTCTACGCCGACGAATGGGACGCCGGCCGCAAGGCCTGGATCGACGACGACCCCGATGACCCCGACGACCAGCCGACGGTCTGGAAGGCCGAGCGGATGTTCGCCAAGAAGGTGCGCAGCGTCGCTGAAGACAAGAAGACCGGTCTCGTGACGCTGACCATCGAATGGACCGATCCGGAACTGGCCGCCCGCTGGGCCGCCGAGCTGGTGGCCCGCGCCAACCGCGATCTGCGCGCCCGCGCGATCGCGGAATCCATGGCCAGCCAGGCGTACCTGAACGAGCAGCTGACCAAGACCAGCGTCGTCGAACTGCAGAAGGCGATCTACGGCCTGATCGAGGCCGAGATCAAGAAAGTGATGATTGCCAACGGCAGCGATGAATTCGCGTTCCGCGTCGTCGACCCGGCGCGAGTCGCCGAGGAACGCAGCAGTCCGAAGCGCGGGCTGATGGTGGCAGTCGGGGTGCTGGGCGGGCTGATGTTCGGGCTGCTGCTGGCGCTGGCCCTGCCGTCGTCAAGGCGGCAGTAATGGCGGCGCCCGATCGGGCTGGCGCCACCGAGAAGATCGTCGGAATCGAACTGCTCCGCTTCGTGTCGGCGCTGGCGGTCCTGATCTGGCACTACCAGCACTTCGGTTACTCGGCAGGCGCCATCGATGTCGTGCGGCAGGAGCAGCCGTTCTACCGCCTGCTGTTCCCGTTCTACGAACGTGGCGGGCTCGGCGTGCAGATGTTCTGGTGCATCAGCGGCTTCATCTTCTTTGCCCGCTACTACGCCGCGCTCGCTGCCGGAAATGCCTCGTTCAGCGCTTTCGCCGTCAATCGGTTTTCCCGGCTGTATCCGCTGCATGTCTTGACGCTGCTGCTGGTCGCGGGCTTGCAGAAGTTGTACCTGGCCACACATGGCGAATTCTTTGTCTACCCCTGCAATGACGCCTGGCACTTCTTGCTGAACCTGTTGTTCATAAGCGGCTGGGGCTTCGAATCCGGTTACAGCTTCAACGCCCCGATCTGGTCGGTTTCGATCGAACTGATCGTCTACGCGCTGTTCTTCTGGCTGGTGTCGAAGCTGCCGGTGGCAGCTGCCTACGTTGCTGCCGTCGCCCTGGTCGCCGTCTTCAGCGGGGTTGGCGCCGACCTGGTGGCGCAGTGCCTGATGTATTTCTTCATTGGCGGGCTGATTGCCCTCGGTCGCTTCTTTCCAGATGCCGTGAAGGTCGGCGGCATCCGCCTGCCGCTGACGTTTCCGGTGGTCGGCGGCTTGCTGGCCGTGTCCGCAGCCGCTATCGCGGTCGGGCATTTCGCCGGCATCGCCGACCTGACGAGCACCAGCATCCTGCGGCCCGTCCTGATCGCCGGGGTGCTGTTCGCATTCGCCGGCGCCAACCGGCTGTTCCTGCCGCTTGCCCCGGTGCTGACCTTCCTCGGCAACCTCACCTATGCCAGCTACCTCTGCCACTTCCCGATCCAGCTGCTGTTCGTGCTGGGCCTGCCGCGGCTCGGGTGGCCGGTCGACTACCGCAGTCCGTGGCTGCTGAGCAGCTTTCTGCTCGCCACCTTCACGGTGGCTGCGGTGGTGTACCGGACGATCGAAGTGCCAGCGCAGCGGGCGATCCGGCGAACACTGCTGCGCTGAGCGCGGCTAGACCGTAAGCCCGGTGCGATCGCGGATCAGCTGGGTCAGCTTTTCGTTGAAGTGCGCCAGGTCGAAGCTGGCCGCATGGGTGCGGATCGCTCCGGCGTGGAAGCGGATCTCGCCGCGCTCCAGGCGCTGCACCGCTTCCATCAGCGCGTTCTCGCTCTGTTCGTGGAAATGCAGCCCGGTCACGCCGTCGATCACCGTCTCCAGCGCGCCGCCCTTGGCATAGGCAATCACCGGCTTGCCGGTGGCCATCGCTTCCAGCGGCACGATGCCGAAATCCTCGACGCCCGGGAACAGCAGCGCCTTGCAGCGCCGATAGTGGTCCAGCACCTCCGCGCGGGAGCGTCGGCCCAGTACGGTCACGTTGGCGCCGGCCGTGGCCCTGATCTCGTCGTACAGCTCGCCATCCCCGATCACCACCAGCGGCAGGCCCAGCCGGTTGAAGGCGCTCACGGCCAGATCGGCGCGCTTGTAGCGCACCAGTGCGCCCACCATCAGGTAGAAGCCTTCATTCTCGGTCGAAAGCTGGAACTCGTCGAGTTCGACCGGCGGGTGCAGCACATCCGCCTCGCGGCGGTAGAACTTGGCGATCCGCCCGGCGACGAACGCCGAGTTGGCTATGAAATGATCCACGCGGTCGGCCGACAGCCGATCCCACAGCCGCAGGTAGTGGATCAACGGCCGCATCAGCAGCCGCGTCAACCGGCCCGCGTGGCCGAGATAGTCGTGGTACATGTCCCAGACATAGCGCATCGGCGTATGGCAGTAGCAGACATGCGCCACCTCAGGCGGCACCACCACGCCCTTGGCGGGCCCGCTTTCGGAGGAGATCACCAGGTCGTAGCCGGACAGGTCGAACTGCTCCAGCGCCAGCGGCATCAACGGCAGGTACTTCTGGTACAGCCGTTTCGCGAACGGCAGTCGCTGGATGAACGAAGTGCGGATCGTGCGACCGGCCAGCGGCGAGTCGGCCACCACCTGCGGATCGTAGACATGCGTGTAGATGTCGGCATCCGGGAAACGCTGCGCCAGCGCTTTCAGCACTTCCTCGCCGCCGCGCCAGCTGACGATCCAGTAATGCACGATGGCGATCTTCGGCTTCGCGCGGCTCATGGCTGCACCGAGCCTTGCAGCGTGTCCAGCACGCTGCGCACACGGGCCGCCACCACGTCCCAGGAATGGCGACGCGCCTGTGCCGGCCCGGCCTCGCGCAGCCGCGCGCGCAGCGCGCTGTCGAAGACGATGCGATCAATGCCATCACGGATCGACTCCACCGACTCGGCTTCCACCAGCACGGCGGCATCACCGACCGCCTCGGGCAGCGAGGTCGTGTTTGCAACCAGCGCGGGCGTGCCGCCCGCCATCGCTTCCACCGGTGGCAGACCGAAGCCCTCGAACAGAGACGGGAACAGCAGAGCCGTCGCACCTTGATACCAGCCGGGCAGGGCGGAATCGGGGATACGCCCGGCGTAATGCACGCGGCCGCTGAGCCCCAGCGCTGCAATGCGCGCCTCAAACATCGCGTCTGCCGCCCCGGTCACCACCAGCCGCAGCTGCGCGCTGGCCTTCGAAGCCGCGAAAGCAGCCAGCAGCCGATCCAGATTCTTGTGCGGCTTCCGCGCGCCGACATACAGCAGGTACGGAAAACCGGGATCGTGCGGTGTGGCGGGTGCAAAGAACATCGCATCAACACCCGAACCGACATTCACCACCTGCGCGGGGTCAGCTCCGGACCAGTCCAGCACATCGGACCGCGAGTACTCCGACACGGTCAACACCTTGAACGACTGATGCACCGCCGGTTTCACCAGACGCTCGTAGTAGGCGCGCTTCATCACGCCGGCTTCCCCTGCCACCCGCAGATGGATCAAGTCATGCACCGTGAACACGCAGCGCGCCCGGCCGGCAGCCGGCGCATTGAAGCCCGGCGAATAGAACAGGCTGCGCGGCGACGCCAGCAGCTGCGCACCGCGTGCGAACGGATCGGCCGGACTGACGGGCGACGCGGGCCATTTCGGCGACGGCGGCGGCGCGTCAGCGGAGAACAGCCGTAGCGCCAGTTCGCTTGCCGTGCGGCCGATGCCGTGAAGGTCGATCCATCGGGCGTCGAACAGTAAGGAATTGATGGGCATTTCAGGAGTCAGAAGTGCTGGTCGTTGTCATTCCAGCAGAACGATTCCAGACCAATCGGAAAGGTCGCCCCCCGGTGAGCCTTTTGCCGGGTAGCTGCGTCAACGCATAAGCAAGGCCAATCGATGTAGTGACCCATGGGTACGCAAAAGTTACCTGTGCGCCAAATAAATGAGCCACAAATTGGTACGCGCACAAGACCAAGCAAACTGGCTTCACCAGCCGATCCGCAGCTAGATTGACGGGCCGCCAGATGAGCCACATTAAAAATAGCGTACAGGGCAGGCCGAGTTCCGCTGCGTAACCAATGTAGCTGAGACCCGGCAAGTCCCAACCGTCGGTCGTCGGCAGGCCGTTGAGAATTTCCGGATTATTCCGTTGAAGACTGTAATTGCCGATGCCTACACCAGCGAGAGGATGCTCCATGATCATTCTCGGGGCCAGAACCGTGGCCATGATTCGGCCCATCGCATATGAAGAGTCGTCGGCATGGGTCTGAATTTCTTCTTCAAAATTCATGACGATACGAACGTAGTCGCCGAGGCCCCGGTTTGCCACGGCTACTACGAAAATCGGCATGACGACTGCGACGCCAACAAGTAGACGAAGATAGCGACGATCTAAGAGTTGCCAGATCACAACCATGAACATGCCCAGCAAAAGCGCCGCCTTTGATTGCGCCGCGAGTAGCGCAGTAAAAAGGATCGCCATCTGAACCAAGCCTATCTTCTTCTGCTGTCCAAGTTGACCCATCCGGAAGGCAACAGTGACGATGACGCTCATCAGATAGACGCCAAGCGGCCCACCCTCGACAAAGAAGCCGCGCGCTCGTATGAAGCTTACGTTGTATGCGCCAGGTAGCTCGACACCGGCATGCCAAGCCGCATAACTAAGCAGAGCGTATGAAGCACTAAGAAGGCCTGACCATACGTAGAGTTGCGCGGCCAGACGTATTAAGGACGGGCGGCGCACCATCGCCAATGTGAGAAGCAGGAAGCCGCCGATACAAACAGCAAGCTGGACGATGCGAGACAGAGACAGCAAGGGGGGCGTCTTAAGCGGCGGCAACGCGAATGGCGGAAACGTATCTAGACGAAGCGAAAGGGCCGCCAGCGATATGACCGCTGTGATTAGCAGTACGTGAAGACGAAATAGTTGGGCGAGTTGTCGAGGGGCAGTGAAACTCCAGTCATTCCTCGCAAAAAATCCGTAAGCGGCTAACAGGCAAATTAGCCCATAAGCTTCGATCGATTGGACGTCAGCCAATCTGATATCCGTCAATGGGGTCAGAAAGCAGTACCCCGCAACGAGCAAAAAGCCGACTGTCCTCAGGCCGGAAGATGACGGGGAGCCGCTGGCAAAATTGTTTGCGGCGTTCACAGCAATTCCGTTGAGGGCTGAAGTTTCGTAGCCAACATCGTTGCTGCCTGCCGCCATCCGTCGGCATAAGGCAATGGGAACGGCGGAGGGAGGCTGATTACATCGCGTATCGAAACAGCGATCGAAGCGGCATCCGGCAGGCAGTAGCGCGCCTCGTCACCGCCTGCTTCCCGCAGTTCTTCGAGGTCGGTGGCCACCACCCGTGCGCCGCAGCGACGGGCTTCGAGCACGGGCATTCCGAAGCCTTCGTAAAGCGATGGCATGCAGAACACGTCGCAGGCGGAGTACAGCGCCGGCAGGTCGTCGTCCGGCACGAAGCCGAGGCTGCGGATACTGCGGCCTTCGTGCTCGGCGATCTGCTGCGAAAGACGTGTGTCGCGCCAGCCCTTGCGGCCAATCAGCACCAATTCGTGAGCGGGTAACTGGCCGGCCCGCTTCAGTTGAAGGAACGCTTCGATCAGCGCGACGAAGTTCTTGCGCGGTTCAAGCGTGGATACCGCCAGTACGAATGGTGCTTCGAGCCCGTAGCGGCGGCAGACTTCAGCACGTTCAGCCGGGCTGGATGGCTGAAAGCGGGCCGAAGCATCTGGACGGATCACGGCATCGGCGTGGCGACCGTAGTAGGCGATCATCCGGCGCCGGGTGCCTTCGGAATTGGTCAGCACGCGGTGCGCACGGCGTAGATCGCGTGCGAGGAACAATCGATGGGCCCACAGGTTGGCCCGGGACATCGTTTCCGGATGCAGCCGAAACGTGAAGTCATGGACGGTCAGCACCTGCGGCACGTTGCCGGCCAGACCGGCCCGAAGCCCGGCAGCCGCCCAGAAGACGTCCGGCCGGTCGGCTAAAAGCAATCGTCCCAGCCGCAGCTTGAGCCACAGGTTCGGCCTCAGCCTGGCGTAACGCGGATTCGGCTCGCAGCGCAGTGTCCAGCGCGAGGACGGCAGGGTGATGCCATCCGGCTTCTGTGCGTAGAGCAGGAACTCGGCGTCCGGCAGTTGCCGGTCGAGTTCGAGGCTCAGTTCGTGGATATAGCGGGGGACGCCGGTCAGTGGCCCGCCCTGGTAGCGGCCGTCGACACCAATGCGGATGCGGGACATCGTGGTTTCGGAATTCAGGTGGGGGCGTTGCCTGCCTGCCGCGCATTATTCGCGCTTTCTGCTTCGGCCACCGGCTGCACCTTGTCGCTGCGGCGCAGGCGGCGTGTCGGTCATCAGCGTTTCGCCGGCGACGGCGGGCTGCCCGTCCGGAACAAGCGGCGAATCTTCTAGGCTCCTGCCGGCTTCACGACGACAACCACATTCGTCGATAACGGTGTGGACCCGCTGGAGTACAGCGCCCGCAGGAACAGGCGGTGCACGCGTCGCAGGATGCGCTGCAGCGGTCGCAGCAGCCGTGCCGGAAATGGGGTCGGGAAGGCAGGATCAATCGCTTCCCGCAGCGCCACGGTGTCAAGGCCCGCCTGGCGGCACAGCTGGGCGACGATGGGGCCGGACAGCATGCTGACGTGGGTGGCGTCGCCGAACTGGTTCAGCAGGCCGGCCGCGCTCTGGCAGTTTGGAAAGCGGAAGACGATGCGGGCATCGTGATCGGCGATCCGGCGGACCTGTTTCAGGAAATCGACGAGGTGTTCGCGCGGGATGTGTTCCAGCACGTCGAATGCCGTGATGATGTCGTGGCTCGCGGTCGGTACGTGGTCCAGGCCTTCGTAGGTTCGGATGCCGCGTGCCTCGGCGGCTTCGCGCAGTTCGGTCTGCAGTTCGATGCCCGCGATGCTCGCGCCGGACTGCTGCGCCCACGCCAGCAGGGCGCCGCTGCCGAAGCCGATGTCGAGCCACCGCTTGCCGTGCACGGGCATATCGCGGAATTCGCGCTGGAACAGGGCGCATTCGTGGGCCTGGGGGCTGAACAGGTGGTTCCATTGCTTCCATGCACGGTAGCCGTCGTAGCTTTCCGCGCCGGTCGAGGCGGATGCGGCGGCGGCCATCGGTGATTCGGGCTTGGTCATCGTGTGCTCGGTCGATGTGCGGGCATCGGCAGGGGTGGCGTCATGGCAACTGGGACTGTCAGGAGGCGGGCTGGAGACTTTCCGTCGCCGTTTGGCGTTGCAGCCGGTGGCGCTGGAACAGCGTGTTGCAGATTTCGCCGGTGAGCGCAGCCGCTCCGGCACCTGCGGCTCCGAAGCGCTGGGTCAGCAGCACGGCAAGCGAAAAAGTGATGACGCTGTTAATGACGGCCGCGTACATCACGGCATCGAAGCGGCCGAGCCGCAGCAGCAGGGCGGTGATCATCGAGTTGGCAACGCGGAACGGGATCGCGGCGGCGAACAGCGCAGCCAGCAGGCCGGCTTCCGGGCGAAGGTTCAGCAGCTGCGTGACCAGCCGCGCCAGCGCGCCCAACGCCATGACCGCAAGCACCATGCCGATGACGGTGGGCCACACCGGCGCGGCGAGCAGGCGGCGGGCCAGCTGCACGGTGTCCGCATTCCGTCGGCTTCCCAGCTCGGCAAGCAGCGCGAGCGAGGCAAGTGCGAACAACATGAAAAACGGTTCGATGAGCCGGAAGCCGGCCGAGTAGTCGGCCTGGGCATCGATGCCGGCGATCGGCCTGACGATCACCACATCGAGCCGGCTGTAGGCCATCACCGTCACGGCGATCAGGGCGCTCGGAATCAGCTTGCCGGCGATCAGCCGCAACGCGTGGCCCAGGCGTCGCCAGTGGCGCCCGGTGGCCTGCAGCAGGGCGCGCATTGGCGCCGAGGCGATCATCACAGCCGACAAGCCGGCGATGCAGTCCGGCGTGATCAGCAGCCAGGCCATGGTCGACAGGCGGGCCGGTGTCATCAGCACGAACAGGTCAACCAGCAGCGAGGCGGCCAGCGTGATGCCGACCAGCACGCCGAGGCCGCTGAACCGTTCGGCCTTCTGCAACAGGGCCACGGCGCTGGACTGCGCGGCGGTGGCCACGATCAGCAGGAATATCGGCAGCGTGGCTCGGGTGTCGGTCAGCAGGAAGGCGAGCGCGATGCCGCCGACACTCAGCAGCAGTGAAGCAGCGCCGCGCAGCACTAGCGCTGCCCGTACCGTGGCGCGCAGCGCCTGATGCCCGCTACCGAGACGCGAATAGATGTAGGAATCGGTGCCGAGATCGGCGACCGCCCGAAGCAGTTCAACGCCGGACAGCGTTGCCGCCAGCGCGGCGAACTCGGCGATCGACAGGTGCCGCGCGGCCTGGATCAGCACGAACCAGCGACCGATGACCAGTGCGATCCGGGCGGCGGCGAAGCTGGCATACCGGCTGGCAAGCCGCCGCAGCGCGTCTTTCGTGGAGGGCGAAATCAAGGTGCGGATGGGTCGGGTACGCAGGATTCGGGCGCGGCGGCAGGCCGGAAAGACGCTGGCGCGGGCGCAACCGAGCGACGACAACCGTATCAAATCCGGATTGCCGTACTGTGCGATCTCGATCGCAGTGGTAGTAATTTTTTTGTGAATTCCCCTGATTCCCACCGACACCGGCAACGGCTTGCGGCCGATCGTCCGCAAACGCCAGGCCGTGCGGTCAAGCCGCGGTGACGGGACTGCGACGCTGCCGGCCGGATGGATTCAGCAAGGTGCCGACACGGCTGCCGGATCGAGCGTCGCCGGGGAACGATTCAGGGCGTGGTCAGGCGCGGTTGAGCCGCCGCTGTCCGCGCCGGGGCCGGGTGGGCCGAGTGTCCGGATGAGCCGACAGCGGCGGATGGGCCTGACGTGCCGGGCTGCCAGGCGGAGTCGCTGACGATCTGCAGCTCGATGCCCAGGCTGTCGAGCCAGCGGACCAGTGACGGTACCGCGGCGGCCACGGCCTGCGCCTCGCCTTCGATCATCGAGGCCGGGTTGTAGCGGCGGCCGGTGACATGCAGCCAGAACTTGCAGAAGCGCGTGAGCCCCAGGTTGCGCGCCAGCCAGCGCGCCGGCATGAAGCGCGGCCGGACCGGTGGCGCGGGCTTCGCGGCCGGGGCGGCGGTGTCGTAGAAATGGGTGTTGGCAGCCGCGCCGTCGGCGATATCCCAGCCCACGGTGACGATTCGGCGGACGCCCAGCAGCGCAAGGGTATGGAAGACGGTCTCGTACATGATTCCGGGGCCCCAGCGGCGGGGCCGGTCGACGTCGATCAGCGCTTCGGCCGCGAAATCGCCGGTCGCGGCCAAGCTGTGCCGCAGATCATGGCCGGGGGGAACGCCGACGTTGAGCAGCAGATCGGGATCGGCGAACCAGAGCGAGCCCTTCGAGGCCGAAAACACCTGCAGCGGCCGGCGGCTGCGCCGGTAACGGAAACGCTGCAGGTTCTGCGAATTCAGGAAATGCAGGTGGCAGGGCACATCGATGCGATCGATCGCCTGCTTGACGCAGGCCACGACCGGCCGCTCCGGCAGCGCGTCGTAGACCTCCCGCCAGCGGTTCAGCGACGGACCGCAACTCAGCAGTAGAACGGTCCTGCCCGCGAAGGCATCGCGCAGGCTTTCCAGATCACCGGGCCGTTTGCGCAGCGCGGCGCGCAGACGGGCCACGTGCGCGAACAGTGCGGCGTCATGCAGGCCTGGGTCTGGATCGTTCGGGGCCGGTGGCGTGGTCATGGGCGATCTACGGTCGGGAGCAGCGCATCGGCGCGGACAATGGTCGGCAGCGCGTGGCGGGCCACGTACTGTGCCCATTCGTCGTACTCGGTCCAGGCCGAGACGAACACGAAATCGATACCGGACGCAGTGGCAGCTTCGTGATCGAGCCGGCTGTCGCCGAGCATCAGCGCGGCCGGCGGTGCGCCGCCGTGATCGGCCACCAGTTGTTGGACCAGCGTGGTCTTCGGCGTCGGGCTGCCGTGGATGCCGGCATCGAACAGGTCATCGAGGCCGCGCGCGCCCAGCACTTCGCGCAGCTCGGTCTGGTCGGCGCCGGAAGCGATGGCCCAGCGCGCGCCACGGGTGGCCCGTCGCAGCGCGTCGAGGCGTGGCGTGACCGGGCACTGCCGCAACCCGTCGCGAACTTCGGCCGCGAAGGCGTCGAGCAGCGCCGGCAGGCGCGCATCGTCGTCGATGCCGGCCTCGCGCAGCAGCTGCCGCAGCTTGACGTAGCGCGACAGGCCGCCGTTCTGCTGGTGGAAGTGCACGAAGCGTGCGGCGATATCGGTGCCGAATGGCGCGGCGACGGTGCGGAAGGCTTCGGTCTTGACCGCGTTGGAATCGAGCACGACGCCGTCGCAGTCGAAGATCAGCAGTCGGTACTCGGCCAGCGGCCGCAGCTTGACGGGGCCCCCATTCATGCCAGCCCCCGGGCGCGGATCGCGTGTTCGGCAAGATGCACGTCGTCCGGCATGTCGACAGCGATCGACTGCGAGGACATCGCCAGCATCCGTACCTCGTAGCCGAGTTCGAGGAAGCGCAGGATCTCGATGTCCTCCTCGGCTTCCAGCGGTGTCTTGGTCGTCTGGCTTGCGAAGGCCTGCAGTGCGGCGCGCGGGAAGGCATAGGCGCAGACCTGCCGCCAGCCCTTCGAGAATTGCCCGGCCTTAGTCCCGGGAATGCCGGATCGCGACATGTAGAGCAGCCGGCCGTCGGGGCGGAATACCACCTTGGGAATGCTCCGCCGGAAGAACAGCTCGGCATCGTCGATCGCGCAGTAGCCGTTCAGCACCTCGCCGGGGTGACGGTCGACGGCGGCGATCAGCAGCCGCAGGTCGTCGGGATCGAACAGCGGCTCGTCGCCCTGCACATTGACCAGCACGTCGGCATCGAGCTGCCCAGCAGCCTCGGCAACGCGGTCGGTGCCGGTCAGGCAATCCGGGCTTGTCATGAGCACCTGGATGCCGTGGTCGCGGCACAGCGCCTCGATGCGGATATCGTCAGTGGCCACCCAGATCCGCGCCGGATCGACCGCCTGCGTGCAGCGCTGCCAGGTGCGCACCAGCATCGGCACGCCGCACAGCGGGATCAGCGGTTTGCCCGGCAGCCGGCTGGACGCGTGGCGGGCGGGGATGATGACGGCGTGACGGCTCATGCGTTCTGGGCGTAGACGGAGGTCGCCGTCAGGCGGGCATGGCGCGACGGCGTGATGGCGCGCAGTGGCAGCGCGCCGGGCGTGCGCAGATAGGCGTCGAGCGTCGCCGTCATCTCGTCCTGGCGCGGATCATCGGCGGCAAAGCCGTCGAAGCCGGCGAGATCGATGCGGGCGGCGCCGCCACTGGTGGCGATCGCCAGCGCATAGCCGGCCACCAGCACGTTGGGCGTGACGCAACTGGTGGCGTCAAAGGCGAAGCGGCCGCTTTCGACGGCCTGGCCAAAGTCGCGGATGTCGAGGCTGGACAAGCGGCTGCGCAGGTCGCAAGGCAGCATGCTGAGCGGCGCGACCAGCGGCTGCCCGAGCTGCTGGTAGCGGGGATGATCGGCCGTGAGGCGGATCGGGTGGGAGGCGGCGCGTAGGTCGATCAGCGCGCCGTCGATGATGTCGACGGTGTTCAACGCAATCACCCGTGGTCGCCGCGCGCGGATCCAGTGTTCGATCGCGGTGCGATGGCGCGCGACCGATGCGCCCGGCGCCACGATCAGGACCTCGCGGCCAGACAGCAGCGTCGACGGTGCCCACTGCCCCTGGCGTGGCCCGGTGCAGGCGATGCGGCCGGTTTCCAACCGGGTGCTGGAGAACTTCTTGCCGTCCGCCTGCTGGAGCCGGCCGATCACCGACAGGATGTCTTCCTCGGCGAAGCGCGGGTCGGACAGCATTTCCTGGATGTAGGTCGGATGAATGCCGTGCTTGCCGGCCAGGTAGTAGTACGGATTGGTGCCCCATTCGTACTGCTGCTGCAGCGGCTTGAAGTAACGGCGAATCAGCGCCAGCAACGGCGTGAGATCGCGATGACGGTCCGGCGCGCGCGCGATGAGTTCGATGGCGAGGTATTCGGTCTTGACGTTGCCGGGCCCGCGTCCCATGCCAGTGACCGTCGCGTCCAGCCAGGTCACGCCCTCCTCGGCGGCGCGCAGCGTGTTGGCCAGTGCAAGGCCGAGGTTGTCGTGAGTATGGATGCCGATCGGGCCCGACCATTCGCGGCGGATGTCGCGGACGATCCGCGCCGTCTGCTCCGGATTCAGGCTGCCCATGCTGTCGGCGAAGTACAGCACCTCAACGGCGCTGGCGGCCGCGCTGCGCGCGACGCCGGCGATCTCGTCCGGGTGACGATCGGCAATCTGCATCAGGTTGATGCCGGTGCGATAGCCGAGTGCACGTAGCCGCGCGATCGCTTCGAGGCAGGGCTTGAACTCGTGCAGGTGGCAGGCGAGGCGCACCAGCGTCACGCGTGACTGGCTGGCGTCGCTGAATAGCGCGTCGATGGCAGCGACCGGCCCGCCTGCATGGCTGATCAGCTCGGCGCCGTTCACCATCACGCCCACCTGGAGGCCGGTTGGAATCGTCAGCGTGTCGAGGTAGGCGTCGGTCGTGTAGGCGCAGCCGCCCTTGAAGCCCCGGGTGTCGAACGAACGGAAGCCGAGTTCGACGTAGTCGGCGCCGAGCGCGGCCATCGCGGCCAGGTAGGCATCGACGAGCGCGGGCTCGTAATCCCACTGGTTGTAATAGCCGCCGTCGCGCAGCGTGCAATCGAGCAGGGTGACGTTCATGGTCCTCGTCCGCGGGTGCGGGAACCCATCAGCCAGCCAAACAGGGCGCGCGCCTTGATGCTGCGCAGCGACGCCAGGTCGCGGTCGATGAAGTCCAGCAGATAGTTTGCCGTTGCCAGCGCGGTCAGGGTCACCCAGGCAGACCCCACAATACCGTAGCGAGGGATCGCCCACAGGTTCAGCGTCACACTGAGCAGTGCCGACACGACGGCGCGTACCGCCAGCTTCCGTTGCAGGCCGTGTGCCACGAAGTAGCGCGCGTTGACCGAGCCCATCGCCGAGAACAGGCCGGCGAAGATGCTGATCGACAGCACGTCAGCGGCACCGTCGAAGGCATGGCCCAGCGTCAGCGCGACGATCCATGGCGCCAGCAGCGTCGTGACTATCGCCACCGCCAGGCTGGCACCGACCAGCATCCGGTACAGCAGCAGGAATCGCTGCTCCACCTGCGCAGCACTGCTTTGCGGGCCGGCGATCAAGCCGGGCAGGAAGGCGATCGACACGAACGTGGGAACCGCGATCCAGGCGTCGTAGAGGCGTACCGAGGCGGCGTAGACGCCGGCCTGCGTGGCGCCGGCGAGCTGGTAGACGAGGTACTGGTCGACGCGGGTCTGTGCGAGGGTCGCCACAGTGGCTGCCAGCGTCGGCCAGGACTGCGCAAGCAGTGCCGTGATCTCGCCGGGTGTCGGCTTTCTGGCAGCCGTCACGGTCGCACCCTGAGCCGACGGAATGCGTCGCACGGCGAGCGCCATCAGCAGGTAGCTCAGTCCCTGTTCGAGCAATACGGATAGCGCAAACAGCACCAACGGTGCGTCGACCAGGATCAGCGCCACCCGCAGCAGTGCGACGGCGGCGATCGAGATGACCCGGCTGACGACCACCATCGGCATTGCCCGCCGCGCCTGCAGCAGGCTGTCGTTGACGCTGAGCGGCTGGATGGCGACGGCCGCTGCGACGATCACGACTTCGCTGGTGCCCGCGCCGACCGCCCACGCCGTGATCAGCAGGACCATTGCGCTGACGATGCCGCTGAATCCGATGGCGCGGCGCGCGGCGGCCATCAGGCGCGGTGCACGCTCGGGCGCGGCGACCAGTTCGCGCAGCAGAATGGTGTCGACGCCAGCCCGCGTCAGCATCGCGAACAGCAGCACGGCGGTCATCAGCATCGACAACCGCCCGAAACGCTCGGGACCGAGATGTCGGGCCATCCACAGCCCGACGAACACCGCCGACACGAACCGCAGTCCGTGCTCGGCGATCAGCCAGCCGGAATTGCGGATCAGGTGCCGGGTCGACGCGTCGGCCGTGGGGCGCGCGGAGTCCATCATTTGGCGCATGGCAATGTCGGGGCGCAGCACAGCAGGTCCCGTTCGGCCTTCGGGCAGCGCCGCGCCGCGTTCTCGGGGCGGTCGTACATCGGGGTCATGGTCGGCAGTTCGATGAGTTCGCCGCTGCGGCGGCGGTTCAGGTGGTTGTCGATCACGTGGAAGATTCCAGCCAGCGCTCCGGCTGTCGCATGGGCCTGACGCGCACGCCAGAGGTGACCCTGCAGCCGCAATGATGCCTTGTCGAGACGAGTCTGCCGGCGGTTCATCGACGAGGCGTACGGATCATCGGATACGCGGAACTTCTGCGGACCTACTGGCGATGGCAGTCCCGAGTCTGCGACGCCAGCGCGAGCCCGCTAGCGTCACGTCCCCCGCGCCGCGAAACGGGCACGCCGACGGGCAAGCCGGAGCCGGCGGGACGCCGCGGCAGTCCGAGGCCGATATTGACGGCCTCGCGTCGAATGCAGGGGCGTCGGTTCGCATGCGAAAGCTTTTCCGCTGCGCGGGTCCAAGACCGGCGACAATTTCCGCCTTTCAACCGACTTCACGTCCATACGGGGCTGGCCCCGATCCGACCAACCGAAGATGAGGCGCGACACGATGACGAATGCCCAGAAACTGCGGAAACGCGCCCTCATCACCGGCATCACCGGTCAGGATGGGGCCTATCTGGCCGAGTTCCTGCTTGGCAAGGGCTACGAGGTGCATGGCATCAAGCGGCGTTCGTCGTCGTTCAACACGGGGCGCATCGACCATCTGTACCAGGACCCGCACGAGCAGCAGCGGCGGCTGATCCTGCACTACGGCGATCTGACCGACTCCACCAACCTGATCCGCATCGTGCAGGCGGTGCAGCCGGACGAGATCTACAACCTCGGCGCGCAGAGCCATGTCGCGGTGTCGTTCGAAAGCCCGGAGTACACGGCCAATTCCGATGCGCTCGGTACGCTGCGCCTGCTGGAGGCGATCCGCATCCTCGGGCTGGAGAAGAAGACCCGCATCTACCAGGCCTCGACCTCGGAGCTGTACGGCAAGGTGCAGGAGATTCCGCAGAAGGAGACCACGCCGTTCTATCCGCGCTCGCCGTACGGCGTGGCCAAGCTGTATGCGTACTGGATCACCGTGAACTACCGCGAGTCCTACGGCATGTATGCCTGCAACGGCATCCTGTTCAACCATGAATCGCCGGTGCGCGGCGAAACCTTCGTGACGCGCAAGATCACGCGGGCGTTGGCGCGCATCTATCTCGGCCTTGAAAGCTGCCTGTATCTCGGCAACATGAACAGCCTGCGTGACTGGGGACATGCGCGGGACTATGTCCAGATGCAGTGGCTGATGCTGCAGCAGGAGCAGCCGGAGGACTTCGTGATCGCCACCGGCGTGCAGCATTCGGTGCGTGATTTCGTCAATGCCGCCGCTGCCGAACTGGGCATGACATTGGCTTGGCACGGCGTCGGCGTCGACGAATACGCGACGGTGCTGACAGCCCCTGAGGAGTGCGCAGCGAAGCCGGGCACGAAGATCGTGGCAGTGGACCCGCGCTACTTCCGTCCTGCCGAGGTCGACACGCTGCTTGGCGATCCCACCAAAGCACGTGAAAAGCTGGGCTGGACGCCGACAACGAGCTTTGCCGAACTGGTGCAGGAAATGATGGCCGAGGACCTGAAGTCGGCACGGCGCGACACGCTGGTGCAGAAGGCCGGCTACCGCGCGTTCAACTACCACGAGTAAGGGATGGCCACGATGACGCCGGATTCGAAGATCTTCGTCGCAGGCCACCGAGGACTGGTGGGATCGGCCATCGTCCGCCGCCTGCAGTCAGCTGGTTTTACCCAGATCCTGACCCGCAGCCGCAGTGAACTCGATCTGACCGACAAGCAGGCGGTGCGCGGCTTCTTCGACGCGCAACAGCCGGACTACGTGTTCCTGGCGGCTGCGAAGGTTGGCGGCATTCTCGCCAACGACAGCTTCCCGGCGGATTTCATTCGTGAAAACCTGGAGATCCAGACCAATGTCATCGACAGCGCCTGGCGCGCCTCGGTGAAGAAACTGGTGTTCCTCGGTTCATCGTGCATCTATCCGAAATTCGCAGCCCAGCCGATCACCGAGGATGCGCTGCTGACCGGTACGCTGGAGCCCACCAACGAGTGGTACGCGATCGCCAAGATCGCCGGCATCAAGACCTGCGAGGCCTACCGCAAGCAGCACGGCTTCAACGCCATATCGCTGATGCCGACCAATCTTTACGGGCCCGGCGACAACTTCGATCTGAAAAGCTCGCACGTGCTGCCGGCCTTGATCCGCAAGTTTCACGAATCGAAGCAGCGGGGCGACGCCGAAGTGGTCGTCTGGGGCACGGGCACGCCCCGTCGCGAGTTCCTGCATGTCGACGATCTGGCCGACGCCTGCCTGCATCTGTTCCGCAGTTACGAGGGGGCGGCGGTCGTCAATGTCGGCGTCGGTGACGATGTCTCGATCGCCGAACTGGCGGCCCTGGTCAGCGCCGTTGTCGGCTTCGAAGGTCGCATCGTCTACGACACCAGCAAGCCGGACGGCACGCCGCGCAAGCTGCTGGACGTATCGCGGCTGCAGGCACTCGGCTGGAAGGCCAAGATCGGTCTGGCCGACGGAATCGCGTCTACCTACCGGTGGTTCCTCGAGCAGGGGAACGGCGCGTAGCGCCGGCGGCCGTTATTCCCGGCGGCTGTTCTCAGCGCCGGGCACGCCCGCAGCCGATTCAGTACGCGCCGCTGCCCTTGAGCACGACGCGCACGGTCTTCAGGATGATCCCGAGGTTCATCTGCAGGCTGCGGTGCTTGGAGTAGTAGGCATCCAGCACCACACGCCGCTCGTAGCTGGAATCGCTGCGGCCGGACACCTGCCACAGGCCCGTCAGCCCAGGGCGCTGCGCGTAATAGTGCTTGGCGAAGCGGCCGTACTTCGCGATCTCGAAAGGCTCGATCGGGCGCGGGCCGACCAGACTCATGTCGCCGCGCAGGATGTTCCAGAGCTGCGGCAGTTCATCGAGGCTGGTCTTGCGCAGGAAACGGCCGACGCGCGTCACTCGCGGGTCATTCTTGAGTTTGAAGCTGGTTTCCCACTCGGCGCGCAGCTCGGGGTTGCTTGCCAGCACGTCCTGAAGGACGGCGGCAGCATTCGGCACCATGGTGCGGAACTTGTAGACCTTGAAACTGCGGCCGCCCTTGCCGAGCCGGGACTGGCTGAACAGCACCGGGCCATCCGATAGGCCCAGCGCCACCACGGCGGCGACGATGACCGGACTGAACACCGCCCCGAGTCCGATGGCGAACAGCAGGTCGAGCCCGCGATCCACCGCGCGCAGCGCCACTGACCGTGCGCCGTTGCCGTCGGCTCGCGATGCACGCCGTGGCACGCGGGGGACGTGCAGGCGGGCGGGAATCGGCGGCGTGACCGTGGCCGTGTGCGTGGAGCGGAGGTGGCCGCTTTTGGCTGTCGGTCGGGTTTCGGCGGTGCTGGACATGGGGCTTCGGGTCTCGAGTCCGGTGGCTGTCGAAGCTTGTGCTGGGTCTTGACGGGTGGTCGATGGATCAGGAGTGGCGTCGTCAGCAATCGCGGCTCAGCGACTGCCTTTTCTGCATCCAACGCCAACTGTGTGCGATCGCGTCGTCAAGTTCGGTGAATTTCGGCGTCCAGCCCAGCGCGGCCCGCGCGTAGTCTGCACGGCCGACAGCATAGGGGGGATCGCCGGGCCGGCGATCGGTATAGATCACCGGAATTGTGCGCCCGGTCACGCGACGTGCCGCTTCCACGATCTGGTTCAAGGAAAATCCGTTTCCGACACCGAGGTTAACAGCCTCGAATGTCATTTTTTGTTGCAAGGCGCGCGCCACCGCCAGCGTGTGAGCGTGCGCCAGATCACAGACATGAACGAAATCGCGGACGCAGGTGCCATCGGCCGTGGGGTGGTCGGCGCCGTTCAGCGTGACCTTGTCGTCGATGCCGGCGGCGACCCTCAGCACCACCGGAATGATGTGCGGCTCAGGGTCGTGGTCTTCGCCGATCTCGCCGTCCGGGTCGGAGCCGGCGGCATTGAAATAGCGGAGCGCGATGGCGCTGAAGCCGTGATGGCGCACGAAGCCGCGGATCAGCTGCTCGCAGTTGAGCTTGCTCTGGCCATAGAACGAGCTGGGGTCGCAGGGCGTCGATTCGTCGATCGGCTGATCGTGGACGCCGCCGTAGACGGCGCAGCTCGACGAGAAGACCAGGGTCGTCACGCCGGTGGCGCGCATCGCTTCGAGCAGGCGCGTGGTACCGACGACGTTGTTCTCGAAGTACAGCGACGGGTTGGCCATCGATTCGCCGACATAGGCGAATGCGGCGAAGTGCATCACGGCGACCGGCTGGACCTCGCGGATGACCTGTTCGAGGCGGTTGCGGTCGAGGATGTCGCCCTCGATCAGCGGGCCCCATTTGACGGCTTCGCGATGGCCGCGGCTCAGGTTGTCGTAGACCACCGGCCGGTAGCCGGCGGCCGCCAGCGCCTTGCAGGCATGGCTGCCGACGAAACCGGCGCCGCCGGTGACCAGAATCGTGCGAGCGGAATCGGACGGGTTCATCGGCATCGGCAGGCTCAGCGTTTCTGGCCGCGCAGCACGCGCTCGAAGTACGGAATCGACCGCTGCAGGCCTTCGCGAAGCGCGATCTTGGGTTCCCAGCCCAGCGTGTTGCGGGCGCGGGTGATGTCCGGACGGCGCTGCTTGGGATCATCCGGCGGTAGCGGCAGGTGCTCGAGCGTCGACTTCGAGCCGGTCAGCTCGATCACCAGTTCGGCCAGTTCGCGGATCGTGAACTCGCCCGGGTTGCCGAGGTTGATCGGGCCGGTGATGTCTTCCGGCGAGTTCATCAGGCGCACGAAGCCTTCGACGAGATCGTCGACGAAGCAGAACGAGCGGGTCTGCTGGCCTTCGCCATAGATCGTGATCGGCCGGCCGAGCAGCGCCTGCATGATGAAGTTCGACACTACCCGGCCGTCGTTCGGATGCATGTTCGGGCCGTAGGTGTTGAAGATGCGGGCCACCTTGATCTCGACCTTGTGCTGCCGGTGGTAGTCGAAGAACAGCGTTTCGGCGCAGCGCTTACCTTCGTCGTAACAGGAGCGGTAGCCGACCGGGTTGACGTGGCCCCAGTAGTCCTCCGGCTGCGGATGGACTTCCGGATCGCCATAGACCTCGCTGGTCGAGGCCTGGAAGATCCGGCACTTCAGTCGCTTGGCCAAGCCCAGCATGTTGATCGCGCCGTGAACGCTGGTCTTGGTGGTGGCGACCGGATCGAACTGGTAGTGGATCGGGCTGGCCGGGCAGGCGAGGTTGTAGATCTGGTCGACTTCGACGTACAGCGGCATGGTCACGTCGTGGCGCAGGAATTCGAAGCGCGGGTGATTGAGGATGGGCTGCAGGTTCTCGCGCGAGCCGGTGTAGAAGTTGTCGACGCAGAGCACTTCCTGCCCTTCCGCCAGCAGCCGGGCACACAGGTGCGATCCAATGAAGCCGGCGCCGCCGGTGACGAGGATGCGCTGCGGTCCGAACTCTCGCTTGGTTCCCATGCCTGACTGGTCTCGATCGTTGTAGTGAATGACGGTGAAGGGAAATCGTGTAATTGCCGGGGTTTACAGTCAGCGATCGACGAAAAGCCGGCGCTTGTCGCGATGCTGCGGGTCGCAGGGAATCCGTCGGGAGGTCAGGTGGTTCGCGGCTGGCATCGCCCTCAAGAAAGGGTGATCAGGGCGACGGGAGACTGACGATGCTGGGGTCCTCGACATGGATGGAAGCTGAACGGCCGCTTTCGGGCCTGCTGGGATACCACAATAGGGCTGTCGACCGTTGGCGGCGTGCGCCACAACGGTGCGTCTATTGTGCACTGCGGCGGATCATTTTTTGTTGGTTCGTGAGGCGGATGTCGATTTCAAGCAAACGTCGTGCAAACCTTAATGCCAACAGATGCTTGAAAGACCTATCGAACCTGAATAGTGCAGATTTCGTTAGCCAAACTGTGAACTGCCGCACTGTTTCTGCCTGAACGGCGAATCAGCTGCTTTTTTTCGGGTCATCGTCCTGCACGCCGGCCGGGCGCAGACCCGGACGCAGCTGCACGCCGTGCGGCGCCAGGATGGCGATGACCGGCACGCGGGCCCGCAGCGCGCGCAGGATCCAGTAGTGGCCGCTCAGCGCCCGGAGCACGAACAGCAGGTCGGACACCGGCTTGAACTTGAACGACAGCCCGAGATTGCGCTTGATCGCCCCGCGGATGTCGGTGATGAAGCGGGCGTCATCGAAATCGAACGTTTCCGCCTCGGCGAGACGGCCCAGGATCAGTTCGGCAAGTTCGCGGTAGAAGGCGGTGAGCTGCTCGGTGGTGACGCCGTCGCTGATGCCGCCGAGCGCGGTGAGGTGGCCGTGCAAATCGTCCCAGTGCGACGCGTGGGCCGCATTGAGCAGCGCCACCACCCGATCGGCCACCGGGCGGCTGAGCCGCTTGACGCAGCCGAAGTCGTAGACCACCAGTTCGCCGGTCGGCCGGAACGCGAAATTGCCCGGATGCGGATCGGCATGCACCGCCAGCGCCACGAACAGCTGGTGCAGTGCCCAGCGGCTGAGCGCCAGTCCGAGGGCGTCGCGTACCTCCTGGGGCCAGGATTTCGCGATTTCCAGGGTGGCGCCAGCTTCCTCGCTGAGCACCAGGATGCCGTCGGCGCAGAGCGCCTCGACCGGCTTCGGGTAGACGATGCCGGCCAGCTTCGCGTGCCGGCGCAGATGCTGCAGATGCCCCAGTTCGGCGGCGTAGTCGGTTTCCTCGCGGAAGCGGTCGCGGACCTCGGCCATCAGCGTGTCGATGGCGCTGCCGTCGACCGGCAGCAGCTTCGACAGGCCGATCAGCCGTTTCAGCTGCGCGACATCGGCGTCAACGGCATCGACCACGCCGGGGTAGCGCACCTTGATGACCACTGGCGCGCCGTTGGACAGCACCGCGCGGTGCACCTGGCCGATGCTGGCGGCGGCGATTGCCTGCGGCTCGACCGAACGGACCCGCTTCCGCTGCGCGGCGGTCCATTGCGCGTCCAGCAGCGGCGCGATGTCGGCAAACGGCAGTGGCTCCACCGAACGCTGCAGCTTCTTCAGCTGCTCGCCGAGCTGCGGCGGCAGCACGTCGGCGTATTGCGAGGCCAGCTGGCCCATCTTCATGGCGGCGCCGCGCAGTTCGCCGAGCGTCTGCGCCCAATCCTCGCCGACCTCGGCCCAGTAGATCGCCGTGCGTTCCAGCCGGTCGCCCCCGGGCAGCTTGTTCAGCACCGATCGCCCGAGCGTCCGCAGTCCGGCGCCGAGGATCTTGCCGGTCCGTCCACCCGCACCGCGCGTCTTGATCGCCATCGAAATAATTGGGGTCAGATACAGATTTCAGCGAGCGAGTGCCGGCAGCCGGCTGCCGGCGGCAGGCGGATCTTCCGGCGGGCCGGCGAAGCACTGGGCGATGCCCATCCACTGCCTCGCCGGCTCCCCGGTGATGACCAGCGCCGTGTCGGCAATGTTCCGGCCCTGGGTGACGACATGGCAGAAGTCGCTGGCCAGGCCTTCGATCCGGTCGCTGTCCGATGGCGGATTCCACTCCCAGACCGCGCCGGACGGGGCGGTGAGGCGCAGGTGGGGCTCCGGCGTCGGCACCGGCAGCCGACGGTTGTTGAAGGTGAAGGCATAGGTCTTGACGCCCAGCGTGGCGATCGCCCGGATGGCGTCGGTATAAACGCGCGTCTGGCCCAGCAGGTCGTAGATGTCCTGACCGTGCGCCCAGGTTTCCATGTAGCGCGCGGTGACGAACGAGCGCGCCCCCATGTCCGGACCGAACCAGGCGAGGCGGGCCTTGGGATCAAGCTCGGCGAGGCGCGTGGTGAGGTCGGAGAAGCAGCGCTGCCAGGAATCGAGAATCGCGCGGCCGGGCTGCCCGGCGAAGTGCTGGCGGGTGAAGTCGCGCAACGAGGTACGGGCATTGAGGGCGGCCAGCAGCGGCAGGATGGCCTGCTTGAAGGCCGGCGGCCCCTGCAGCGAGGCAACGGCCCACTGGTCCGACAGGTGCAGATGCGCCACCACGTCCCACGGCGTCCACTGCTTGAACGGCGTCGGGCGTGACCAATCGTCGGGAGCAAGGCGGGCCAGCAGCGCCTGCAGCACAGCACCTTCGGCCTTGAGGTCTTCGACTTCCTGAAACATGGGAACTTCCGGATCGGGCGGTGGCGCATTGTCAGCGCATGCGCGATCGGCTGCGCAGACTGCTTGACGGGCCGTGCAAGAAGCCTGCGGGCGAGCCCGAAACCTCGCCGTTACAGGGCCTTGCGCGCTAAGATGCGCGACTTTTTTCGACCGGGAGCCGGCCCGGCAGGCCATGAACAGCAACGAATTGCGGGCGAAGTTCCTCGAATATTTCCGGAGCCAGGGTCACGCCGTGGTGCCGTCGTCGTCGTTGGTGCCGGGCAACGACCCGACCCTGCTGTTCACCAACTCCGGCATGGTGCAGTTCAAGGACGTGTTCACCGGCCAGGACAAGCGGCCATACACGCGGGCCACGTCGAGCCAGCGCTGTGTGCGCGCCGGCGGCAAGCACAACGATCTCGAGAACGTCGGCTACACGGCCCGGCATCACACGTTCTTCGAGATGCTGGGCAACTTCAGCTTCGGTGACTACTTCAAGCAGGACGCGATCCGTTTCGCCTGGGAGTTCATCACCAGCCCGGATTGGCTCGGCATCGACAAGTCGCGGCTGCTGGTCACCGTCTATCACACCGATGACGAGGCCTACGCCATCTGGCACGAGCAGATGGGCATTCCGGCCGAGCGCATCGTCCGCATTGGCGACAACAAGGGTGCGCCGTATGCCTCGGACAACTTCTGGGCGATGGGTGACACCGGTCCCTGCGGCCCGTGCACAGAGATCTTCTACGACCACGACCCGGACGGCTCCAAGGGCATCTGGGGCGGCCCGCCGGGATCGCCGGAGGAAGACGGCGACCGCTGGATCGAGATCTGGAATGTGGTGTTCATGCAGTTCGAGCGCGCCAAGGACGGCACGCTGAGCAAACTGCCGGCGCCGAGCGTCGATACCGGCATGGGCCTGGAGCGGATCAGCGCGCTGATGCAGGGCAGCAACGACAACTACCAGATCGACACCTTCAAGGTGCTGGTCGGGGCGGTCGCCAAGCTGTCGAACACCGCGCCGTATTCAAGCGCTTCGCAGAAGGTGGTGGCCGATCACATCCGCTCGGCGGCGTTCCTGATCATCGACGGCGTGACGCCGTCGAACGAAGGTCGCGGCTACGTGCTGCGCCGGATCATGCGCCGCGCGATCCGCCACGGTTACAAGCTGGGGCTGAACGAGGCGTTCTTCTGGAAGCTGGTCGGGCCGCTGGCCGAGGCGATGGGCACGGCCTACCCGGAGCTGATCGAGCAGCGCGCGCGCCTGGAACAGGTGATCCGCGCCGAGGAAGACAGCTTCGCGTCGACACTCGACAAGGGCATGAAGCTGCTCGACGACGCGATTGCCGGACTCAAGGCCGACACCATTCCCGGCGAGGTCGTTTTCAAGCTGTACGACACCTACGGCTTCCCGTTCGACCTCACTGCCGACATCGCCCGCGAGCGCAACCTCAAGCTCGACGAAGCCGGCTACGAGCGCGAGATGGACGCCCAGCGCGCCCGCGCCCGCGCAGCCAGCAGCTTCAAGACCGCCGGCACGCTGGCCTACGAAGGCGCCGATACGGTATTCGTCGGCTACGACCGGCTTTGGGACGATGCCCGGGTGCTGGCGCTGTACCGCGATGACCAGCCGGTGAGCACGCTGACCGCTGGCGACCACGGCGTGGTGGTGCTCGACCGCACGCCGTTCTACGCCGAATCCGGTGGTCAGGTCGGTGATCGCGGCACGCTGCAGCCGCCGCCGGCCTGCGGTGGCGACGATCAACGGCTGCGCTTCGTCGTGGCTGATACCCAGAAGCTGCGCGGCGCGGTGTTCGGCCATCACGGCGTGCTGGAACGCGGCGGCCTCGCGGTCGGCGACAGCGTGCGCGCCGAGGTGACGGGCAGCGTGCGCCGCGCCACGGTCCGCAACCACTCCGCCACCCATCTGATGCACAAGGCCCTGCGCGAAGTGCTGGGCGATCACGTGCAGCAGAAGGGCTCGCTCGTTGATGCCGACAAGACCCGTTTCGATTTCGCCCATACCGGTCCGATGACGGCCGAGCAGATCGCCGAGGTGGAACGCCGCGTCAATGCCGAGATCATGGCCAACGCCGATACCCAGGCGCGGGTGCTGCCGATCGAGGAAGCGCGCAAGACCGGGGCGATGATGCTGTTCGGCGAGAAGTACGGCGACGAAGTCCGGGTGCTCGACATCGGTTCCTCGCGCGAGCTGTGCGGTGGTACTCATGTCAATCGCGCCGGCGACATCGGCCTGTTCAAGATCGTGGCGGAAAGCGGCGTCGCTGCCGGGGTGCGGCGCGTCGAGGCGGTGACCGGCGACAACGCGCTGGCCTACGTCGGCGGCCTGCAACAGAAGCTGGCGGCTGCGTCCGGCCTGCTGAAGACCACGCCGGCCGAACTGGTCAACCGGGTCAATGCCGTGCTTGACGCCCAGAAGGCGCTCGAGAAGGAGCTGGCAACGCTGAAAGCCAAGCTGGCCGCCAACGCTGGCGACGAGCTGGCCGGGCAGGCGAAGGTGGTCCACGGCGTCAAGGTGCTGGCCACGGCGGTCGACGGCATCGACGCTGGCGAGCTGCGCGGTCTGCTCGATCAGCTGAAGAACAAGCTGGGGTCCGGCATCGTGCTGCTGGGCCTGCCGGCCGCCGACAAGGTGTCGCTGATCGCCGGTGTCACGGCCGATCTCACCGGGCGGGTGAAGGCCGGTGAGTTGCTGGCCCACGCGGCGGCGCAGGTCGGCGGCAAGGGCGGTGGCCGTCCCGACATGGCGCAGGGCGGTGGTACGCAGCCGCAGAACCTGCCGGAGGCGTTGCAGTCGGCGCTGCAGTGGATCGACGGCAAGCTCGCCGGCGGCTGATCAACCCGGCGCGACGGTGCCAAACCGTTCGCGCCCGACAACGCCGCGGATCGTCGGTCCGGGGCTCAACAACTGGAAATCGTGTCAATGGCTTTGCTCGTTCACAAGTACGGTGGCACCTCGATGGGCTCGGTCGAGCGCATCGAGCATGTCGCGTCGAAGGTGGCCGCCGCACGCGCGCGTGGCGATCAGGTGGTGGTGGTGGTGTCAGCGATGTCGGGCGAGACCGATCGCTTGATCAAGCTCGCCAAGGCGATCGACCCGCGGCCGGTGTCGCGCGAACTCGACCAGATGATCGCCACCGGCGAGCAGGTGACGATCGCGATGCTGGCGATTGCGCTGGAAAAGATGGGCGTGCGTGCCCGCTCGTACACCGGCGCCCAGGTCGCGATCCGCACCGACCGTGCCTACAACAAGGCGCGCATCCGGCACATCGAGACCGAGCGCCTGCTGGCCGACTGCAACGCCGGCATCGTGCCGGTGGTGGCGGGTTTCCAGGGCATCGACGACGACGGCAACATCACGACGCTCGGCCGTGGCGGCTCCGACACCACCGGTGTCGCGCTGGCCGCTGCGCTGAAGGCGGATGAGTGTCAGATCTACACGGACGTCGACGGTGTCTACACGACCGACCCGCGGGTCGAGCCGAAGGCGCGCCGGCTGAACCGGATCACCTTCGAGGAAATGCTGGAACTGGCGAGCCTCGGCTCCAAGGTGCTGCAGATCCGCTCGGTGGAATTTGCAGGCAAGTACAAGGTGCCGCTGCGCGTGCTGTCGACCTTCGTCGACGGCCCCGGCACGCTGATCACGCTGGATGAAAAGAAGACGGAGAGTGGTGTGGAAGAACCCCTGATTGCCGGCATCGCGTTCAGCCGGGACGAAGCGCAGCTGACCGTGGCCGGCGTGCCGGATCGCCCGGGCATCGCGGCGGCCATTCTTGGCCCGATTGGCGACGCCAATATCGAAGTCGACATGATCGTGCAGAACGTCGGTGCCGATGGCACCACCGATTTCACGTTCACCGTGTCGCGCGGCGAACTCGACCGCGCAGCTGAGGTTTCGCGCAAGGTGGCCGAATCGCTCGGTGCCGCCGGAATCCGCACGGCCACCGATATCTGCAAGGTTTCGCTGGTTGGCGTCGGCATGCGCTCGCACGCTGGCATCGCCGCAAAGATGTTCAAGACGCTGGCAGCGGAAAGCATCAATATCCGGATGATCTCCACTTCCGAAATCAAGATTTCGGTGGTGGTCGAAGACAAGTATCTCGAACTTGCCGTGCGATCACTGCACAAGGCTTTCGATCTCGAACAAGGCCCCTGACGCGGGCAACCCCTCGTTTTGCCAAGGTCTCCCGGCGTATTCGGCGCTCGTCAGGTGGGCGCCGGGTATCGCGTTGATGCCCGAATGACGGCCTTTTGTCGGAATTCACCCGCTGGACCTTTGCATCGCAAACTTTCGTTTCCCCGGCGCGATATCATTTTGATTCGGTAAGTGCACGATCAGACTCGAAATGCAGAGTTTGGCGACAGCCCCGGGTTGCGGAGAACAGCGATGCTGATTTTGACGAGGCGGGTCGGTGAAACCCTGATCATCGGTGAAGACGTGACGGTCACCGTGCTGGGCATCAAGGGCAATCAGGTGCGGATTGGCGTGAAGGCGCCGAAGGATGTGTCGGTGCATCGCGAAGAAATCTTCGAGCGGATTCGCGTGGAGCGTGGCGAAGATCCGGGCACCACGGACGGGCACGATTGATTGCAGAAAACGCTTTACGCGCAGGGGCTTTCAACCTATAATGTCGTTCTGTTGCAAGGCTCTCAGAGCTGTGGAGAGATGGCCGAGTGGCCGAAGGCGCTCCCCTGCTAAGGGAGTATAGGGTCTTAAAAACCTTATCGAGGGTTCGAATCCCTCTCTCTCCGCCACCAGGCGGCACGCAGCAAAGATCAAGAGCGCTCGTAGCTCAGTTGGATAGAGCACCTGGCTACGAACCAGGGGGTCGGAGGTTCGAATCCTTCCGAGCGCACCATCAGGCAGCATATGAAAAACCCGATGATCACTCATCGGGTTTTTTGTTTTTCAGCCGCCTGAAACCGGAATTGTGGGACGGAGCTGCGTGAAAGGCAATTTGCCTTCCACGCAGCGGATCACCGTCAGGCCAGTTTCTTGTGGCGTGCGCGGCGATTCACGCCGGGCTCCGAGCCGGTACGGCGGCGGAAATCGTCCTCGTATTCGCGGTAATTGCCTTCCAGGAAGACGATTTCGCCGGAGTCCTCGAACGCCAGGATGTGAGTGGCGACGCGGTCGAGGAACCAGCGGTCATGGGAGATCACCAGCGCGCAGCCGGCGAAGTTGAGGACGGCCTCCTCGAGCGCGCGCAAGGTTTCGACGTCGAGATCGTTGGTCGGTTCGTCGAGCATCAGCACGTTGCCGCCGGTCAGCAGCATCTTGGCCAGATGCACGCGGTTGCGTTCGCCGCCGGACAGTTCCTTCAGCCGCTTGCCCTGCGCTTCGCCCTTGAAGTTGAAGCGGCCGATGTAGGCCCGGCTCGGCATCTCGAACGAGCCGGCGCGGATGATGTCCTGACCCTGGCTGATTTCCTCGAACACCGTCTTGTCGCCGTCGAGGGCGTCACGGCTCTGATCGACATAGGCGAATTTCACGGTCTCGCCGATGCGGATCGAGCCGGCGGCAGGCGTCTCGGTGCCGAGCAGCAGCTTGAACAGCGTGGTCTTGCCGCGGCCGTTGGCGCCGATGATGCCGACGATCGCGCCCTTCGGCACCGTGAAATTCAGGCCTTCATACAAGGTCCGGTCGCCGAATTTCATGGCGACGTCCTTGACCTCGATGACCATGTCGCCGAGACGCGGACCGGGCGGGATATAGAGCTCCTGCGTCTCGGCGCGGGCTTGGTATTCCTGCGAGGCCAGTTCCTCGTAGGCCTTGATGCGCGCCTTCGACTTCGACTGCCGGCCTTTCGGGTTCTTGCGTACCCATTCGAGTTCTTCCGACAGCGCTTTCTGGCGCGCGTCTTCCGACTTTTCTTCCTGCTTCAGGCGGTTGGTCTTCTGCTCCAGCCAGCTCGAATAATTGCCCTGCCAGGGAATGCCGTGGCCGCGGTCGAGTTCGAGAATCCAGCCGGCGACGTTGTCGAGGAAGTAGCGGTCATGGGTGACCGCGATGATGGTGCCCGGGAAATCCTTGAGAAACTTTTCCAGCCAGGCGACCGATTCGGCGTCGAGATGGTTGGTCGGTTCGTCGAGCAGGATCATGTCCGGCTTCGACAGCAGCAGCCGGCACAGCGCCACGCGACGGCGTTCGCCGCCGGACAGCTTGGTGACATCGGCTTCCCAAGGCGGCAGGTTCAGCGCTTCGGCGGCCTTGTCCATGATCACGTTGAGGTTGTGACCATCGAGCGCTTCGAGTTTCGCTTCCAGTTCCTGCTGCTTGGCGGACAGCTTGTCGAAGTCGGCATTTTCTTCGGCGTACGCCGCGTAGACGGCATCGAGCGCGGCCTGGGTGTCGGTGATTTCCTTCAGCGCTTCCTCGACGTTGCCGCGCACGTCCTTGGCCGGATCAAGCTGCGGTTCCTGCGGCAGGTAGCCGACCTTCAAGCCCGGCATCGGCCGCGCTTCGCCGGTGAATTCCTTGTCGACGCCGGCCATGATCTTCAGCAGGGTCGATTTACCGGAGCCGTTGTAGCCAAGCACGCCGATCTTGGCGCCCGGGAAGAAGCTCAGGGAAATGTTGCGCAGGATTTCCTTCTTCGGCGGAACGGTCTTGCCGACCCGGTTCATCGTGTAGACGTATTGGCTCATGGCGGCGTGCAGGCTCGAAACGGCGGTCGCGGGGAATCGCAGGGCGCGGATTATCCGCGAGTCACCGAGAGCGCGCCAAGGGCACGCCAAGATCGGCTGAGAATGCGATCGCCCACGCGAGAAAAAGCAACCGAAGCCGGGCGGAAATGACCAAGCCACACAGCGGCCTCTGCGCCGGCTGGCCCGCAGAGGAGTAGCTTCCGCTTCGACCGGAACCACGGCTGGGGCGTGGACGGCGCGCCCCTATAATCCGGCGAGTTCCTTTCGAGTCATTGCCATGAGCGAGCCTCTCGCGATCAGCGTGGACGATGTCCGCGACGCCGCGCGGGTCATCGACGGCCAGATCCTGCGCACGCCCTGTGCGCCGTCGAAGGTGTTGTCGAAGCTGACCGGGGCCGAGGTCTGGCTGAAGTTCGAGAACTTTCAGTTCACCGCCTCGTTCAAGGAACGCGGCGCACTGAACAAGCTCGCACGGCTGACATCCGCCGAACGGGCCGCCGGCGTGGCGGCGATGTCGGCCGGCAACCACGCTCAGGCGGTGGCCTATCACGCGACGCGGCTGGGCATCCGCAGCGTCATCGTGATGCCGGTCAACACGCCGTTCACCAAGGTACGCAACACCCGTGATCTGGGCGGCGAGGTGATCCTGCACGGTGCGACGCTGGGTGACGCCTTCGACTATATGCAGCGCGAGCTGGTCGAGGCGCGCGGCATGACGCTGGTGCACCCGTACGACGATCCGCAGGTGATGGCCGGGCAGGGCACCATCGCGCTGGAGATGCTGGCCGACGTGCCGGAACTCGACACCCTGGTGATCCCGATCGGTGGCGGCGGCCTGTTTTCCGGCAACGCGGTCGCGGCACGCGCAGTGCGGCCGGCGCTGCGGTTGGTCGGCGTCGAATCGGCCGGCTACTGCTCCGCCTACGCGGCGCTGCAGGGCGACCCGGCACTGGTTCGCGGTGGCCCGACGATCGCCGAAGGCATTGCCGTCAAGGGCATCGGCCGCCGCACGCTTCCGGTGATCGCCGCGCTGGCGGATGAGCTGGTGCGGGTCGACGAGCCGGCGATCGAGCGGGCCGTCGGCCTGCTGGCCAATGTCGAGAAAGTGGTCGCCGAAGGCGCTGGCGCCACTGGGCTTGCGGCGCTGCTGGCCGATCCCGCCCGGTATGCAGGCCGCAAGGTGGGCCTGCTGGTCTGCGGCGGCAACATCGACCCGCGCCTGCTGGCCTCGGTGCTGCTGCGCCAGCTGGTGCATGAATCGCGGCTGGTGAACCTGTCGATCGAGATCGAGGACAGCCCTGGCTTTCTGGCTCGGGTGGCCGGCTGCGTCGGCACGGCTGGCGGCAACATCGTGCAGGTGCACCACGAGCGGCTGTCGGCCGGCCGCCACGCCAAGAGCGCGACCTTGGAGATGCTCATCGAGGCGCAGGACGAGGCCCACAGTGGCCAGATTCTCGGCGCCCTGACGGCGGCCGGCTTCATCGCGCACCGGCAGCACGGCGGCTACGGCGAGTTCGAGTAAGCTGCGCCGCCGCGATTTCCGCCGCCGGCGCCCGAGGGGACCTTCATGACGATTTCGATGTACCAGGCTTCGATTCCGGTGTTTCTGCGGGCGCTCGACAACCTGTCGGCGATCCTCGACATCGGGGCTGCCCACGCGGCGGCGAAGCAGCTCGACCCGCTGGTGCTGACCGGCGCGCGGCTGTACCCGGACATGTTTCCGTTCTCGCGGCAGGTGCAGATCGCTTGCGACATGGTGAAGGGCGGCGCCGCGCGACTGGCGGGCGTTGAGCCGCCGCCGCGCGCCGACACCGAAAAGACCTTTGCCGAGCTGAAGGAGCGCATCGACTGGACTGCGGCCTTCCTGCGCCGCTTCGACGCCGAGCAGATCGACGGTTCGGAAGATCGCCCGATCGTCATCCGGACGCCGTTCGGTGAACTCCATTTCACGGGCCAGCGCTACCTGCTCGGCTTCGTGCTGCCGAACCTGTATTTCCATTCGACGACCGCCTACAACCTGTTGCGGCACTCCGGCGTGGAACTGGGCAAGCGCGATTTCCTCGGCCCGGCGTGAGCAGCCGGTCGCCGATCGAGGCGGCGGCGGATGCCGAGCCCGCACTGAAGGCCATTCCCGAGCCGGAAGCTGGCGGCGGCACCCTGCGCCAGATCCTGTCGAACGCCGGCATCCTGCTGGGCGGCAAGGCCCTCAACGGCGCGCTGAGCCTGGGGGCGACGGCACTGGCGGCGCGCGCGCTGGGCGTCGATGCCTTCGGCGTGCTGGTGCTGGTGCATGCGTACGTGCAGACGATCGGCGAAATCGCCAAGTTCCAGTCCTGGCAGGCGTTGCTGCAGTACGGCACGGCACCGCTCGATGCCGGGCGGATCGGCGAGTTCCAGCGCGTGCTGCGCTTCAGCCTGCTGCTGGATGCCCTGAGCGGCGTCGGCGGCGTGATCATCGCGCTGCTCGGCGTGCTGCTGCTGGGCAGCACGCTCGGCTGGCCGGCGGCGCTGTCGCCGGAGGTAGGGCTCTACTCGCTGGTCATCGTGTTCATGGTCAGCGCCACGCCGACCGGCGCGCTGCGTCTGCTCGACCGCTTCGATCTGCTTGCCTGGCAAAGCGCCATCGATTCCTGGGTGCGGGTCATCGGAGCCCTGATCGCCTGGAAGCTGGGCGCCGGGCTGACCGCCTTCCTGGCGATCTGGTTCGCCGGCCAGGTCGTCGCCTTCGTGTTCCTGTTCGGCGCGGCGCTGACCACCTTGCGGGCAAGAGGCGCGCTGGCCGGCTTCCGCCTGCGCGCCAGCGGATCGTTGACTGAAGGTTTCCCGGGGCTGTGGTCGTTCGTCTGGTCGACCAACCTCAATTCGACGCTGGCGCTGGCTTTCACTCACGTCAGCACCTTAATGGTCGGTGCCTTGCTGGGCGCCCGTGACGCCGCCCTGTTCCGCGTCGCCAAGCAACTGGGCGATGCGGTGGCCAAGCCGGCCAAGCTGATCGTGCCGGCGCTCTATCCGGAACTGGCTCGTCTGGCTGCCGCGCAGGACTGGATCAAGCTGCGGCGCCTGGTCTGGCAGCTGGCGCTGGCGGCTGGTGGCGCTGCGTCGCTGCTGCTGGTGGTGGCAGCCGCGATCCGGGAACCGGCGCTGCGCTTTCTGATCGGCGAGTCGTTCGTGCCGGCCAAGGACGTGCTGCTGTGGCTGCTCGGCGCGTCGGTGGTCAGCCTGTGGGCATTGCCGCTGGAGCCGCTGCTGATGTCGACCGGCGGGGCCGGTGCAGCGTTCCGGATGCGCCTGCTGGTGACCAGCCTGTATCTGCCATTTCTGTACGCGGCGACGGTTCAAGGCGGGCTGACGGCGACCGGCGCGGCCTCGGTGATCGGGGCGCTGATGCTGTTTGCGGGGCAGCTCTGGCTGGTCCTGCGCTGGTACCGGCGGACCCGGCCAGTAGGTATAGATGTCGGGTAGTCCGGCACAGACTATGCGTTACAATTTCAGCGCATCTCCAACTTCAAGCCCTGCCTCGATCGATGACTCTTCCCACCCCCACGACGAGCGAGCTCGCCCGCTACCGGCCCGCTGATTTCACGACCTTGCCGGAGGCGCTGGACTACGCCGCGCAGGGCGCGACCGGCATGAATTTCTATTCCGGCAAGGGGATTCTGACCGAAGCGCTGAGCTACAAGCAGCTGCGCGAACAGAGCCTGGTGCTGGCTCGCAAGCTGATCAGCTGCGGCCTGAAGCAGGGCGATCGCGTCGCGCTGATCGCCGAATCCGATGGCGACTTCGCGCGCGCCTTCTTCGCCTGCGAGTACGCCGGCCTGGTGCCGACGGCGCTACCGCTGCCGGCGGCGTTCGGCGGCCGTGCGGCCTATGTCGCCCATATCCGCCGGATGATCGAGATCGCCGATGCGTCGGCCGCCTTCACGCCGGCTTCTCTGGCCGAATGGCTGGCCGAAGCGGTGGAAGGCCTGAATCTCAAGGTGGCCGGCACCCTGTCGGTGCTGGATGCCGTCGCGGAAGATCCGGCGCCGCTGCCGTCGGTCGGTGCCGACGATTTCTGCTACCTGCAGTTCTCGTCGGGCAGCACGCGTTTCCCGCTCGGTGTCGCGGTGACCCAGCGGGCGCTGATGGCCAATACCCGCGGCATCGCCTGCCATGGACTGAACATCGGCCCGACCGATCGCTGCAGCTCATGGCTGCCGCTGTATCACGACATGGGGCTGATCGGCTTCCTGCTGACGCCGCTGGTCTGCCAGATCTCGGTCGACATGTTCCCGACCCGCGATTTCGCGCGCCGGCCGCTGCTCTGGCTGGAGCTGATCTCCCGCAATGGCGGCACGCTGTCGTACAGCCCGTCGTTCGGCTACGAGCTGGCGGCGCGGCGCGCCGAGACGGCGTCGGCGGAAGGGCTGGATCTGTCGAAGTGGCGCGGCGCCGGAATCGGCGGCGACATGGTGCGTCCGGAGCCGCTGGCGAAATTCGCCGCCCAGTTCGCACCGAACGGTTTCAAGGCGTCCGCCTTCGTGCCCAGCTACGGCATGGCGGAAACGGCGCTGGCGCTGAGCTTCGCACCGCTGGGCCAGGGCATTCGCTACGACACCCTCGACAGCCAAGCCCTGGAAAGCCGCAATGTCGCCATCGTGGCGTCGGCCGACAGCGAACGGCGCCGCGACTTCGTGCTCTGCGGTCCGGCACTGCCGGAGCACGATATCGAAGTGCGTGACGGCGCCGGCAAGCCGCTGGCGGAAGGCCAGGTCGGCCGTATCTACGCCCGCGGCCCGAGCATGATGCATTCGTACTACGGCCAGCAGGAAGCAACCGAAGCCGTGCTGGCGGCCGATGGCTGGCTCGACACCGGCGACCTCGGCTACTTCCGCAACGGTCAGATCGTCATCACCGGTCGCGCCAAGGACCTGATCATCGTCAACGGCCGCAACATCTGGCCACAGGACCTGGAGTGGACGGTCGAGCGCGAGATCGACGCGCTGCGCAGCGGTGACGTTGCGGCCGTGTCGGTCGATGACGGTGGCGTGGAACGCATCGTCGTGCTGGTCGAGTTCCGTACCGCCGATGACGACACCCGCGACGGCCTGAAGAAGGAAGTCGCCGGCTTGCTGCGGCTGCGCCACGGCGTCGAAACCGATGTCGTCACGATCCCGCCGCGCGCCTTGCCGCGCACGTCGTCGGGCAAGCTGAGCCGGTCGAAGGCAAAGGCGCTGTACCTGCAGGGCAGCTTCGCCGCTGCTGCTGCGGCACCGACCAGTTGATCGGGGCCGATCGGGTGCCGTTGACGGTCGCCGTCACCGGCTCGACAGGATTTCTGGGCCAGGCGGTGATCGCCGAATTGGCGCGCCGCGACTGCCATCTCCGGCTGCTGGCGCGCCGAGAACCTTTGTCGCTGGCCGCTGCCGCCGACGTTCATCCAGACATCGTCCTCGGCGCGCTGGACGATCCTGACGCGCTGGCGCGGCTGGTGCAGGGCGTTGATGTCGTGCTGCATATCGCGGGCGCCATCAAGGCAGCGGACGATGCGGGCTACCTGCGCGTCAACCGCGACGGCTCGCGAGCCCTGGCCGAGCAAGTCGCCCGGCATGCGCCGAAGGCTCATTTCATCCAGGTATCGAGCCTTGCCGCACGCCACCCGGAGCTGTCGGGCTACGCGGCCAGCAAGCGCGCCGCAGAGCAGGCGGTGCTCGACGTGCTTGGGCCCGAGCGCGTCAGCGTCATCCGGCCGCCGGCCATCTACGGTCCCGGTGACCGGGAAACGATGATCTTCTTCGAACTGGCCAGCCGGAAGATGGTGCCGCTGCCGGGCAAGCCGACGGCACGGATCGCCCTGATCCATGTCGAGGACGCTGCCCGCCTGCTGGTCGAGCGGGTGTTCGGCGCGCCTACCGGTCGGGTTCAGGCGATCGCCGACGGCCAGCCGGCGGGGTACGCTTGGCAGGACATTCTGGGTGCTGCCTGCGCGGCGGTCGGCAATACATCGCCGCGCTATTTTTCGCTGCCGAGCGGGCTGGTCAGGCTGGTGGGTGGCGGAGCCGGCGCAATTGCAAGCATTGTCGGCAAAGCTGGCATGGTCAGTGCCGGGAAGATTCGCGAATTGCTGCACGAGGACTGGGCGGTGCAGGCCAGCGAGCTGCTTCGCGAAGCCGATGCCGAACCGCGCCATCGCTTGGTCGAAGGATTCGCTGCAACGGCCCAGTGGTATCGGAAAGCCGGCTGGTTGTAGGCTGCAAGTGTTTGAAAGCGTTACGGCAGTGCAGGTCCGGCGTGTGAAAGCGCTATGACAAAACCATTTCCCTTGCTTTACAATCCGTTGATTCGGCCGATGATTCGGGACCGCCTGTCGTGCGGAATTGTGGGTGGCCGTAGCGGATATCAGGAGAAGAGTTGCAGATGACCGAGACTTCGCGCGATTCGCAAGCCGAAATCATTGATGGACTGCGGCAATTGCTGAAGAAGCAGGTGCCTCTGGACGCCTCGACCAATATCGTCCGCGATCTTCAACTCGATTCCCTGGCGGTGATGGACTTCATCATGTCGCTGGAGGACCGCTTCGAAATTGTGATCCCGCTCGACCGCGTCGCCGAGGTGGAAACGCTCGGCGAACTGGCGCGAGTGGTTGACGAACTGCGCGGAAGGAACTGAGCTAGTGAGCATTCTTTCGAAGTTTGCCCCGCTGCGGCAGACGTATGACTCGTTGCGGTCGGTCGGGCAAAACCCGTTCGAGATGGTATTCGAGGACATGCTGTCTTCGACCGAAGGTGTCTACAAGGGTCGCAAGACGATCCTGCTCGGCACCAACAACTATCTCGGCCTGACGTTTGACGAAGCCTGCATCGAGGAAGCCGTCGCCGCCGTTCGCGCGCACGGCACCGGTACCACCGGTTCGCGCATCGCCAATGGCAGCTACGGCACGCACCGCGAGCTGGAAAGCAGCCTTGCGCAGTACTTCGGTCGCAAGCACTGCATGGTGTTCTCGACCGGGTACCAGGCAAACCTCGGCATGCTGTCGACCCTGGCCGGCAAGGGCGACTACCTGCTGCTCGACACCGATAGCCACGCCAGCATTTATGATGGTGCCCGCCTCGGTCACGCCGAAGTCGTGCGCTTCCGTCACAACGATCCGGATGACCTCTACAAGCGCCTGAAGCGCCTGTCGGACCTGCCGGGCGAGAAGCTGGTCGTGGTCGAAGGCATCTACTCGATGCTCGGCGACACTGCTCCGCTGCGCGAATTCGCCGACGTCAAGCGCCAGATGGGCGCCTGGCTGATGGTCGATGAAGCGCATTCCCTCGGCGTGCTCGGTGCTAACGGCCGCGGTCTGGCCGAAGAAGCCGGCGTCGAAGCGGATTGCGACTTCGTGGTCGGCACGTTCTCGAAGAGCCTCGGCAGTGTCGGCGGCTTCTGCGTGTCGAACATCGATGACTTCGACGTTTTGCGCGTGGCTTGCCGCCCGTACATGTTTACCGCGTCGCTGCCGCCGTCGATCATGGCGTCGACGATCATGGCGCTGCGTCGCATGCAGGACGAGCCGGAGCGCCGGCAGCGCCTGCACGAGAACGCCCAGCGGCTGTACCACGGCCTGCGCAAGCTCGGTTTCACTGTTGGGCCGCAGTGCAGCCCTATCGTTTCGGTGGCCGTTTCGGACGCACCGCTGGCCGTCGAGTTCTGGAACCGCCTACTGGAAGGCGGCGTCTACCTGAATCTGGCGCTGCCGCCGGCCACGCCGACGCCGGCGCCGCTGCTGCGGTCGAGCGTCAGCGCCGTGCACACGCCGGCGCAGATCGACCGCGCGGTGCAGTTGTTCGAGGCAGTCGGCCGTCAGCTTGGCGTGCTGCCGCCGGTGGTCAACGCAGCGCGCAAGCGCCAGGCTCCGGTCGCGACGCCGATTCCGGGGCATGCGGAAGTGGCGATGGTGGCGTCCGGCGGCGCTCGCTAAGCGCTGCTGGCTGCGACCGACTGATCAGAGAAGCCCGGGCAACCGGGCTTTTTTTGTGGCCGGCGCGCCACCCATCGGATGCCGGTCGGCTGCACGGCGGTTGCGATGGCTGGAATGACCGCTGCCGCTTATGCTCGCGGACACTCGCCGGACCCGCGCCAGTGACGCTCCTGACGCTCCGGCTGACGATTTCCCGTTTTGGATACACCCTCGATGAATCGCGATTTCATTTACTCCGACGCTCCCGTTTCGCACACCCTGCGCCGCCGTGACATCGCGGCCCGACACCCTGAAGTCCGCGCGCTCAACGGTCGCCATCCGGCGTCCGCGCTGTGGATCGTCGGACTGGTGGCCGTGCAATGGCTGGTAGCCGCCCAGATGCCGCAGGTCGATGGCTGGTTGGTGGTGGCGCTGGCGTTCCTGTTCGGCGCCTTCGTCAACCATGCGCTGTACGTGATGATCCACGAGTGCACGCACAGCCTCGTTTTCGCGTCGAGCACCCTGAATCGGCTGTTCGCGATCATCTGCGATTTCGCGCTGGTGCTGCCGTCGGCGATGGGCTTCCGCAAGTTCCACCTGCACCATCACCGCTACCTGGGCCAGTACGACATGGACCCGGACATCGTCAGTCACCGCGAAGCGCGCCTGATCGGCAACGCCGCGTGGCGCAAGGCGGCGTGGATCGCACTGCTGCCGGTTTCGCAGGCGCTGCGGCCGATGAAGCTGAAGGCGACCCAGGGCGTGTCGCTGTGGGATGCCTGGACGGTCGGCAACCTGCTGGCGGTGATCGCGGTCAACGTCGCGATCTGGCAGTTCCTGGGAGCCGAAGCGCTGGCCTACCTGACGCTGTCGACGCTGTTCGCGCTGGGCCTGCACCCGCTGGGTGGGCGCTGGATCCAGGAGCATCACGTCACCCAGGAAGGCCAGGACACCTATTCGTACTACGGCGTGCTGAACAAGGTCTGCTTCAACATGGGCTATCACAACGAGCACCACGATTTCCCGAGCGTGCCGTGGAACCGCCTGCCGCGTCTGCGCGAGATCGCGCCGGAGTCCTACGACAACCTCAAGTCCTACGATTCCTGGCTGGCCGTGCTGCGCCACTTCATCTTCACGCCGACCATGTCCGGCTTCAGCCGCATCGTCCACCCGTCGACCGTTCCGGCCGGTGCGGCACCGGCAGCCGCCACCCAGGAAGACTGAGGCGGCGAGCGGTTCAGCGGATCGCGCCGCGCTTGCGCAACTGCCACAGCACGTACGGCGACGCCAGGATCGGATGGCGCCGCTGCCAGGGCGTCAGTTCCATGCGCACGCCGCTGTGCCGCTCGATCTTCCAGAGCACATAGTCGACCCCACCGTCGAAGGTGTAGGCGCTCTTCATCAGCCGCACGAAGTTCAGCGGCTTGCCGAGCAGATGGCGCAATGACCAGCCGCTGGCTGCCAGCCACCGGGCAACGGCGCTGACGGCAGGTCGCAGCCGGCCGTCGCTCAGGGTCTCGAAACGCAGCGAATCGGCAGCCCAGGCCAGCGGCAGCAGGCGGTCGTAGCGCTCGCCGCCGTAGGCCATCAGGCTGTCGGTGCGGCTGGCTTTCTCGACCCGCAGTTCGGCGCCGTAGGTGCGCTTGAACAGCGCCTGCCAGTAATCGTTGGCGACCCCGATCGCCGGGCCGAGCCGGCCCGCCCAGCCGGCGGCGCTGATCACCGCATCGGTCACTGCCGCGACGGCCGCGTCCCGGCTGGCGGCATCGCGATGCCAGGCCAGTGCCGCCGGCTGCGAATAGCGCGCCCACATCGTGGTGTCGAGCCCGCTGCGGCGCATCGCCCGGCGGAACTGGTCGGCGCGCAGCACCGCCACCTTGGCGCGCAGCGTCTGGCCCTGCCACTGCGGTTCGAGGTACAGGATGCTCGGCGGCAGGATGCGGTTCGCGGCGGCCGGCAGCCAGCGGCCGGGGCCGTACCAGCCGCGCAGGCTATCGACCAGAACGTAGTAGTCGAGCACGCCGTCGAGCGCGCCGCTGCGCAGGTTGGAGCCGTAGAACAGCACGGCCGTCGCCGCGCCGTGGCCGCGGGCGGCGAGCATCTCGGCGACATCGGTGATCGCCGGCGGCAGCGGCAGCGCCAGTTCGGTGGCCACCGCATCGCGCAGTGCCGCGCGTGCTGCGTCCGGGTTCATGGCGGCCCCGAGGAGAAGAAGTCCAGCGCCGGCCCGGCATGCAGTTCGACCTCGCCGTAGGCGCCCGGCGTGTAGGCCTCGCCGTCGATCACCAGCGGCGCTTCCAGGCGCAGGACCAGCTGTTGCGCGCCGCCACTGCGATAGGCCGGCGATTCGCGCATCCAGCGGCTGGGCTGCCCGCGCAGCAGGCCGGGCAGGCTGCGGGTGAAGCGCGGCGGCGGCGCATCGATGTCGAGCCAGCGCAACGGCGCATCGCCATGGTCGTAGAACGGCCAGAGGCCGCCGAACAGGCAGTGCAGGCTGGTGGTCAGGAACAGGAAGCGCTGGCGATCCTCGACCGCGCTGCCATCGACGCCGATGCCCATGCTGACGCCCGCCTGCCACTCGTTGCCGCGGCCGCCGGCCAGGGTCTGCCAGAGCGCGCTGGCCATCGTCACGAACAGCGCCGGGCCGTGCAGGAAGCCCTTGTCGTGGACCGCGCCGAGCGCCAGCCGCCAGCCGCGATAGAACGCCGCAGCGCCGATGAAGAAGCCGAGCACCGGCGGCCGCGAGCCATCTGGCCAGCGGGCTTCGATCGGCTGGCGGCGACGAACCTCGCCGCCGCCGGCGGCCAGCGTGTCGAGCAGGCGCTGCAGCGCGGCCGGACCGTGGCCAGCGCCGCCGACATCGTGGGTGGCCAGGTTGGCGTTGCCGCCGGCCATCAGCATCAAGGTTGGCAGCCGTTCAGGGAACGCGGCGGGAAGGGCGGTCATGACGTCGCGCAGCGTGCCATCGCCGCCGTCGACGATCAGGTGGCTGAGGCCGCGACCTGCGTATTCGGCCACCACGCCGGGGATGTCGTCGGCAGAGCGGGGATCGAGCCGCAGCAGGTCGACGCCGTTCGGCACCACCACTTCGGACAGCCGGTCGCCGACGCGGCGATTCCGCTGGCTGTTGGGATTGCGGATGAGGCCGACCCGCATTACTGGCTCAGCCAGGAGGTGATCGGTCCATGCCGCCGCGCCGCCAGCGCCTGCAGGATCTGCACGGCGTGCACGACCAGGCTCAGCGCCGTCCACAAGCCGACCAGCCAGATGCCGAGGTTGGGATAGCCGGCCAGCGCCAGCGGCGTGAGGATCACCAGGTTCGGATTGCGCCGCGCGGTGATCTGCCGGAAGAAGCTGTCGAACGGCCGCCAGACATGCGGATGCATGCCGAACTGCCATTCGAAGATGCCCTCGAAGATGCGCTGCACGACGTAGCCGCCGACGATCACCCACAGCAGCAGGCCGTCGAAGGGCGTTGCCAGACCGGCGGCGCCGAGGCCGACGATCCAGGCCCACCACCAGAACGGCGGATGGACGAGATCGATGCCGTGGTCGAAGACGTTGCCCCACTTCGACGAGGTCAGGGTCACGCGCGCCAGCTTGCCGTCGACGGTGTCGAGGAAGGTCATGATCCAGGCGCTGACCAGGCCGCTCAGGTAGTGGCCGTGCCAGAACGCCCAGAACGAATAGATCACGCCGATTGCGCCGATCGAGGTCACCATGTTCGGGCTCAGGCCCAGCTTGGCGCACCAGCGGGTGACGACTTCCGCCGGTCGCGGCCACCAGTATTTGGTGACGAAGTCGGTGACGCCCTTGTAGCTGCCGTTGAACATCCGCCGTTCGACCGCCGCTCGCGTGTCCGGCGTCAGTCGCAGCAGATACGGCGATTCCTTCTTGCGCAGCTCGTGGTTGTAGGTGCCGCCGACCTCGTCCGGGCCGAGCCGCTGCAGGGTGTCCGGCAGCGGGTCGGCGCCGCCATCGAGCAGCGCGATCGCCGCCAGCAGCTGGCCGGCCTCGACATGAGCGGCCACCGGCCGCTGCGTGGCCGGTTCGATCACCAGCGTGCCCGGCCGCTGGGCAAGGCCGACGACGATGGAAACGTCGAACACCCAGTCGTTCGACAGCACCACGACGGTACCGCCGACGATGTCGCCGAGCCGGTCCGCGCTGCGCACCTCGGAAACGCCGGCGCGCTTCAGGCAGCGGCTCAGTCGCTCGGTCGACGACATGCCCCAGAGCAGGGTGCTGTTGCGGCCGGTGATCACGCCGCACGCAGCGCGTGGGCCCGGGGACGGCGGGGAAGGAGAGGCGGCGGAAGTCATCAAGCGGGATCGTCAAAAAAAGCGCCGTATTATGGTGCAAAGCGGCAACCGGTCTGTGACCGGCGCCCGCCGGCCCGGCCGAGGCGCGCCAGCCGGCTCGACCTCATCGTGCAATCCCATGTTCCGGCTGGCCCATTTCTCCGATCCGCACCTGCATTTCGACGCGCCGCCGCCGACCCTGGCCGAGCGCTTCTCGAAGCGCAGCCTCAGCCGCCTGTCGTGGGCGCGGGGCCGGCGCGAGCTGCAAAGCCCCCAGGTGCTGGCGGCGGCGGTGGCCGATGTCCGTCAGCACGCGCCGGATCACTGGCTGATCAGCGGCGACATCACCAATTTCTCGCTGCCGGGGGAATTCGCCGCCGCCGCCGGCTGGCTGGCCAGTCTCGGCAGCTGCCGCGATCTCACCGTGGTGCCCGGCAACCACGATGCGCTGGTGCCGGTGTCGTATGCGGACGGCTGGGCGCACTGGCAACCGTGGATGCAGGGCGACGATGGCGTGGCCGCGTTTCCGTTCCTTCGTGTGCGCGGCGAGCTGGCGCTGATCGGCCTGTCGACCGCGCTGCCGACGGCGCCGGGACTGGCCAGCGGCCGCCTGGGTCGCGCGCAGCTCGAGGCGCTGGCGGCGCTGCTGGCCGATCTCGGCCGGCGCGGGCTGGCGCGCGTGGTGGCGCTGCATCACCCGCCGGCCGATGGCGTGGTGAAGCGCCGCAAGGCGCTGGATGATCGCGCCGCGCTGCGCGCGGTGATCGCTCGCCATGGCGCCGAGCTGCTACTGCACGGCCATTCCCGCGATGCCCGCTTCGATCCGCTGCCGGGTCCGGATGGCCTGGTGCCGGTGCTCGGCGTGCCGTCGGTCTCGGCGATTCCCAATCCCAAGGACGAAGGCGGGCGCTGGAACCTGCTGGGCTTCGAGCGGATCGACGGTCGCTGGACGATCGACGTCCGGGCCCGCCGTTGGCAGCCCGCGCAGCAGCGCTTCGTCGACGGCGGCGGTTATCGGCTGCGCTGAGTCGCGGTAACCTTGTCCACCGATTGCCCCGCGCCGATGCCGAATCCCACTGCCCTGAAATTCGCCTGGCCCCGTTCGCGGATCGCCGAGACCGCCAGCTGGACCGTCCAGCTGCGGCCGAAGCAGCCGACCTTCGGCAGCCTCGTGGTGGTCTGCAAGGAGCCCGTCACGGCTTTCTCGGCACTGAGCCCGCAGGCCTTCGCCGAGCTGCGCGACATCACCATCGGCGTCGAACGCCTGCTGAAGGCGATGGTCGACTATCAGCGCCTCAACTGGCTGATGCTGATGATGGTGGACCCGGACGTGCACTTTCACGTCATTCCGCGCTACGAAGGCGTTCGTCACTGGGACGGGCTGACGTTCGCCGATGCCGGCTGGCCGAATCCGCCGGCGCTGACCGAGGCGGTCAGCCTCGATGACGGCCGGCTCGCGCAGCTGGCGGCCGAGTGGGCTGCCGCCTGGCAGGCCCGCTGATGCCGACCCTGCTCGACCGCTACCTGCTGCGCCAGCTGCTGCCGGCGTTCACGCTGTGCCTGGGCACGGTGCTGATCGCGCTGCTGCTGGAACGCCTGCTGCGGCTGTTCGACCTGCTGGCCGAGAACAACCACGCGCTGCCGGCCGTGTTCCGGCTGATCGCCAATCTGGTGCCGTACTACCTCGGTCTGGCGCTGCCGGCGGCGTTCTTCGTCGCGCTGTTCGTGGTGGTTTCCAAGCTCGGCGACGAGAACGAACTGGATGCCTACCTGGCCGGCGGCCAGTCGATCGCGCGGCTGACGCAGCCGTTCCTCGCCGTGTCGGTGGTGCTGTCGCTGTTCAGCGCCTGGGTGTTCGGCTGGCTGCAGCCCTATTCGCGCTACGACTACCGGGCGGTCATGTACTCCGCGCTCAATGCCGGTTGGGACGCGCGGCTGCAGCCCGGTACCTTCGCCAGCGCCGGCAGCGGCTACACGCTGACGGCCGATGAAGTCGACAAGACCGGCCGCCAGCTCCGGCGCGTGTTCATCCGCCGCGAAGTCGACGGCCGCGAGGAACTGACCGTCGGCGCAAGCGGCGAGCTGACGCCGTCCGACGACGGCCACCGCCTGAAGCTGACCCTGCACGACGGCCAGCACCTGCGCGACAAGCCCGACAGCGGTCTGCTGGACGTGCACTTCGCGCAGATGGACAGCAACACCGCTTTCACGCCGGATGCCCCGCCGTTCCGCGCCCGAGGCGGCAACGAGCGCGAGCTGACCGCGCCGGAGCTGCTGGCCGGCGGCTTGCCGGGGCAGGACACGCCGATCAGCCACGCCAAGCTGACCGGCGAATTCAACGGCCGGCTGGCGCGCACGCTGTCGCTGCCGCTGTTGCAGCTGCTGGCGATTCCGCTCGGCATGTCGGCCAAGCGCGGCAAGCGCACCGCCAGCCTGATCGTCGCCGCCGTGCTGATGCTGCTGTTTCACAACAGCCTGCAGCTCGGCGAAAGCCTGGCGGAGTCCGGCAAGGTCAACGCCTATCTCGGCGTCTGGCTGCCGTGGCTGGCGTTCGCGCTGCTGAGCGGCTGGATCTACAGCCAGAGTCTGGCGCGCCCCGGCGACAACCCGGTGACCCGCGCGGTGTCGGCGCTGGAGGATCTGGTGGCGGCCTTCGTCGCCCGCCTGAAGCCGGCCGCCAAGCCGAAATGAGGCTGTTCCTGATCGGCAGCGGCCTCGGCGGCTATCTGCGCGGCCTGCTGGCGCTGCGCTGCTTCGCGGTGCTGTGCGGCCTCGGCGGCCTGTTCCAGGTGCTCGACCTGCTGGAAACCTCGACCGACATCCTCAGCCGTGGCCAGGGCTTTGCCGGCATCGCCCACTACACCGTGCTGCGCTCGCCCAGCGTGCTGCTGCAGGCCGTGCCGCTGGCGACGCTGCTGGGCGCGATCTTCAGCTTCTCGACTCTGTCGCGGCAGAACGAGATCTGCGCGATGCGCGCCGCCGGCCTGCCGTTCCGCCGCGTGCTGCTGGCGCTGCTGCCCACCGTGATCGCGATCGGCCTGCTGCACGCGCTGCTCGCCGAAGTGGTGGTGCCGCGCTCGCAGAAGGCGCTGACCGCCTGGTGGGCCAGCCTGCCGCCGTCGCCGGACAAGGACCCGGACACCGAGCTGCTGTGGTTCCGCACGGCCGGCGCCGTGGTCGGCGTGGCCACCGTGATGCCCGATGGCCGCCGACTGGACGAAGTGCGCATCTACCGCCGCGACGACGCCGGCCAGTTGGCCAGCCGGACCGTCGCCAGCCGGGCCGAATATGCCGACGGCGCCTGGACCCTGATCGACGCGGTGGTCACCGATCTTCGCGCCGGCCGGCATGCGCCGGTGCAGGCGCAGCTGCCGTGGGACACGCGGCTCAAGCCCTCGGATCTGATGCGCCTGTCGGCGTCGGAGCCCTACGTGTCCGGCGGGCTGGCGGCGCAGGTGCTGGCCGGCAGCCAGTCCGGCACCAAGACCGATTCGTTCTACCGCACGCGCATCGCCCGGGCCTTCAGCGATCCGCTGTCGGCGCTGGTGATGCTGCTGCTGGCGACACCGGTGGCGATCGCGCTGACCCGCGGCGGTGCCGGCGGCGCGCAGGTGCTCGGCGCGCTGGCCACCGGCCTCGTGTTCCTGCTGGTCAATGGCCTGATGTCGGCGCTCGGCGAGGCCGGCACCGTGGCGCCGCCGCTGGCCGCGTGGCTGGCCCCGGCGCTGTTCGCGCTGCTCGGCCTGATCTTCGTGTACCGCCTCGATCGGCACTGATCGACGCCCTTTCCTGGAGGCTGCTTCCCCATGTCCGCGACATCCGCAGGCGCTGCGATCACCCTGGTGCCGGTCGACTCCGCCGCACTGAAGCAGCGCTTCATCCGCCTGCCGGCGCGGTTGCATGCCGGTGACCCGAACTGGATCACGCCGCTGGACCTGGAGCGCAGCGAAGCGCTGTCGCCGAAGCACAATCCGCTGTTCGCGCACACCGACGTGCAGTTCTGGCTGGCCGTGCGCGATGGCCGCGACGTCGGCCGCATCAGCGCCCAGGTCAACCGCGATGCCACCGACGGCGTCGGCCAGTTCGGCCTGCTGGCCGCAGAGAACGACGCGGCCATCGTCAAGGCGCTGTTCGACACCGCCGAAGCCTGGCTGAAGGCACGCGGCATGCGCGAGGCGCTGGGGCCGTTCAGCCTGTCGATCAACGAGGAGACCGGCCTGCTGGTCGCTGGCCACGACACGCCGCCGATGCTGATGATGGGGCACGACCGCCCGTATCTCGGCGGCCTCGTCGAGGCCCAGGGCTATGCCAAGGCCAAGGATGTCTACGCCTACCTCTGCGACATCACCCAGCCGTGGCCGAAGCCGGTGCAGGGCCTGCTGCGCCGGCCGCTGGGGCCATCGGTGCAGCTGCGCCACCTGAGCTTCAAGCACTACCGTCGCGACATCGAGCAGATCACCTCGATCTTCAACGATGCCTGGTCGGCGAACTGGCGCTTCGAGCCGCTGACCGCCGCCGACACCGACCATCTGGCCAAGGCGATGCGGCCGATCCTGTCCGAGCGGATGGTCTGGTTCGTCGATGTCGATGGCGAACCGGCCGGCTTCGGTGTCGCGCTGCCCAACCTCAACGAGGCGATTGCCGATCTCGACGGGCGGCTGCTGCCGTTCGGCTGGGCCAAGCTGCTGTGGCGACTCAAGGTTCGCGGCGTGACCGGCGCGCGGGTGCCGCTGATGGGCATCCGCAAGCGCCACGCGCACGGCATCATCGGTTCGACCCTGCCATTCCTGATCATCGACGCGATGCGCACGGAAGGGCTCAAGCGCGGCTTCCAGCGTGCCGAGCTGTCATGGATTCTCGAAGACAACCTGCCGATGCGGCGGATCAACGAAAGCCTCGGCGGCGTCGCCTACAAGACCTATCGCGTGTACCGGAAGGCGCTGGCTTGAGCGGTGTGAAGGCGGGCGGGCTGACTGCGCTGGTCCTCGCCGGATCGCGCGGGCCGGACGACCCGATGGCGCAGGCCTTCGGCGTGCCGCACAAGGCGCTGATCGCCGTTGCTGGCACGCCGATGCTGCTGCGGGTGATCGCGGCACTCGGCGCGACGCCGGAGATCGCGCGGATCGTCGTGGTCATCGAAGCGCCGGCGCTGGTGCAGGCACTGCCGGGCCTTGCCGAGGCGGCGAACGGCAAGCCGGTCGATCTCTTTCCGGCGGCCGGCAGCCCGAGCCGCAGCGTGGTGGCCGCGCTGGCCCGGTATCCGGTGCCGCTGCTGGTCACCACGGCCGACCACGCGCTGCTGCAGCCGGGCTGGGTGCGCCATTTCCTCGCCAGCGTTCCGGCCGGTGCCGATGCGGCGCTGGCGCTGGCCCGCTCGGAAGTCGTGCTGGCCGAAATGCCGGACACCCGCCGCACCTGGCTGCGCTTTGCGGAAGGGTCGTACAGCGGCTGCAACCTGTTCTTCTTCGCCACTCCGAAGGCGCAGGCGCTGGCCGAGCTGTGGCAGCAGGTCGAGGCCCTGCGCAAGCAGCCGGTGGCGATGCTGCGGCTGCTCGGCCTCGGCTATGCGTTGCGCTACCGCTTCGGCTGGCTGAAGCTGTCGGCGGCGCTGGCGCGGCTCGGCCAGCTCGCCGGCGGCTGCCGCGCGGCGGTGGTGGAGATGCCGTTCGCACGGGCGGCGGTGGATGTCGACAAGCCGGCGGACAAGGAGCTGGTCGAACGGCTGCTGGCGGAGGATCGGCCAGCGCACTGAACGGAGGCGGGCATGGCCAAGGCGCTGCGGGTGGCTTCGTGGAACATCGAGCACTTCAAGGACGACCCGAGCCGCGCCGATCGCGTGCTCGGGACGTTGAAGGCGGTTCGTCCGGATGTCTTCGCGCTGTACGAGGTCGAAGGCAAGGGCGTTTTCGAGCCGCTGGTCAAGGCGTTCCCCGGCTACCAGTTCCACATCACCGAAGGCGCGCAGGTCCAGGAGATCCTGGTCGGCGTCAAGGGCGGCATCACCGGCTTCTTCTCGCAGCGGCTGGAGTTCCAGATCGGCCAGGTGAGCCTGCGGCCGGGCAGCCTGCTGACCGTGACCGTGGCCGGCATCCACTACTCGCTGCTGTTCCTGCACACCAAGAGCAGCGCCGATCCGATCGGGCTGGGCCTGCGTGATGCGCAGTTCCAGAAGGCGTTCCGGCTCAAGGAGGTGCTGGACGCGCAGGCCGCCGATGGCCGGTCGAACTTCATCGTGCTGGGCGATCTCAACACCATGGGCCTCGACTACGCCAAGGGCATCGCGATCGCCGCCGATGCCGAGATCACCCGGCTGGCGGCCGAGGCCGGCAAGGTCGGCATGCGGCTGCTGTCGAAATCGCATCCGGCCACCTGGTCGAACGGCAGTCGCAGCCGCTACAAGCCCGCCGACCTCGACCACGTGCTGGCGTCCACCCATCTGGCCTTCAAGCCGCTGCGCGGCGCCGAGGTCGAGGTGCTGGGCTGGCCGCTGCTGGCCGATACCACCGCCCGCGACGCCTGGATCAAGCAGTACTCCGATCACGGCCTGCTGGTGTTCGAGCTGCAGAAGCGGGCCGCTGTGACTTGATGCCGCAGCGCCCTGCGCCGCGGCACGCGCAGCAAAAAGCCGGCGCGAGGCCGGCTTTCGGACGCACCGCCGAATCGATGGCTCAGGGCCGCGTGGCGCTGCGCCGCGTGCCCATGATCCAGTCCCACAGCGGGCTCGATACACCATAGCCGGTGTCGCCGTTCACGAAGTGGTGCTGCATGTGGTGCACCTTCAGCTTCTTGAACAGCGGCTGCTGCCAGGCGTAGTGGTGCAGCGCGTAGTGCAGGGTGTCGTAGATCACGTAGCCGACGATGAAGCCGCCGAACAGCGCCTTCAGCCAGACGCCGTCGACCGCCAGCGCGAACAGGCACCAGAAACCGTAGGCCAGCGGCATGCTGACCGACGGCGGCATCACCAGCCGCAGCCGGTCGTTCGGGTGGTCGTGATGGACCCCGTGCCAGATGAAGTGCAGCCGCTCGCCGATCTTGCCTGGCGGGGTCCAGTGGAACAGGAAGCGATGCAGGAAATACTCGGTGGCGGTCCAGATCAGCAGGCCGCCGGCGAAGCAGGCGATCCAGCCGGACACTGGGATGCCATCGGTGAACGCGGTCCAGGTCAGCCACGCGAACAACGGCAGGTAGATCGCCATCGGCACCCAGAACGGGATCTTCGACAGCGCTTCCATCCAGTCCGCCTGGAACATCCGGATCGACTCGTCCGGCGAGCGCCGGGCCGGGCGCGCGGCTGCCATCAGGCGGCGCCCTTGGCGGCGCGGCTCGTCAGCGCTGCGCTGACCGGTTGCGGCCAGCCGGCGACCAGCGCCTCGTTGTGGGCGACGTCGGGCAGGAAATCCATCTCGCCCCAGCCCAGCCCCTCGATCGAGGTGTAGCCGACATCGCCGGACTGGCTGGCGATCCGGTGGATGACCGACAGGTACCAGAGCTTCAGGCCTTCCGGCGTGCGCATGATCCGCTCGACTTCACCGACGAAACGGGCCGCTCCTTCGGTGGTGAAGCGCAGGAAGCCGATCGACTCGCCGTTGACGATCTCGGCATCCAGCTTCTTGCCGATGGCGACCAGCTGGCCGCCTTCGGTGCGCACCTTCATGTCGTCGGCGTCGTAGAAATCCTTGCGGTCGATGGTCACCGTGATCGGGTGGCTGACCTTGCCGAGCACGCGCTCGACGATCGCGGTCTCGACCAGCGTGTCGCCGTTCAGGATCAGGCATTCGCCGCGCAGTTCGTGGCGGGCGATCCAGCAGCTGGCCAGGTTGTCGGCCGCCTCGAAGAACGGGTTGTACAGCGTGCGCACCTGGATGCCGGCCGGCGTGCGCGCCTTCAGCATGTCCTCGACCTGTTCGGCGCCGTAGCCGATGACGATCACGGCTTCGCGCACGCCGGCCTGGGCCAAGCTGATCAGCTGCCATTCGAGCAGGCTGCGGCCGCCGAGTTCGATCAGGCACTTCGGACGCGATGCGGTCAGCGGCAGCAGTCGGCGGCCTTGGCCGGCGCTGAGAATCAGCGCCTTCACGAGGACAGGCCCGACGTGGCGGTAACGGCGATCAGCTGCGGCATGCGGAGGAACCTCGGCGCGAACGATTGTCAACAAACGGTCGCAATTCTAGGGCAATTCGCGGGCCAGGGCGGAGCGCGGGAAGACCCGTCCGGCGAGCGGTCGGGCCGGCTTCCGCTGGTGCGGATCAGTGGCCGAGCGCCAGTTCCAGCTGTGCCGCCAGCCGCAGCCCGGCCCGTTGCAGCTGCGTTTCCAGCACCGGCTGCCAGCGGCGCCGGTAGGCCGCTTCGTCGAAGGTCTCGGCTGCCGGATAGAAATCGGCCGAGGCGACCAGCGCGCAGGACTGCCGCGCCCACGCGGCTGGCGGCCCGGCCAGCGTCGATGCCGCCGGCTTTCGGCGGCGGGCGAGGCTTGCGGCCAGGCGCGTCGCATCGGTGCCGATCGCGCGGATCAGCAGGCCGTCCCAGAGCTGGTGGAGGTTGTGCGGCGCGCCCTGCCAGCGCAGCGGCACGCGATTGCCGCCGCGATCCTCGGCGCGGCCGGCGTGCAGCGGCTGGTGCAGGTCGGCGACGAAATGGACGAGGTCCTTCAGCGCCTGGCGGCGATCGGCGCTGGCCGCCCGCCGATCGCCGACGACGGCTGCCGCCCGCTCGATGGCGGCGATCACGCAGCGGCCGTCGGGGCAGTCGCGGGCCGGCTGGTAGTCGCAGCGGCCGGGCGGCAAATTGATGTAGTGCAGCGGGCCGGTCGCGTCGGTCTTGTGCAGATCAGCATCATTGGCGACCCCGGCCAAGGTCGGCTCCGGCTCGCCGGCCAGCAGCGCGGCCACCGCTGCCGCCGTCGCCGGTCGCAGCTGGCGTGCGGCAAGCTCGCCGACGATGCGGTGACCTTCCGGTCCCCAGGCCAGTGCCGGAGCGCTGGCCGCCGTCAGCAGGAGGGCGGCCAGCAGCGCCGTGCAGCAGGCCCGAAGGCCGGAAAGCATCAGACGCGCGACACCTTGACGATCACCACCGGTTCCACCGGCACGTCCTGGCCGAACGGCCGGGCGCGGCCGGTCGGCGTGGTGCCGATCTTGTCGAGCACGTCGAGACCTGCGGTCAGCTTGCCGAACACCGCATAGCCCCACTGGCCCGGCTTGCCGTCGAGGAAGGCGTTGTCGGCGTGGTTGATGAAGAACTGTGCGGTGGCCGAGTGCGGATCGCTGGTGCGGGCCATGGCGATCGTGCCGCGGGCGTTCTTGAGCCCGTTGTTGCACTCGTTCTCGATCGGCTTGCCGGTCTTCTTCTCGGTGTAGTCCGGGGCCACGTAGCCGCCGCCCTGGATCATGAAATCGCGGATCACGCGGTGGAAGGCCAGACCGTCGTAGTGGCCGGAATCGACGTAGGCCAGGAAGTTGGCCACCGTCTTCGGGGCCTTGGCGGCATCGAGTTCGATCGTCATGTCGCCCAGGCTGGTCTGCATCAGCACGGACACGGTTGCGGCGTCGGTCATCAGTCTTCTCGGGGAGGGAGTGGCGTGGAAAGGGCGGCAGTGTAAGCGTGGCTGCCGTCCGGCGGGGATGGCCGCCGGCGCGCTACTCTCGGTCCACCATGCCGGCCGCCCCGACACCGCGATCCCCGCAGCGCCGCGCCACGCGCAGTGGCGGGGATCATCTCGACCTGGTCGCCGAGCTGATCGAGGCCTTTGCCGACAGCGAGGATCTCGACGCCACGCTGGCGGCGGCGCTGGCGCGGATCGCCGAGGCGCTCGACGCCGATGCCGCCGGCCTGTTCCTGCTCGATGGCACTTTCGGCGATCCGGCCGCGCGGCTGCGCTGCCGCGCCTGCGTCGGGCCGGTCGATATCCGCCAGCTGCAGTTGCCGGCCGATCGCGGCATCCACGGCCGCGCGCTGGCCCGCAACGCCACCGAATGGGTGGCCGATGCCGCCGCCGACCCGGACCTGCTGGCGCCGGCCAGCATCGGCATCGACTACACGATCCGCTCGATGATCTGCGCGCCGCTGAGCCATCGCGACGAGCGCTACGGCGTCGTCGAGCTGCTGAATCCGCGCGGCCGGGGCCGGCGCTTCAGTGCCCGCGATGCCGAACTGCTCGGCCTGCTGGCGACCGCTGCCGCGATCGCCATCCGCAACGCCCGGCTCACCGCCGCGCTGCTGGCCCAGAACCGCCTGCGTCGCGAGCTGGAACTGGCCGCCGACGTGCAGCGCCAGCTGCTGCCGCCGACGCCAGCCAGCACCGCGCCGGTGCAAGGCCTGAACCGGCCAGCGCACGGCGTATCCGGCGATTTCTACGACGCGCTGCAGCTGCCCGACGGCCGCATCGCCTTCGCGCTGGCCGATGTCTCCGGCAAGGGGCTGAACGCGGCGCTGATCATGGTCAAGGCGGCCACGCTGTTCCGCAGCCTTGCCAAGCGCGTGTACGAGCCGGGGCTGCTGCTGTCGCGGATCGAGACCGAGCTGTGCGAGACCATGGCCTTCGGCATGTTCGTGACCATGGTGATCGGCGTCTACGACCCGGCGAGCCACCAGATCCGGCTGGCCAACGCCGGCCATCTGCCGGCCTTGAAGCGCGCTGCCGATGGCGGCTTCGAGGAGTTTCCGGCCACCGATCCGCCGCTCGGCATCCAGTGCCGGCTCGACAACGACCGCTACCGCGAAACCACGCTGTCGATCGCCGGTGGCTGCCTGTATCTGTACACCGACGGCGCCAGCGAAGCGCGCGATGCCAGCGGCCGGATGCTCGGCAGCGAAGGCCTGAAGGCGCTGATCGAACGCCACGCCGATGCTGCGCCGGGCACCCGGCTGACCGCCATCGCCGATGGCCTGGGCGACGATGTCCGCGACGATCTGACCCTGCTGGTGATCGACGACCGCTACGCCGCCGCCGAGCCGCTGGGTGCCAGCGTCCGCCGGCGCAGCGTCGCCGAACTGGTGGCGCAGACCATTCCGGCCGAGGCCGGCCAGCTGAAGATCGTCCGCCGGCTGGTCGAGGCGGCCTCGCGCGAAGCCGGAGCGAGCGTCGAATGGGCGCAGGATCTGGTGCTGGCCGTCGACGAGGCCTGCCAGAACATCATCCGCCACGGCTACGGCGCGGCGGCCAAGGCTGGCGCCGCGCTCGGCGAGAAGATCGAGTTCTCGATCCGCAAGGCGGCCGACGGGCTGGAGGTCGAGCTGATCGACTACGCGCCTACCGTCGACGCGCAGGACTGCCGGGGGCGGGCGCTCGACGAGGTCCGGCCCGGTGGTCTCGGCACCCACCTGATGCACGCCTTGACCGATCGCGTGCAGTTCCGGGCGCCGCCGAAGGGCGCCGGCAATCGCCTGGTGCTGACCAAGAAGCTGGTTCGCGGCTTCGGTCGCGCCGACCGCCCGGCCGAGGCCGGCCAGGACGCCGATCCCGGCGTCGACCATCCGCCACACGACAAGGGGAGCGGCAGCAGATGAGTTTCAGGGTCAACGATGACGCCGGCACGTCGACGGTCTTTCTCAGCGGCGAGATCGATCTCGAACGCTCGCCGGCCGCCCGCAAGACGCTGCTCGACATCTTGGCGCGCCGGCAGGCGCTGGTGGTCGACCTGCGCGATGTCAGCTACATCGATTCCTCCGGCATCGCCAGCCTGGTCGAGGCCTACCAGAAGGCGCGCACCGCCAATCTCGGCTTCACGCTGGCCGAAGTCGGCCCACCGGTGATGCGGGTGCTGAGCCTGGCCCGGCTCGACAAGGTGTTCCCGATCCGGGCCGCTGGCTGAGCGGCCGCTGGCACCGCATGGGCGGCGGCAAATTTTTTCGTCCGCCTCAACCCCGTTTGCCGGGCGCCTTCGTTCAAGTCGGTACAGCCCCCACGGAGTTCGCCATGTCCCGCCCTCATTCGACCACCCTGATCGCCGCCTGCTGCCTCGGCGCGGCTGCCGCGCTGGCGGCCTGCTCGGCACCGCCCGCGCAGCGCGCGGCTGCGGAGCCGATCTCCGCGCCACCGTCGGTGGCGCAGGACGTCGTGCCGGCAGCGGCAGAGGCCCCGACTGAAGCCCCGCTTCCGGCCCCGGCGCAAGCACTGGCCCTGGCCAAGGCGCAGACCCGCGAAGCGCAGGCCACGACGCGCATGGCGCCACCGCCGATGGCGGTGGCCACCGAGCAGTGGCAGCACATGCCGGCGCCGTTACCAGCGCCGTCGGTGATGCCGGATGGCGACGGCGAGCGCTACGCCGAACTGCGGGCCAACCCGGTCTGGGTCGCCGCCGAGCAGCCGGTGTCGACCTTCAGCGTCGATGTCGATACCGGCGCCTACGCCAATGTCCGCCGCCTGCTCAACGCCGGCCAGCTGCCGCCGCGCGACGCCGTGCGGGTCGAGGAACTGATCAACTATTTCGACTACGCCTACGCGCCGCCGAAGGACCGCGCGACGCCGTTCGCGCTGCACACCGAACTGGGGCCGACGCCGTGGAACCCGAAGACCGAGCTGCTGGCGATCGGCATCCAGGGCTGGAAGCCGGCGGCGGCATCGATCCGGCCATCGAACCTGGTGTTCCTGGTCGACGTGTCCGGCTCGATGCAGTCGGCGGACAAGCTGCCGCTGGTCAAGGCCAGCCTGAAGCTGCTGGCTGGCCAGCTGACGGCACGCGACCGGATCAGCCTCGTGGTCTACGCCGGCCGCACCGAAGTGGTGCTGGAGCCGACGCCCGGCGACCAGACCGCGACCATCGTCGCCGCGCTCGATCGTCTGGAAGCCGGCGGTTCCACCGACGGCGCCAGCGGCATCCAGCTGGCCTATGCGATGGCCGAAAAGGCCTTCATGAAGGACGGCAACAACCGCGTGCTGCTGGCCACCGATGGCGATTTCAACGTCGGCCTCCGCGATGTCGGCCAGCTCAAGGAGATGGTCGAGAACAAGCGCCGCAATGGTGTCGCGCTGTCGACGCTAGGCTTCGGCACCGGCAACTACAACGACGCGTTGATGGAACAGATCGCCGATGTCGGCAACGGCCACTACAGCTACATCGACTCGGCGCGGGAAGCGCAGCGGGTACTGGTCGAGGAACGTGCCTCGGCGCTGGAAACCATCGCCAGCGACGTCAAGATCCAGGTCGAGTTCAATCCGGCGGTCGTCGCCGAATACCGCCTGATCGGCTACGAGAACCGCCTGCTGCGGCGCGAGGATTTCAACAACGATGCGATCGACGCCGGCGACATCGGCGCCGGCCATCGGGTCACCGCGCTGTACGAGATCGCCCGGGTCGGCAGCGGCGGCGAGAAGGTCGATGCGCTGCGTTACGGTCAGGCCGCGAAAGCCGGTGCCGGCATGGCCGGCGAACTGGCCCAGCTGAAGCTGCGCTACAAGCGCCCGGAAGACGGTGTCGATGCCCGCAGCCGGCTGATCGCGCGGGTGGTCCGCGCCGACGAGGCGGTGACGGCCGATCGCACCTCGCCGGCCTTCCGGCTGGCGGCGGCGGTGGCCGCCTACGGGCAGCTGCTGCGCGGCGGCGAGTACACGCAGCGCTATGCACTGCGCGACGCGGCGGCGCTGGCCAGCGCCGCGCAGGTCGACCAGGCCAGCGGCCGCGCAGCGGAGTTCGTCGAACTGGCGCGGCTGGCCGCCAGCCTGAACGGCGAACGCCTGCTGGTGTCCGGCGATGACCACCACGCCGGAGCGCACTGACTGGACCGCTCCGCACCGCCGGCCGCGGCTCCGGGCCCGAGCGACGAAACGCTGATGCTGCGGTACCAGGCCGGCGATGCGGCGGCCTTCGAGCCGCTGTACCGGCGCCATCGCGACGGCGTCTACCGGCACCTGCTGCACGGCTGCGGGCGGCCGGCCATCGCCGGCGAGCTGTTTCACGATGTCTGGCTGAACGTCATCCGCACCCGGGCCGACTGGCAGCCGCGCGCCCGGTTCGCGACCTGGCTGTACCGGATCGCCCATCACCGGCTGATCGACTGGTGGCGGGCGACGCCGCCGGGGCTGGAGCCGCTGCCGGAGCCCGGCGATGACGACGAGGCGCCCCCCGTGCCGGCGGCGCTGTGGCTGCCTCGCCGCGAGCAGCCGGACGAACAGCTGCTGAGTGCCGAGCGCGGCCAGCGGCTGCGCGCGGCGCTGGCCCGCCTGCCGATCGAGCAGCGCGACGCCTTCCTGCTGCACGAGGAAGGCGGCCTGAGCCTGGCCGAGATCGCCGAGGTGGCGGGCGTCGGCCGGGAAACCATCAAGAGCCGGCTGCGCTATGCGCTGGTGCGACTGCGGGAGGCGCTCGCCGATGACCGAACCTGACGACGACGATCGCCTGCTGGACGCCTTCCTGGACCGGCGCAGCCCGCTGGCCAGCGCCTGGCGCGACGAGGCCACAGCCGGGCAGGGCGCGCCGGCGTCGCTCGATGCCGCCATCCTCGCCGCAGCAGCTGCTGAACTATCCGACGCTGCCAAGCCCGTGACGCCGCCGCGCCGGCCGACGCGACTGCGGCGTTGGCGTCTGCCGGTCAGCCTGGCCGCGTCGCTGCTGGTCAGCATCGGCGTGCTGCGCGAAGGTCTGCGCGATGCCGCCGCGCCGCCGCCGCGCGCAGCAGTGCTTGCGCCCCTGCCTGCGCCCGCGCAGCAGGCCCCGCAGGACGTGCCGATGGCGGCTGCGTTGGCGCCGCCGGAGGAAACGGCCAAGCGCGCGCCGTTGCCCGCGCCAGCCGCGCCATTGCCGCCGGATAGCCGGCCGGAGATCGCTGCGCTGCCGTCGCCAATACCATCGCCGCCGCCACCGCTAGCGGAATCGCAGGCCCGATCCCCGGCGGAATCCCCGGCTGAATCTGCGGCTGTCTCGCTGCCCGAATCCTCGGCCGAACCTGCGGCTGAACGAGCCGCCGCCGCGCCGGAACGGGCGCCGGCGCTGGCGGCGATGCCGCGTCTGGCGGAAGCGCGCCGCGCGGAGGCCGATGCACTGGCCGCCAAGGCTGATCCGCCGGCGACAGCGGATCAGACCTGGCAGCCGGCGCGCTATCGCGGCCAAGTGCTCGGCCAGTTCACCGCCGATGCGCTGCGCCAGCCGGCGGCGTCTGCCGATGCCGAGCCCGATGCCGACGCCGGCACCGCACCGCAGGCCGACCCGGCCGCAGGCAGCGATCCGCGCGGCACCGTGACCGTGCAGCTGGCGGCCGGGCGCGGCGTGGTCACGGCGCTGCATCTGGCGCTGGCGCCGCCGTTGCCGCTGGCCGTCGTGCAGCAGATGGAAGGGCTGTCCGGCGATGGCCGGGCCGTCACCCAGGACGACGCCCGCTGCGCGGCCGAGCTGCCGCTGGCGGACGGGTTGCTGCTGCGCCGCTGGCCGCAGCAGGGCGTGCAGCTGCGGCTGACGGCAGCCGGCACGGTAATGGCGATCGACTATCTCGAACACTGCCCCTGAGCCGCTCGTCGGCGGCGCGGCGAACGCCGGTCGGCCGCTGCCGGCGCGCAGCGCGGGCGCGACGATTCTTGAAAAATCGGACGATCCGGCGCGATTCCTGCAAGAACGCGCCGCCCGTCCACATGACTTTTCCAAGACCGCAGTACGCCGGAGCCGGGCTGAGTGATAATCCGCGAACCAGAAAAGCCCGGCGCACCGGGTTGCCGTCGGAGCCATCCATGAATTTCCTGCGTCCGCTGCGGATCGCGATCGTTTCGCTGTGCGTTGCGCTGTCGTCCTCGACGCAGGCGGACAACCTGCTATCGGTCTACACCAAGGCACTCGACGGCAATCCCGAGTACCTGTCGGTGATCGCCGGCTACCAGCAGGCGATCGAGGCGCGGCCGCAGGCGCTGGCCAAGCTGCTGCCGCAGATCGGCGTCAGCGGCGAGGCGGCCACCGTCAGCCAGACGCTCAGCGGTCGCTTCTTCGTCGGCGGCGTCGGCGCCATCCCAACCAGCGGCGCCGATGTCAACCGTACCGATGCCTTCAACAGCGTCGGCTATCAGGTCGGCCTGACGCAGGTGCTGTTCGATCGCGGCCTGTACTTGACGCTCGACACCGCCGCGCTGGAAGTCAGCCGCGCCGGCCTGCTGACCTACGACGCCCAGGACACGCTGCGCATCGGCGTCGTCGAAGCCTATTTCGCCGCGCTGTCGGCGGACGAGGAACTGCGCTTCGCCGAAGCCGAGAAGACCGCCATCGAAGCGGTGCTGGCGCAGACCCGCGACAAGTCGGCGGCCGGGCTGGTGGCCGATACCGAGGTGCAGGTCGCGCAGTCGCAGCTCGATCTGGCGGCGGCGGCGCTGATCGCCGCGAAGAACGCGGTGGCGGTGTCGCGCGTGCAGCTGGAACTGCTCAGCGGCGGCACCCGTTTCGGCGCGCTTGACGGCCTGTCGAAGACCTATCTGCCGGCGGCGCCGCAGCCGGACAGCCTCGATGTCTGGATCGAGCGCGCCGGCAAGCAGAACCTGCAGCTGAAGGCGCAGATGCTGGCCACCGAGATCGCCCGCAAGAACGTCGACAAGGCCTACGGCGCGCGCTGGCCGAGGGTCGACGCGCTGGCCGCCTACACCTACCAGTACGCTGAAGGCGGCATTTCCAACGGCATCGGCGCCGAAGGCAACCGCGCCACCGATGAACGCGTCGGCCTGCAGGTGAAGATTCCGATCTTCACCGGCGGCGCCATCAGCTCCGCGATCCGCGCCGCCCAGGCCGGCGTGGTGCGGGCCGAGGCCGATGAAGCGGCCAAGCGCGCCGACGCGCTGCGCAAGGTGCAGGTGGCGTTCCTGAATTCCAGCGCCGCGATCGCCAAGGTGCGCGCGCTGAAGCAGGCGGTGCAGTCGACGACCGCCAGCGAGAACGCGATCCGTGTCGGCTACGAGGTCGGCACCCGGACCAACGGCGACCTGCTGCTGGCGCTGCGCAGCCGCTACCGGGCGGAGCGCGACTACGCGGTCGCCCGCTTCGACGCCATCCTCAATTCGCTGCGCCTGCGGGCCGCTGCCGGCAGCCTGAACCACGCCGATCTTCTGGCCGTCAACGGCGCGCTGGCGGCGCCCTGACGCCGCTGCCGGCCGCGTTCGTCTCTTTCGTTCCACGATCGTTCCCCGAAGCCGATCTTCCCGAGCTCCCTGATGGAAAGCCCTCGTCACCTGTATCGAAAATTCGTCTTCGGCTCGGCGGCCAAGTCGGCTGATGGCCTGTACTACGCGCTGACCGGCGCCCGCCACGGCCGGCCGATCCGACTTGATCCGGCCGAATTCGAGCTGGCCCGGCTGATCGATGGCAGCCGCGATGCGGCCGCGGTCCGGACGGCGGCGCGCGAGCTGCTGGGTGCGGAGCTGACGGCGGCGGAACTCGAACACTTCTGCAACGAGCTGGCCACCAGCGACCTGCTGGCGGCCGGCAGCCAGGAGCCGCTGCCGGTGCCGGCGCAGACCGATGCCGAAGCGACGCTGGCCGGCTGGAATCGCGGCCCGCGCCCGGCCGGCGTGGCGCCGGAAACGGCGGCGCCGTCGACGGTGCCCGGCTCGCTGGGCGGCCCCGGCCTGCCCGGTTCGCTGACCGGCCTGTGGGGCGCGTTCCGGGGCGTGGTCGCGGCCCCGAAGGTGCTGATCCCGGCCAGGCCGCTGCTGCCGATCGGCTGGCTGCTGAACCTGCCGCTGTTCGGCCGGCTGCCGCTGCTGGGCCTTCTGGCGCTGGTGATCGGCGCGGTGGTGGCGATGTGGACGCACCGGGTCGAGATGGGCGTCGATTTCGTACGCCTGATCGAACCGCTGCCGCTGCTGCTGACCCTGATCGGCGGCATCTACCTGGTGAACTTCCTGTCCGAGATGGCGCGCGCGTCGGCCATCCACACGCTGACCCGGCAGACGCCGAAGTTCGGCGTGGTGCTCGGCACCGTGCTGATCCCGCGCTTCCACTGCGATACCGGCGGTGCGGCGGAAAGCGCGCCGCGCGACCAGCGGCTGCGGATCGTCGGCAGCGGCCTCATTGCCCAGCTGATGATCTTCGTGATCGCCGTGGCGCTGTGGCTGGTGTTCCATCACAGCCACTCGATCCTGCCGTCGCTGCTGGTGGCGCTGGCGCTGCTGGCCAGTGCCTTCTTCCTGCTGCAGGTCAATCCGCTGGTCAAGCGCGACGGCTACAACTGGCTGGTGCAGTGGTACCAGGCCGCCGACCTGCGCGAGCAGGCGATGTACGCGATCTTCGGCTACGACCGGCCATGGAACGAGATGAAGAAGCTGTCGCCCGGCGTGCTGCGCTGGTACGGCTTCCTGGTGCTGGCGTACACGATCTGGCTGATGGTCTGGGTGGTGATCTTCCCGGCCCGCTGGCTGAGCGGCGCGTTCGGCGCGGTCGGCATCGTCATCACCGCGCTGCTGCTGGCCTGGTCGGTGTTCACCAGCACCCGCCGCGCACAGGCGAGCCGCGGCTCGATCGGTGCCGGCAAGGTCAATCTGGCGCCGCCGAAGCGCTGGGACTGGGCGATCATCACGATCCTCGTCACCGTCGCGCTGTTCCCGTACACCTACGAGCCGAGCGGCGAGTTCATCGTGCTGCCGACCGCCCGCGCCGACATCCGCGCGCTGACCGATGGCGATGTCCGCGAGGTGTTCGTCAAGGAAGGCGAACTGGTCAAGGCCGGGCAGGTGATCGCCAAGCTCAACGACGACGCCGAGCGCTACGCCGTGGCCTCCAGCGAAGCGAATCTGACGCGGCTGCGTGCCAACGTCGCGATCGCCAAGTCCGGCGCCAAGGGCGAAGAAATCGACCAGGCCCGGCAGCTGGTGGCAACTGCCGAGAAGCGTCTCGAATTCAGCCGCGCCGAGGCCAATCGCCTGAAGCAGGCGTTCACCCGCAAGGCGGTGTCGGACCAGGAATACCAGCGGGCGCTGTCGGTGGCGGAACTCGATCAGCAGCGGCTGCTCGAAGCGCGCAAGCAGCTGGCGCTGGTGATCAGCCCGGTGCGCAATGAACAGCTGCAGGCGCTGGAAGCGGAGATCGCCAGCGAGCAGGCCAAGCTCGATCTGGCGCAGAAGGCGGTCGAGTACGCGCAGGTGAAGGCGCCGATCGCTGGCCGGATCCTGTCCGGCACGCTGCGCTTCGCGCTGGGCGATTTCCTCGCCCGTGGCGCGCAACTGGCGACGGTTGAGGATTCCTCGAAGCTGCTGGTCGAGATCCGGGTGCCGGAGGCCGATGTCGGCAAGGTCGAGATCGGCCACAAGGCGATGGCCAAGGCCTGGTCGTTCCCGGATCGCGGCTATCCCGGCGTGGTGCGCGAGATCGCGCCGAGTGCGGAAGTCAGCCAGTACGGCCGCGTCGTGCGCGTGGTGATGTCGATCGACGAGACCGACGGCAAGCTGCTGCCGCAGATGACCGGCTACGCCAAGGTCGAGGCCGAGCGGATGCCGCTGATCGTCGCGTTCACGCGGCCGATCGTGCGCTTCTTCCTCGTCGAGCTGTGGTCCTGGCTGCCCTGATGGACGACGGCGTCCAGCCGCAGCGGCGGTGGCGTCCACCGCCGCCGGACAACGGCCGTCTCGACGGCCGCGACTTCCGGCTGACCTGCGAGTCCGGCTTCGGCGACGGCTGGAATGCTTACGCGCATTCGATGGCCTGGTTCGAGGGCCGGCTGTACGTCGGCACCACGCGCGGCACCATTCCCGGCATGAAGCTGCTGTCGCCGCCGCCGGACATCAAGCCGTGGCCGGTGGAGTCGCCGGACAACGTCTACGACATCGACCGCAACTCGCAGATCTGGCGCTACACGCCACAGACCGATCGCTGGGACATGGTCTACCGCGCGCCCGACGTGATGGCGCGCAACAAGTCGCGGATGGTCGCGCGCTATGTCGGCATGCGTGGCATGACCGTTTTCCAGGGCAAGAGCGACTTGAAGCCCTGTATCTACTGCTCGACCTGGGCGCCAGCGATGGCCGAACCGCCGGACATCCTGCGCAGCGAGGACGGGATCAATTTCACCGTCGTCAAGCGGCCGCCGTGGGATGTGTCGGTGCGCTCGTTCCGCACCCTGCAGGTGTTCGGCGGCCGCGTACACACCTCGCCGACTGCGTCGAATGCCGGCGGCAAGGTGCAGGATTCGGTCGGCTCCGAAGCGGTGATCTACGCCAGCGAAGACCTGCCGACCGGCGTCTGGAAGCCGGTCAACGACGAGGGCTTCGGCAACAAGGGCAATCTGACGATCTTCGAGATGGCCGAGTTCAACGGCTATCTGTACGCCGGCACGGTCAACCCGTTCACCGGCTTCGAACTGTGGAAGACGCGCGGCGGCGACACGTTGCCCTACCAGTGGACCAAGGTGCTGACCCACGGCGCCTGGCGCGGGCCGTTCAACGAAGTGATCGTCAGCATGTGCGAGTTCAAGGGCGCGCTGATCGTCGGCACCGGCATCATCAACGGCGGCTACCACCGGGCGTTCAAGCTCGGGCCGGCTGCCGCCGAAGTGCTGCGGGTCTGGCCGGATGACAGCTGGGAGCTGCTGGTCGGCCATTCACGGGTCACGCCGGACGGCCTGAAGGTGCCGCTGTCCGGGCTCGCCGCTGGCTTCGACAACCTGTTCAACGGCTATGTCTGGCGCATGGCCACCCACGGCGACTACCTGTACGCCGGCACCTTTTCGTGGGCCAACTCGCTGCCGTACCTGCCGAACGCCAAGTGGCCCGAGGACGTGCTGAAGCTGATCCGCCACTGGGGCATGGAACATCTGACGCGCAACTACGGCGGCTTCGCCCTGTGGCGCACGCACGATGGCGTGCGCTGGGACTGCGTGACGCCGAACGGCTTCGGCAACAAGTACAACTGGGGCGTGCGCAACTTCGCCTCGACGCCGCATGGCCTGTTCGTCGCCACCGCCAATCCGTTCGGCCCGCGCGTGGCGATCAAGGAACAGGGCGAGTGGAAGTACGTCGACAACAACCGGGGCGGCTGCGAGGTATTCCTCGGCGCAGCGCCGTCGCGTCAAGCCGATGCTTGAAGCCCCGGTCCTGATCGTGGCGCCGCCTGGCGCCCATGCCTCGCGGCTGGCGGCGATGCTCGGCCAGCACCAGCGCGCCCAGGATCTGCCGGAACTCAACCTGTTCATGGCGCCGACGCTCGGCGGCCTCGGCGAGATCAGCGCCCTGTCCGACGGGCGCACCAGCCACGGCCTGCGGCGCGCCGTGGCGGCCCTGTACGGCGGCGGCCAGACCGATGACGGCATCGCCGCCGCCGGCCGCTGGCTGGCACGGCGGGCCGACTGGCGCGGCGCCGACATGCTTGCCGAGCTGGCGCAGACGCTGGCGCCGCGGGTGCTGGTCAGCGCCGAGACCTCGATCGGCTGGCGGCCGGATTTCATCGACCGCCTGCTCGACGAGCGGCCCGACGTGCGGCTGCTGCATCTGGTCGAACATCCGCGCCGCTGGTGCCGGGACAGCGCGCGGGCGCTCGACGGCCGTCTGTTCATTGCGCCGGACTACAAGGATTACGCGGTCAATCCGCCAGCGCTCGATCCGCAGCTGGCCTGGTTCCGGGTGCACGCCAATCTGGCGGCGGCCGGCGCGCTGCTGCCGAACGCCTGCTATCGCGTGCTGCGCATCGAGGATCTGCTGCGCCAGCCGGAAGCGACGCTCGGCGAGCTGTGCGAGTGGCTCGGCTGGCCGGCCGAGCCCGATCAGCTGGCGGCGATGCAGCAGCCTGAGCACAGCCCGTTCGCGGCGCTCGGGCCGGATGCCGCGCTGTACGGCGCCGACGAAGGTTTCCTGGCCGATCCCGGCTTTGCTCGCCGGCTGCGGCTGACCGAGCCGCTCGACGGGCCGCTGGAATGGCGCACCGACGGTCGCGGTTTCGCCGACGAAGTGCGAGCCATCGCCGGTCGCTACGGCTACGCCTGAGCCGGCCTGCCGGCATCAGACAGCAAGAAGCCCGGCGTGCCGGGCGGCACGCCGGGCTTCGGGCGCTGCGATCAGCCCTTCGGCGCGAACGCGGTGCACCAGCCCTTGGCCGACACCGCCTTGCCCGGGAAGATGCCGCAGGGACCGCTGGCAGCCCCGGCGGCGCCGGAGAACAGCGCGCACTTGGCGCAGGCGCTGCCGGGCTTGTAAGCCGGGTTCTTCACGGTGGAGGCATCGGCGACATAGCCAACGCCCTTGGCGGTCGGATCATCGGCGGTGACCAGCGGCAGGTCGGCAGCCTGGGCCTCGCGGCCGTGGAGGGCCACCGGCACGGCGGCGACGGCAGCGGCGAGCGTCAGAAAACGGCGACGCGACAGCGGGTTGCGATCAGTCATCGGAACGGCCTCTGAGAACGTGGAGGCCGAAGCTTATGAGCTTTCCTTGCGCGATGACGAAACGAGATTTGTTCTCATTTTACAAATTCTCGACATCATCGCCGCTCATGGCGCGGCGTCGGCCAGGCCGAAGAAGGGTCGCAGCCAGGCGAGCACCGGACCGGCATTGCTGATCGGAAAGAAGTGCCCGCCTTCCGCGACCAGACGGAACTCCGCAGCTGGCCGCAGGGCCTGCAGCGCGCGGCAGCTGGGCATCGAACGCGACCATTCGCCGTAGATCCACAGGCAGGGCATCGGCAGCGCGGCGATCGCCGGGCCGTCGATGCCGGGCATCACCACTTCCTGCAGCGCCGAGCTGCTGTCCATCAGCGCCACGAACTGCTTGGCGGTGCGCTGCGCGCCACGGCCCTCGCCGAACGGCGTGAACACGTCCTTGGCTTCCGAACCGCCGCCGCTGGTCTTCCAGCGCGCCAGCACGTCGAGAAACAGCAGGCCGACTTGCGGCTCGTTCTGCCAGTCGTGCCCGGAACGGCTGGCAACCTCGATCTCGAACGGCGACAGATGCGGCGAATCCGACAGCCGCTGGGTCGGCTGCAGCGCGTTGATCTTGGTGTCCATGACGACCAGCCGCTCGACCCGTTGCGGATGCAGCCCGGCGAACTCCAGGGCCACGCCGCCGCCGTAGCTGTGGCCGACCAGCAGGCAGCGCGCGATGCCGAGGTGGTCGAGCAACCCGGCCAGATCGGCTGCCGCATCGATCGCCCGGTAGCCGCTGGCCGGCATGCTGCTGTAGCCGTGGCCGCGCAGATCGAACAGGGTGATGCGGAAATGCTTCGACAGCGGCAGCGCGTACTGCAGGAACCAGAACGCGCGACTGGCGGCGAGGCCGTGCACGAACACCAGGTCCGGTCCTTCGCCCATCTGCTGGTAGGCGATGGTGACGTCGTTCAGCTGCACCTCAGCCATGCGGGCTCCGGATCGCGGTATTTGCGGATGTCATGCGTGGACGGCGGGCTGCAGCAGGTCCCAGGGATTGCCGTAGAGGTCGACGAACACGGCCACCGTGCCATAGGGCTCGTGCCGGGGCGCTTCGCGGAACTGCACGCCACGCGCCTGCATCCGTGCGTGGTCGCCAGCGAAGTCGTCGGTTTCCAGGAACAGGAACACCCGGCCGCCGGCCTGTCGCCCGAGCTGGGCGCGCTGGGCGTCGTCGCTGGCCCGCGCCAGCAACAGCGGCGTGCCGGCCGACGGATCGGCCGCCACCCGGACCCAGCGCTTGCCGCCGCCCAGCGGCGTGTCCTCGATCAGCGTGAAGCCGAGAACATCGGTGAACCAGGCGATCGCCTCGTCGTAGTCGGCAACCAGGTAGCTGATGGCCCCGAGACGGCGTGCCGCCGGCATGGCGCAGGCTTCAGACGAAGCCGACGAGGAAGTCCGCGATCTGCCCGATGCTCAGGTCGTCGACATAGCGGCCGTCCTTCATCAGCAGCTTGTCGAACGGGACCTTCTTCTTGGAAATGTCTTCCTCGATCGCGACCACCAGCTGGATGATGTCGATCGATTCGAAGCCGAGGTCGCCGAGCAGGCGCGTGTCGGCATTCATCCGGCCTTCGAATTCGTGATCCCAGTCCTGGGTGAAGTCCTCGAGCAGGACGATGAGTTGCTTGACGTAGGTGTCGTGCGCAGCGGACATGGCGGGCAGGGTCGGGGAGCGGTGGGCGGCGTCAGTACAGCGGGGCGGGCAAGGTTTCGAGATCGTAGCCGCTTGCCCCCGGACGTATCGAACAGGTGGCCGGAACCAGCCGTTCGAGACGGCCTTCGGCAAGCTGCTCCTCGAAGTAGGCGAGTGTGGCTTCGGTCTTCGAGAAATCGACCCGGTTCTTGTGTGGCGCGAGATCGTACAGCCACCACTGCAGCTGCAGGAAGCGTTCGATCAGCGGCTCGGCGAAGCGCATCCGCACGATCCGTGCCGGCGAGCCGACCACGATGGCGTAGTCCGGCACATCGCGGGTGACGCTGCTCTTGGCGCCAACCACCGCACCGTGGCCGATCCGCACGCCGCGCTTGATGAAGCTGCTGACGCCGACATAGGCCTCGTGGCCGATGGTGGTCTCGATCGGCATCGAATCCGCGTACGAAGGACCTTCCTGGGCATCCGGCGCCAGTCGCGCGAAGTCCTCGAAGCGGTACATGTTCGGCATGTACTTCGGCCGCGTGAAGGTGAACGGGTGCGAGCTGAACCAGTCCATCGGGTGCTCGGGCGGGCCGAGGATCGACGACTCGCCGATCTGCGCATAGCGGCCGATGTTGCAGCGGTAGGCGCTGCTGGTGCCGGCGGCGTTGAAATAGGTGAAGGCGCCGATCGAGCAGCCCTTCAGGCGATGGCCGTAGACGAAGGCCGGCCGCTCGAAGCGCAGCTCGATGCCGATCCGGCTGGGGCCTGAGTCGATCATCAGGCCGTGTTGCATCAGGTCGTGGGCCGTAAGGCCAGTGGCGGTCATGCCGGAATGGAGAGTGGAGTCAGTAGAGCGGGGCGGACAGCCGGGTCAGGCTGTAACCGGTGGCCGTGCTGGTGACGGCATAGGCTTCGGGCATCAGCTTGTCGAGCTGCCGGTCGGCGACCTTCTGTTCGAGCACGTCGAGCGTGCGCTCGGTGTCGGCCCAGTCGACCGCGCGCTTGATCGGGCCGATGTCGTAGTTCCACCAGGCCAGTTTCAGCAGCCGTTCGATCACCGGATCGGGATAGCGGTAGCGCAGCACCCGGGCCGGCGAGCCGGCGACGATCGCGTACGGCGGCACGTCGCGGGTGACCACGCTGCGTGCGCCGATCACGGCGCCAACGCCGACGGTGACGCCCCGGCGCACGAAACTGCCGGCGCCGACATAGGCCTCGTGGCCGATGACGGTCTCGATCGGCGATTCCGACTCCGCCCACGAAGGGCCGTCATCTTCCTCGGGCGAGATCCGCGCGAACTCCGGCATCTGGAACATCTTCGGCATGTGCGACGGCCGAGAGAACGCGAACGGATGGGTGCTGAACATCGTCATCGGATGTTCGGGCGGGCCGACGATGGTCGACTCGCCGACCTGCGAATAGCGGCCGAAGCGGGTGCGGTAGGCGCTGGCGAGGCCGGCGGCGTTGTAGAAGCCGTAGGCGCCCATCGAGCAGTTCTTCAGCCGATGGCCGTGGATCATCGCTGGCCGCTCGAAGCGGAAGTCATGGACCTTGTTGTTGCCCTCGTCGATGCAGACGCCCAGCGCCATCAGGTCGCTCGCCGACAAGCCTTCTCTGCGGTCCATGTCCGTTCTCGCCTCGCGCCGTGCCGCGACTTATTCCATGTACCCGAGCATCTGCAGCTGCTCGATGATCTGGCGCTTTTCCTCGTCGTCCATGTCTTCGGCCTTGGCCTTCTCGCCGCCGCCGACCGTGGCCTTGCCGATCTTCACCGGATGCTCGGCCAGCCAGTTGTCGGTGAAGAACGGCTCGGCCGCCTTTCCTTCGATGTCCTTCGGCACCGGCAGGCCGAGGCTGTAGAGCAGGGTCGGGCAGACGTCGCGGATGTCGAGACGGTCGACCAGACCACGGGCGGCGATGCCTTTGCCGTAGGCCATGAAGATGCCGTCCGGGTGGTGGGTGCCGGCCGGGCTCGGCCGCTTGATCACGACCGGCTTCAGGTTGCGGATCGACACGAAGCCGTTGTCGCGCAGCACCAGGGTCAGGTCGCAGGCGCGCTCCATGTGCTGGCCCGGGAACCATTCCTCGCGCTTGAGCACGTCGACGATCACCGGCTCGCCGTCGTCGTTGCGCAGCGTCTTCAGGTCTTCGATCAGCTTGTCGCGGAAGGCGATGTAGTCCTTCGGGTCGATGCCCGGCTCGCCCGGCTTGGTTGACTGGCGGATATGGATGCCGTTCGACGACGGCGTGCGGCAGTAGGCCGTGGTCTTCGACCAGTCGAGGTTAGCGAAGTCGCTGGCCTCGCGGCGGATCGCCTGCTCGGAGCCGTCGTTCTCGGCCCACTTCAGGTAGCCCAGTTCTTCGAGGAAAGCGTTGATGCGCAGGGTCTCGACCGTGGTGGTGAAGCCGTGGTCGGAGGCGAAGAACACCTGGCATTCCGGGCCCGCCATCGTCACCAGCCGCTCGATGTAGCGGTCGACGTTGGCGAAGTACTCGCGGCAGACGCCGCGCATGCGGTTGTAGAAGTCGCTGCGCTCAGCCGGCACCAGCGCCGGATCGACAAACTGCCAGGCCTGGTGCTGGATCTTGTCGGTGCCGTCGAACATCACCGCCATCAGGTCCGGCGCATCGTTCTGCAGGATGTACTCGGCAATCTTGAACCACTGCTCTTCGCGCGGCAGGTGGTAGCGCACCCACTGCTCCATGTCGTTGTCGTTGAGCACTTCCAGCGCCTGCTTCTCATTGTCGAAGTCCCAGGCCAGTTCCTTGGCATCGAAGCCCGGAATCGCTTCCTTCAGGCGCTCGAACAGACCTGGCGTGGAGTTGCGGCGCAGATGCTTGGCCGGAATGAAGCCCGGCACGATCGAGCCGTTGACCTCCTTCGGCGGCGGCGCGGTCAGCGGGAAGTTCAGCGCGGCGATCGACTTGCCCTGGCGGCTGGCGATCGACCAGATCATTTCCGAATCGACATCGCGCGAGTCGTACAGCGTCCAGTAGACCTCGCCGCCCTTGTCCTCGGCGCGGATGAAGTCGAACACGCCGTGCTGGCCGGGGCCGCGGCCGGTCATGATCGACGTCCAGGCCGGCGGCGTCAGCGGGTTCGGCGTCGACCGCAGGTTGGCGCGCGAGCCCTTGGCCATCAGTCCGGCGAGGAACGGCATGGTGACGCCTTCGCCGGGAAGGTCGCGGGTCATTTCGTCCAGCACGGTGAACGTGCAGCCGTCCATGCCGATGAAGAGGGTCTTGGTGGTCATCTGGGGTCTGCCTGAATCGTCTGGATGAAGTGCGGCTTGAAAAGGGTCGGTGCTGTCAGGTGCTGGCGAGGTGCCGCTAACGCAGGAACTAGGCCATCGCCGGGCGCGGCCCGCTGCTGGCCGGCAAGGGCCGCAGGGACAGCGCGAACAGCGTGTCGGCCTGCAGGTGCAGCGCGACCGGGTGATCGACGCCGCCATGCCGCACCAGCACGGCGCCGACCGGGGCCGATGCCTGCGGCAGGGCACCGTCGACGACCGCCCAGGCTGCCGGCTGGGTCTCGGCGCGCTGGCCGCTGGCGCCAGCAGCAGCGCGCTTGGCCGCGCCGAGCAGGGCGATGCCGCGCTGCGCGTCCGGGCCATCGGCGGCGGCGATGAAACGGCTGCGTTCGGCGGCCGACAGCGCCTGCGCCAGCGGATCATCGGCGGCGTTGCGGTCGAGCCGCCGGTAGTCGATGCCGACTGCCAGACCCGGCGCCGAGCAGGCGGCCAGCGCATCGCCGCCATCGGCGCTGACCGAGATCGACGGCAGCGCCGCGAGGCTGACGCCGGTGATCTGTCTCAGCTGCGGCTGGCCGGCGGCGTCATCGGCGAGCGAAATGTCCGCCGCGGCAACCGCAACGCCCAGTGTCTGCTGCAGCCAGATGCGCACGGCGTCCTTGGCTGCCACCCGGCCGAGCAGCCAGGTCTCGCGCTGCGGGCCGGTGACCGGCAGCGCGTACCAGTCCCGGCGCTCGTCGTCGTCGAGCACGAGATTGGCCAGCACCCGCTTCCAGATGCTGAAACCCTGGTCGAGGAAACCGTCGTCGAAGGCGGCGACCCGGCGGGCGACCACCCCGGCAGCGGCCAAGGTGTCGGCCTGCCAGGCCTCGCTCAGGAAGCCGGTCTGCGGCGCCATGCGGAACGCGTAGTAGCGCTCCGGCACGGTGAACTTGCGGTCCTCCCAATGGGTGGCGCGCATCAGCAGGCGGCCGGCGCCGTCGATCACGTCGAAGTGCGCTTCGATGCGCAGCGGATCAGTCATCCGCACATCGCAGCGGCAGACCACCGGCGTGCCGGCCGGCGGCATCGGCGCGTACTGGCGGAAGCTGCCGACGTGATACGGGAAGCAGTTGAAGCCCCAGGTGTAGCGTTCGGTCAACCAGTAGCCGACCACCTGGCCGGCGGCATCGAGCAGCGCCGGATCGGTGCGGAACTGTGGCCGCTGCGTGAAGCGGAAGTAGTCGTGGGTGGCGATCGTCACCATGTCGGCCTCGATCGCTTCGTCAGCCCAGCGGCGGATCGAGGTCACGCCCTGCAGCCGGGGGCCGTGGAACATGCCGCGGCTGTACAGCGTGCCGTCCGGATTGCTGCGCGTCGGCCGGCTGTCGGCCGCTGACCACGGCCGCACGGCCGGGGCCGACGGGAAGCCGGCTGCCAGCAGCGCGATCGCTTCGAACACCAGCACGCCGCCGGCCGGGCCACCGACGCCGGCCTGGAACAGACGCACCGCGACGCGCTCGATGCCGGGTTCCTCCGGCTTCGGCGCGCTGCGCTCGGCGACGATGCGCAGGTCCAGGGTGCCGCCATCGAGGCCGAGCCAGCGATGGCCGCGCGAGCTGTCGAGGCCAATGAACTGCAGTGCGTCGCCGGTCAGCAGGCAGGCCGCTTCGGCGACGATTTCCATGCTGAAGGTGAACGGGATGACGCTCAGCGCCAGCAGCTCGCCCTGCTGTGCGCTCGGCGCCGAACCGAGCGCGTGATCGCGCAGGAACAGGTCCGAGGCGAGGTCGTAGCGGCGTTCGCAGACGAGCCTGGCGCTGTCCTGCGACAGCACCCGGCCGAGCAGCGGATAGCGGTCGGGATCGGGGCGGGCGGGGTCGGCGCGTTCGGCTGCCGCCGGATCGGCCGGCGCCAGCGCGCCGGTCGCGAAGCCGTCGAGCACCCGGGCCTGGCTGTCGAGGAACTCCTGCATCAGCGCGAAGTGCGACTTCAGCGCTGCCAGGCGTGGATCAGCCGGCGCGACCGGCGCCGCCTGCGGCACGGCGACCGACGGCGCAGCAGCGGCCGGCCCGGCGGCCGGTGGGGCGCTGCCGGCCGGCGCGGGCGCGACGATCACCTTCGCTTCCGGCATCGGCCGCACATCGTCCGGCAGATGGATCAGCGGCATCTGCAGCTTGATCTTCGGCTTCACCTTCGGCGCGGCGCCGGGCGCGGCGCGCAGCGTCAGCGCCGGAATCTCGCGATGGCGGTACAGCTGCTGCGGATCGAAGCCGACGCCGAGCGCGAACAGCTGCGCCAGCGTCTGGTGCAGATGGGTGACGCCGGCCTTGCGTCGGCTGTTGGTGCTCAGCGACACGACGTCGTCGCGGTCGCGCAGGGTGTCTCCGATGAACGAGGTCAGGTTGCCGCTCGGGCCGACTTCGACGAACACCCGCACGCCGTCGGCATACAGCTGCTCGATCGTTTCGGTGAAGCGCACCGGGCTTTCCCACTGCTGGCAGGCCAGCTCGCGGATGTCGAGCGGGTCGTCCGGGAACGGACCGACGCTCTTGGCGCTGTACAGCACGGTGTTGCCGGGGCCGAAATCGAGATCGGCGTAGTACTCGCGGTAGGCGTCGGCGACCGGTGCGAACAGCGAGGTGTGATAAGCGCGGCCGAACGGCAGCTCGGCGCAGATGGCGCCGTCGGCGGCCAGCGTGTCCTTCAGGTCGGCGATGTCGAAGCGCGAGCCGAACAGCACCAGCTGGTTCGGGCAGTTGTCCATCGCGACCCGGATCGGGCTGTCATCGCTGCCGAACCGGCGCAGCAGTTCGCGGCGGGCGTCCGGCTTCAGGGCGCCGATGGTCAGCAGGCTGCCTTCGACGATGCGGCCCTCGCGGTCCAGCTCCCGGTAGATGCGGTTCAGATCGCGCACGGTGTCGGCGATCTCGTCGCGGCGCTCGTAGCGGCGCACGCCGGACGCGGTCAGCGCGGTGTTTTCACCGGTCGAGTGGCCGAGCATCGCATCCGGCCGGAAGCCCAGGTCTTCCAGCAGCGTGTACAGGCCGATCGACGCCGCGAACACGGATTCCGCCGCCACGTCCATTTCGTACAGCGCACCGTCGAGGCGCTCCCGGACGGCCGCGCTGATCGCGTTCGGCACCGGGAACACCACCGGCGAGCGGCGCAGGCCGTCGCGCTTGATCGAGGACTCGTCGATGAAATCGAACCACTCGCGCACCTGAGGGAAGTTCAGGCACAGGTCGGCCAGCATGCCGCTGTACTGCGCGCCTTCGCCGGGGAACACGAAGCAGACCTTGCCGGGCAGGCTGCCCCGGCCGTAGTGGACGCCGGCGCGGATCTTGAACGGCGCCGGATCGGGGCGGCCGAGCTTGGCCAGCGCCTGGTCGAGCTTGGTGGCCAGATCGGCGCTGTCGCTGGCGACGACCGCCAGCCGGTGTTCGCCGCGCGCATGCTGGCTGCTGGCCCGGGCAAGCATCGCCAGGCTCGGCCGCGCCGGGCCGCGTGCGTGGGCGATCAGCTGCTGGGCGAGGGTGGTCAGTTCGTCGACGCTGGCGGCGGCGAGCGTCACCAGTTCCGAATGTCCCGGCACGTGCAGCAGGCCGGCGCCGATCTTCTGCCGCTGGCTTTCCGGCGGCAGGTATTCCTCGAGGATGACGTGGGCGTTGATGCCGCCGAAGCCGAAGGCATTGACGCCGGCCCGGCGCGGATGCGGCCCGGCGTGAATCCACGGCCGCGCCTCGGTGTTGATGTAGAACGGCGTCTTCTCGATGTGCAGCTCGGGATCGACCTCGTCGCACAGCATCGGCGGCAGCACCTTGTGGTGCAGCGCCAGCGCGGTCTTGATCATCGAGGCGCTGCCGGAGGCCGGCAGGCAGTGCGAGATCATCGACTTCACCGAGCCGAGCGCGATGGTCGGCAGATCGCCGACTCTCGGCCCGAACAGCGTGGTCAGCGACTGGATCTCGGTCTTGTCGCCGACCCGGGTGCCGGTGCCGTGCGCTTCGACCAGGCCGATGGTCGCCGGATCGATGCCGCTGGATTCGTAGGCGCGCTTCAGCGCCAGCACTTCGCCTTCCAGGCGCGGCGTCAGCAGGCCCTTGGCCTTGCCGTCGCTGGCCGAGCCGATGCCCTTGATGACGGCATAGATGCGATCGCCGTCGGCCTCGGCCAGCGACAGCTTCTTCAGCACCAGCACGCCGACGCCTTCGCCGAGCAGGGTGCCGTCAGCGCCCTTCTGGAACGGCCGCAACTGGCCGTGGCTGAGCGCGCCGATCTGGCAGAACTGCATGTACAGCTGCGGCGGGCACTGCGCCTGCACACCGCCGGTGATCATCATGTCGCAGCGGCCGGAGTGGATCTCGCGCACCGCCAGTTCGATGGCGATCAGGCTCGAGGCGCAGGCGGCGTCGACGATGAAGTTCGGCCCCATCAGATCGAGCCGGTTGGCGATCAGGCCGGCGATCACGTTCGGCGTCAGCAGGCCGACCATCTCCGCGTTGTACGGCGGCAGCTGCTTCTTGAACTGCGCCTTCAGCTTGTCCAGTTCCGCAGCGGTCAGATCGGGCCGCAGGCCGCGGATCAGGTCCATCGTCTGATCCATGATCATGCCGTGCTGGACCATGGTCAGGATGCCGCGATTGGCGTAAGTGCCGCGGCCCAGGACGATGCCGATGCGCTCGCGGTTGAAGGCCTTGTTCAGATAGCCGGAATCGGCCAGCGCGTCGCGCGCGAAACGCAGCGCCAGCATGTGATCCGGCTCGCCGCCGTCGAGCGTGTTCGGCATCACGCCGAGTTCGCTCAGGTCGACTTCGGCGAGATCGCGCAGGAAGCCGCCGCGCGTCGTGTAGATGCGGTCGTTGGTCTTGGCGTCCGGATCGACGTACGGCCCGGCCCATTCCGGCCCGGCTTCCGCGACGGCATCGACGCCGTCGAGGATGTTCTGCCAGAACGTCGCGGCATCGCGGGCGCCGGCATAGGCGCCGGCCATGCCGATGATGGCGATGTCGAGCGGCGCGCTCACGCGGCGGTCGCCTGCCGTGCTGGCTGCCGAGGTGCTCAGGAGTTGCCCGCCAGTCGGTTGAGCGCTGCGCTCATCGTGCTTTCGGCGTCGATGAACGCCATCCGCAGCTGGCCGGCGCTGTCGATGAACTGCATGTCGTAGCGGACGCCGGATTCGTGGGCGGCCGGCTTCATGCGGATCGCCACCGTCATCGGGCCGGTGACCGGCTGGCTGCCATAGCGCACCACCTTGCCGAAGCTCGACGGCAGCGCCGTCTTGCCGTGCATGACCCGCGACCAGACCAGCACCAGCTGCGGGCCGCAGTCGACCAGGCCGAAGTCGAACAGCCAGCGGGTGCTGGCCGCCTCGGCGGTGCCGAGCATGCTGCCCGGCGAGGTCGCCACGACGGTGGCGTCGATGCCGGTCATCGACATCGACGCGACCTCGGTCACCAGCTGGAACTGCGGGCCGTGGAACAGGTGCTCGGCGTACATCCGCGTGGTGTTCATCGGCGCGCCGTCGGTCAGCGACGTGACCGCCACCTGCGGCGGCTCCGGCAGCTTCGGCAGCAGGATCACGCTGGCGCGGTAGTTCGGCGCCTTGCGGCCCTGCTCGAACAGTTCGATGGTCGCCGCCTGCGAGCCGGCGTCGGAATGGGTCGACGAGCGCGCCTTCAGCAGCAGCGTCTTTTCGGCGCCGTCATGGTCGAGCACGATGCCGGAGAACGCCCGCAGGTCGCGGATCTCGGCCACCGTCCACTCTGGCCAGGCGGCCTGCGCGAACTGGGCGATGTACTCCAGCGCCGTGGCGGCCGGCATCACCGGCTTGTTGTCGAGCCGGTGATCGCCGAGATACGGATCGGCGCGCAGGCTCAGGCTGTGCTCGTAGACCACCGCGCCGCCCGCACCCATGCGTACCGGTCGCGGGATCAGCGGCAGCGCGGTGCTGTCGGCGACGGCGGTGCTGTCGTCGATCGCCGGCGCGCCGCGATCCTGGTCCCAGGGACCTTCGCCCGCCACCAGCTCGACATCCTTGCGCGGCCCGAAAGCCAGTTCGTCCATGAACCAGCGGCGCCCGGCGGCAACCGGAATCGGCGTGATCTTGCGGGCCCGGAACGCATCGCGGACCTGTTGGCTGGCCATGCCGGCATCCCACGGACCCCAGTTTATCGAGATCACGCGCACGCCGTTCCACTGCCGGTGCAGCTGCCAGGCCAGGCGGTTCAGCGTTTCGTTGGCGGCGGCGTAGTCCGACTGGCCGGTGTTGCCGAAGCGGCCGGACACGCTGGTGAACAGCGCCAGCAGCTGCAGGCTGTCCGGGCGCAGCTTCTGGGCCAGGGTCCAGGCGCTGTCGACCTTGGTGTCGTAGACGCGGTCGAAGGAATCCGGCGTCTTGTCCGGAATCCGCTTGTCCTCGATGACGCCGGCGCCGTGGATCACCGCATCGATGCGGCCGTAGCGGGCGTAGATGGCATCGATCAGCGCGCCGAACGCGGCCGGATCTCGGACGTCGCAGGCGCGGTAGTCGACGGTCGCGCCGGCCTTGCTCAGCTTGGCGATGTTGCCGAGGATTTCGCGGTTGGCGAGCAGGCTCGACAGCTCGCGTGACAGCTCCACCGGCGTCGGCTTGCGGCCGGCGGCCAGCGCCTGGGCCAGCAGCGTCTTCTTGAGTTCGGCCTCGCCGACGATCGACGCGGTAGCCGGGCTTTCGATGCCCGGCAGCGCGCTGCGGCCGAGCAGCACCAGCCGCATGCCCGGACGCACCATCTGCTCGGCGATTTCGGCGGTGATGCCGCGGGCGCCGCCGCTGATCAGCACCACCCAGTCGCCGCTCGGGGTCAGGTGCGGTGCGAACGGGTGATCGGATACCGGCTCGGCGGCGTGCGTGTAGCCGTAGCGGACGCCGTCGACATAGCCGATCTCGGTGCGCGCATCGTCGGCCACCAGTTCGTCCATCAGCGCGTCGACGATCACCTGCGCCGAGGCATCGGCCGCGAAGTCGACCAGACGGGCGCGCAGGCTGGGGATTTCCTGGGTCGCGCAGTTGAACAGGCCGACGGCGGCGCCGGCCTGCGGCAGGCTGCTGCCTTCGGTCTCGCGGCCGAGGCTGCCGCCGAAGCGGCTGGCGGCCAGCGCCACCGACGGCCCGCGGCCGAGGTCGGCCATCGTCTGCTGCAGCAGCCAGAACAGCGCCTTGGCCTGCCGCGTGCTCTGCAGCTTCCAGGCAGCCAGCTCGCTGGTGTCGGCGCGGTCGAGCGTGGCCAGATGGACGATGCCGCTGACCTTGCCGTGCTGCTGGCGCAGGCCGTCTAGCGTGGCGGCCAGCGCTGCCGGATCACTGGCGGCCGTCACCGGAATCACCACCGCCTTGCCGCCGGCCTTGTCGAGACAGGCGGCCAGCAGATCGGCAACGCCGCCGTCATCGGCGGTCAGCAGGTACAGCCCGGCAATCGCCAGCTGCGCCTTCGGCAGCGGCACCCGGCGCGCGCGCGGCGCGTAGCGGGGAATGCTGTCGGCGCTGGCGCTCGGGCTGGCTGCCGCGACCGGGCCCGAGGCCACGCGGCCGCCGGACACCGCAGCCGTCGCCGCCGGGACCGGCGCCAGCGCCACGGCGCTGTCGAGAATGGCGCTCAGGCTGCGGCTGCGCGTGAAGCGCTCCATCGACGCCTGCATCGCATCGCTCTGCGCAGCCGGCAAGGCTTTCTGCAGCGCGCCGAGAATTTCCACGCGCTTGATCGAATCGATGCCGAGCTCGGCTTCCAGATCCTGATCAAGCCCGAGCATGTCGGTCGGGTAGCCGGTGCGCTCGGCGACGATGCCGAGCAGCAGCGCGGCAAGCGTGCTGCGGTCGAGCGTGGCCGCTACGGCGGCGGCGACCGCTGCCGGTGCAGCTGCCACCGCAACGGCGATTGGTGCTGCGACCGCAACCGGTGCCAGCGCGGCGGCCGCCGCGAGAATCGCGTTCAGCGAGCGGGCGCGGGTGAAGGTCTCCATGCCGGCCTGCATCGCGTCGGCCTGCACGGCCGGCAGCGCCTTCTGCAGCGCGCCGAGGATTTCCACGCGCTTGATCGAATCGATGCCGAGTTCGGCCTCCAGATCCTGGTCGAGCCCGAGCATGTCGGTCGGGTAGCCGGTGCGTTCGGCGACGATGCCGAGCAGCAGCGCCTGCATCGTCGTGCGGTCGAGGCCGGCTGCCGCCGGCGCCGCAGCCTGCGTTGCCACCGAGACCGCGACCGCCGTCGCCGGAGCCGCCGCCACGGGGGCGATCGCAGCCACGGCATCGAGAATCGCGTTCAGCGAGCGGGCGCGGGTGAAGCTTTCCATGCCAGCCTGCATGGCGTCGCCAGCCGCTGCCGGCAAAGCCTTCTGCAGCGCGCCGAGAATTTCCACGCGCTTGATCGAATCGATGCCGAGCTCGGCTTCCAGATCCTGATCGAGCCCGAGCATGTCGGTCGGGTAGCCGGTGCGTTCGGCAACGATGCCGAGCAGCAGCGCCTGCGCCAAGGTGCGATCGAAGGTGACAACCGGTGCCGCCGTCGACACCGCGACCGATACCGCCACCGGCGCGGCAGCGGTGACGCCGGCCGACGCTGGTACCAGCGCCATCGCGGCCTCGAGAATCGCGTTCAGCGAGCGGGCGCGGGTGAAGCTTTCCATGCCCGCCTGCATGGCTTCGCCAGCCGCCGCCGGCAGCGCCTTCTGCAGCGCGCCGAGAATCTCCACGCGCTTGATCGAATCGATACCGAGTTCGGCTTCCAGATCCTGGTCGAGCCCGAGCATGTCGGTCGGGTAGCCGGTGCGTTCGGCGACGATGCCGAGCAGCAGCGCCGACACCTGGGCGCGGTCGATCGCGGGCGCGGCATTGACGGTGACCGCCACCGCTACGGCGGCGGCTGGCGCGGCGCCAGGTGCCTCGGCGGTAGTCCCGGCAGCAGCCAGATCGGCCCGGGCGGTGTTGAGGATCGCGGTCAGCGAGCGGGCGCGGGTGTAGCGCTCCATGCCGGCCTGCATCGCCTCGCCAGCCGCAGCCGGCAAGGCCTTCTGGAAGGCGCCGAGAATCTCCACGCGCTTGATCGAATCGATGCCGAGCTCGGCTTCCAGGTCCTGGTCGAGCCCCAGCATGTCCTGCGGGTAGCCGGTGCGGTCGGCGACGATTTCGAGCAGCGCCGCTGCCGCGTCGAAGCGGACCGCCGCCGGCGCCGCGACGACTGCCGGCTTCACCGCCTCGACCCGCGCGGCAGCTGCTGGCTGAGCCATTGCCGGCGACGGCGTTGTCGCCACAGCTGGCAGCACCACTGGCGCGGCGGCGAGCACCGGTGCCGGCATCGGCGTCGGCAGGGCCGGCGCGACTGCACCGGCAGCTGCACCTCCGAGGTATTGCGACAGCACGCGCTCCTGCAGCTGCAGGAACTGGCGCATCGTCTGCTGGTAGGCGGCCAGCGCTTCCGAGCCGAGCGCGGGATTGGCGGCAAGTGCCGCACGCGGCGCAGCAGCGGACGCGGACGAAACCGGTGCCGCTGCAGCGGGCGCCTGCACGATGACGGTGCGGGCGGCCTTCAGCTTGGCCTGTTCGGCTGCCAGCGATTCGACGTCGTAGGCCGGCAGCGAGCCGGTACGGAACAGAGCGTCGTCCTGCGCGCGCGCACAACCGCCGCTGACCCACCAGGCGTGCTTGGGGATGACGTCGGGCTTCAGCAGCTCGGCGAGCTTGGACAGATCAAGCGGCTGGGGATCGCGACCGTCGAACAGACGGGCGAGGGCGACCGGCACGCCGGCCACCACCAGTTCGGCAAGGCCCAGCAGCAGACCGCGCAGGCCGCCGCCGTTGCCGTCAAGAGACACACAGATCGCGTCACGGCCGGCCAGCGTGGCGCGGGCCATGTTGGCGCAGGTGCCCTTCGGGCCGAGTTCGACGAACACCCGCACGCCATCGGCGTACATGGTTTCGATTTCGGTCACGAACTCGACGCTGTTCAGCAGGTGGCCATCGAGCACGCGCTTCACGCCGGCGGCATCGGCCGGGTAGGCCTTGCCGGTGGTGTTGGCGTACACGGCGTAGCGCGGTGCGCTGATCGCGCTGCCGGCGATCGCGGCTGACAGGCCGGTCTGGGCGCTGGCGACCAGTTCGGTGTGGAACGCACCCGACACTGCCAGTCGGGTGACGCGCACGCCGCTGGCTTCGAGCGCCTTGGCGGCCTGTTCGACGCCGGCCGCCGGGCCGGAAATCACTGCCTGCTCCGGCGCGTTGTGGTTGGCGATCTTGACGCCGGCGATGCCGGCAATCGCGGCAGCCACCACGTCGCGCTTGGCCTGGATCGCGGCCATCGCGCCCTTTTCGGAGGTTGCGGCGGCTTCGGCCATGCACTGGCCGCGCACGGCGGACAGCTTGAGGAAATCGCGAGCGGTCAGGGCGCCGGCCGCGTGCAGCGCGGCGTATTCGCCGTAGCTGTGGCCAGCGGCTGCGACCGCGCGCAGGCCGAGACGCTCGGCCAGCCGCGTGTAGCCCAGCGCCAGCGCGCCGATCGATGGCTGCGCGACGCGGGTATCGGTCAGCGCCTTCAGCTGGGCCCGTTCGGCCTCGGCATCGAAGGTGGCCGGCGGCAGGATGGTGCGCGACAGCAGCGCCGGGAATTCCGTGCGCAGCGTCAGATCGGCGAACTCCAGCGCGCTGCGCAGTTCATCGACATACAGCGCCGTCTCGCGGCCCATGTTGACGTACTGCGCGCCCTGGCCGGGGAACAGGAAGCCGAGCTGCGGCGGTGTGCCCGGCACGGTCTTCGAGTAGCGCACCGACTGCGGCAGCGGCCGGCCGTTGCCGGCGAGGCTGGCGATGGCGGCGTCGAGATCGGCCTGCAGGCCGGCGAAATCGCGCACCACCAGTGCCAGGCTGACCGGCGACCCGACCCGGCCTTCCGCCTGCCGGGCCAGCGCATGCGCGAGGTCGCGCAGCTTGAGGTTGCTGCCGGCCTTCAGTGCCGTGACGAAGCGGCCGAGATCGGCGGACAGCGTCGCCTCGTCCTTGGCGCGGAACACGAACAGCTCCTGCGGCCAGCGCGGGGCGCCGCTTGCGCCGCCGCTGCCGAAGCTGCCGCGATACTCCTCGAGCACCGCATGGAAATTGGTGCCACCGAAACCGAACGCCGATACGCCGCCCCGGCGCGGGTGATCCGGATGGGCGATCCACGGCCGTGCGTCCTTCAGCAGGTAGACCGGCGCGCTGGGGTCGGCAATGGTGTCGATCGGCTTCTCGACGCCGTAGTGCGCCGGAAGCGTGCGGTGGTACAGCGACAGCGCCACCTTGATCAGGCCGGACACGCCGGCGCTGGCCTTGGTGTGGCCGAGCAGGGTCTTGACCGAGCTGATCGCCACCGTCTTCGGCGCAGCACCTTCGGCTGCCAACGATTCGGTGATCGTGCGGGCTTCGGCCTTGTCGCCGACCGGCGTGCCGGTGCCGTGCGCCTCGGCCATGCCGAGCGTGGCCGGCGAAAAGCCGGCGCGTGCGTAGGCCCGCTTCAGCGCCAGCTTCTGGCCTTCCGGGCGCGGCGCGGTCAGGCCGAGCGCGCGGCCGTCGCTGGAGCCGGCGACCGACTTGATCACCGCATAGATGCGGTCACCGGCGGCTTCGGCGTCGGCGAGGCGCTTCAGCACCACCACGGCGAGGCCTTCGCTGATCGCGATGCCGTTGGCGTTCTGGTCGAAGGTCTTCGGCTTGCCGTCCGGCGACAGCGCCTGGGTCTTGGAGAAGCACAGGAAGCCGAACGGACTCTGCACGGTGTCGATGCCGCCGGCGATGGCGACATTGCTGCGGCCGGCTTCGAGTTCGTTGACGGCGATCGAGATCGCCGCCAGCGACGAGGCGCAGGCAGCATCGACGGTGAAGTTCAGGCCGCCGAAGTCCATGCGGTTGCTGACCCGGCCGGCGGCGACGTTCAGCAGCGTGCCGGCGAACGATTCCTCGGTCCATTCCGGCAGGCGTTCCCAGACCGTCTTGTCGTCGATGTCGACGAAGCGCGGCAGTTCGGCGCGCACCGCGTACTGGGTGCCGAGATCGCCGAGACCACCACCGGCGCCGAGCACGATGCTGGTGTTCTCGCGGTCGTAGTCGCCATCGGCCATGCCGGCGTCGGCGAGCGCGCGACGCGCAACTTCAAGCGTCAGCAGCTGCATCGGATCGATCGACTTCATCGACTTCGGCGGAATGCCGTAGGAAATCGGGTCGAAAGCCACTTCGTCGAGGAAGCCGCCCCAGCGCGAATAGACCTTGTCGCGCGCACGGCGGTCGGCGTCGAAGTACATCTTCCAGTCCCAGCGGTCCTTCGGCACTTCGCCGATCACGCAGACCTGGTCGAGGATGTTTTCCCAGTATTTGTCGGCCAGCGTCGCCTTCGGCAGCAGGGTGCCGAGGCCGACGATGGCGATGTCCGACGGCTTCGCTTCCTGCTTGCGGGCAGCCTTGGCGCCGGCCACCGCGTGCAGCATCGCCATGCCGCCCTCGGTGACTTCGTGATGCAGCGCGTCCAGCGTGATCACCTCGTCGCGCAGGGTCGCGATCTGGCCGATCATGAACATGCCGTCCTTGTACTGATCGGCTTCGCTGACTTCGACGATCTGGCCCGAAGCGTCGCGGTTCAGGCCCTTCGAGGCCACGCGCATGCGGCCCATGTTCATGTCTTCGAGGCGGTCGCGCAGTTCGTCCGCACCCACGCCTTCGCGCAGCAGTTCCTTGCGCGCGTTGCGGAATTCGCGGAAGAACGGGGTATCGACGCAACGCGTCGAGTGGCCGGGGCCAGTCTCGAAATTGACGGTCTTGTCGCAGCTGATCGCGGCGTCGCGGAAGCCCTTGACCACGGCTCCCGAATCGACGATTTCCCGCGTGAACAGGTAGGCCGTGCCCATGATGCAGCCGACCTTCATGCCGCGCGCTGCCAGCGGTGCCGCCAGCGCCGCGAGCATCGCGCCGCTGGCGGCGTTGTGGATGCCGCCGGCGAACAGGATGTGGTACCCGGCTTCGGTGCCCGGCTTCACGTCGGCCAGCAGCACTTCGATCATCTGCTCCCACAGCGGGAAGCTCGCCAGCGGGCCGATATGGCCGCCGCATTCGCGGCCTTCGAACACGAAGCGCTTGGCGCCCTGTTCGATGTACATGCGCAGCAGCGCCGGGGCCGGCGCATGGATGTAGGTGGGGATCCCTTCCTTCTCGAACAGCGCGGCCTGGTCGGGTCTGCCGCCGGCGATCAGCGCGTAGGTCGGCTTGCACTGCCAGACTGCGGCGATCTGCTCCTCGCGCAAGCTGTGCGGCACGAAGCCGAGCATGCCCACGCCCCAGGGCAGCTCGCTGCCGTCAGCCTGGGTCATCTTCGCCTTGGTCTGCTGGAGCATCTCCAGCACCTGCGGGCCGCGGTACAGCGCCAGCGCCAGGAACGGCAGCGCGCCGTTCTTCGACACCTGGTAAGCGAATTCGGGGGAATCCGAGACGCGGGTCATCGGACCCTGAGCAATCGGATAGGTGGTGCCGTGCGACTTTGCCAGCGCGCCGCCGGGTGCCATGAAGCCGGTCGCCACCGCCGAGCTGACGTGCTGGGTGCTGGCGCGGCGCACCGCCTGGATGAAGCGGCCGACGCTGCGGTACTGGCTGCGATAGGTCGCTGCCATGCCGATGCCCTGGCCGATCGGCAGGAACTGCTCGCCGCCGTTCCAGCCAAGGTTGGCCGTCAGCCGGGCGCGCCAGTCGGCGACCGCGAGATCACCGGCTTCCACCGCGTTGTTGTCGGCATCGGCAGCCTTCAGCTGCGCGGTTCCCGGCCGCGAGTAGACGCGGCAGGGCAGGTCGATCAGCTCGCCGAACAACCGTGTCTCGGCACCGTTCAGGCGCGCCAGCTCGTTCTGCTGCGTTTCCGGCAGCGGCGATTCGGCGAGCAGCAGCAGCTGGTCCTCGAAGACCACGCCGGCGGCGCCCATCGCCCGCAGCGCGGCGGCGCTGTGCACACCAATGCCGCCTTGCATGATCACCGGCAGCGCCGTCTTGCCGAGCAACTTCTGGGCAAGGATGTAGCTGGTGTCGGCACCGACCCAGCCGCCGGCCTCGTGGCCCTTGGCGACGATGCCGTGGTGGGCGAATGGCAACTGGCCGACGTGGGCGACATCGATGATTTCAGCCAGCACGCGATGCTGGCCTCCGGGCGCCAGCTGGGCCGCCAGCGACGCCTGCTGGGCCGGCGTGCCGGTGAAGATCAGGGTCAGCGGACGATCGCCGGCAGCCGACAGCAAGGCAGCGGCCAGCGCCGAGTGCCCGAGATCGACGCGAAGGCCGATCCTGGCATCGGTCGCCGTCAGCAGGCGCTCGAACGAGGCGGACGCGCGTTGGTCGTCGCGGCTGAATTCGAGGTCGAGCAGGCCGATTCCGCCGGCGCGGGCCGTTGCCACTGCAGTGCCCGGATGGGCTGCGTCAGCAGGCGCAAGCCCGAAAACATCGAAGCTATCGTGAACCACTGCCGCTCTCCCGTCTGACCCCGCACTCATCGACATCTTTCCCGCACCCGCCATGCTGTGACGGATCAGCGCTTCCGGCCTTCCAGGAACGGCACTTCGAGCACCTTCTCGTGAACGATCGGACCATGGCCGAAATAGCCGCCTTCCCCGAAGCATTCGCCATGGTCGGCGGTGATCACGAAATGGGTGCCGACCGGCGCTTTGGCGATCAGCGCATCGAGCACTTCGTCGACGTATTCCACGCAGCGGACCTGCTGCGTGTGCAGATCGCGCATCTGCTCGTCATCGAAGAACTTGTCTTCGGTTTCCTGGCCAAGGTTGTCGTCCATGCGCTTGAACACGCCGTGCACGCCGGAGATGTGCGGCATGTTCTTCGGGTCGAGCATGAACGGATAGTGCGTTTCGCCGAGGTTCAGGAAGTAGAACTGCGGCTCCGACTCGTCGAATTCGATCTGCTTGACCATGCCGGCGAAATCGTTGTGATTCGCCATCAGCTTGTAATCGTCGAAATGCTTGTTCAGGTGCGAGAACGGATTCAGCACGGGCAGCGACACCTTGGCCGACGTGCGGTAGCCGTTCTGCTGCAGCACGTGGGGCAGCGACAGCTGCGGCACGAAGCTCTTGAACGACAGGTCCTTGACGCCCAGGCGATCGACCCAGAGCGAGAAATCCTTCTTGTAGACCTCCGACGCGAACACGCCCTGCGGGCTTGTGTGCGGAATCATGCCCATCAGGTAGGTGTAGTGAGACGGGCTGGTCCACGACGCGAACGAGTAGCGCTTCGAGCCCTCCCCGATGCGATCCATGTGCGGCCGTTTGGCGCGCTGGTAGCTGTCGTAGCGGCAGCTGTCCATAACAATGAAAACAAGATTATTGGCGGTCATTAAATTACTTTAGCAAAAACGTCCGTTAAAAGGAAAATTATGACGATCGATACCGGCGGCCATCAAGTCCCCGGCGCAGGTTTTTGACCGGCATTTCGTTTGGCGTCCCGATAGGCAAAAGCAGCCATGGCAACGATTGCTCAGCTGCACGATACGGCGCGAATAGGGAATTCTGGTGACGGCGAGCAAGCCGATAAACCCAACAGAATCATTGTCGATTGGCCGATTTTCAGGTTCGGTATCTTGATAGTCGCGTTAGCAATAAGCGCACCATGACTGCCAGCGCGCGACGGAAATGTGACGGCAGGCCAGCCGGCATCCGGGTCCCGACGATCGGCCGCAATGGCGGCGGCCAAAACACGAAAGGCCGCACAAGGCGGCCTTCGCTGAAATGGTGGAGGTGGCGGGAATCGAACCCGCGTCCAACAACCTTCCGTTCTTCGATCTACATGCTTAGCCGGTCTTTGATTTTCATTGATCGCTCCCGGACAGGCACGGATCGCGCTCACCTATTCACTTTGGGTTTTAGCGTATCGGCAAGTGACCTGCCTTTATCGCGAGTTGATGAGAGTCGACGGCTGCTTCCGGGGCATCAACACCACCGGGGCAACCGCTCGCCGGGATTAGGCGGCGAGGGCGTAGTTAGCGTCGTTCGCAACTAGCTTGTTTGCTTTCAAGTTTTACGAGGAAGAAAGCACCTCGGCATGCACGTCGAGTTTCCAGTCACTGTCGAAACCATGTCACCCCCGTGTCGATAGACGATAGCACACTCGGTTTCCCGCCCCTCCCAGGCAGCGTCGCGCCGGTAGCCGTGGGCCGGCTGGGTGCCTACTCAAGCTGCTGTTTGGCATGACCGGCGGCAATCTGCTGCGCACACCCGCGCCGGAAAGTGAATTTCGGCAATCGGTCGGCGATAACCGCCTGTTTGACGCCTGAATCTGCAATCATGTTGGCCGTAAAGGCCTTGGTGACGGACGGTTCAATACGTAATCCGCGTCATGCTGGTGCAGTGCGGGCGTACGGTATTCCTGCAGCGCGGAGACGGCGGGCAGGCGCGGTGCAATGCTCGACGGCTGTGCGAACTCAGGCGTCGTGCCGCATGGCGCGGCCTTTCTCGCGCTGCCAGTCGCGCTCCTTTTCGGTGCTGCGCTTGTCGTGCAGCTTCTTGCCCTTGGCCAAGCCGATGTTCAGCTTCGCGCGCCCGTGGCTCCAGTGCAGATCCAGCGGCACGATGGTGTAGCCGGCGCGCTCAACCTTGCCGCGCAAGAGATCGATTTCCCGGCGGCTCAGCAGCAGCTTGCGGGTTCGTGTCGGGTCCGGCACGACATGCGTCGATGCCGACAACAGCGGATTGAAGTGGCCGCCAAGCAGCCAGGCCTCGCCATCCTTGATGATCACGTAGGCTTCGGTGATCTGCGCCTTGCCGACCCGCAGACTCTTGACCTCCCACCCCAGCAGCACGATGCCAGCTTCGAAACTGTCCTCGATGAAGTACTCGAAGCGCGCGCGCCGGTTCTGGGCGATATCGCGGTCGGCCGCTGCTTCCTTCTTCTTCCCGCTACGCTTGGGCTGGCTCATCGTCGAATTATAAGGAGGCAGCGTGAGGGTCGACGTGGTGATGGCGGTCGCCGGCGGCAGTGTCGTTCGCCGGACAGTCGAATTGCCGATCACGGCATCCGTGCGCGATGCCCTGTCGGCCGCCGCGATGGCCGTGCCGGACGGCGGCGTGGCGACGGTGTTCGGCCGGATCAGGTCGCTGGAGAGTGCCGTTGCGGACGGCGAGCGCGTCGAGATCTGCCTTCCGCTGGCGGCCGATCCCAAGCAGGCGCGCCGCAGCCGGGCGCGCCGAAGAGCAAATCCCGGCCGCTAGTTGCTGCCCTTCGACTCCGTGCCCTTGGCCAGCGGGTCCTGGCTGGTGCCGGCATCCGGGCTCGTGTCGGCAGCGTTGCCGTCGCTCGCGGTCTTCGCCGTGTCCGGGCTGCCCGGCGTCGCGTTGTGGCTGGCGATCTGCACACCCTCCATCCGGTCGAGCTTGTCGCCGGCGAAATAGAGACTGATCGTGCGGGTCGAGACCTTGCCGCGCGGGTCCTTGTAATAGCCGAAGTAGTCCCAGCGATCGTTGCGGAATGGCGAGGTGGCGATCGGCGTGCCGAGCAGGAACTTCACCTGTTCACGGGTCTGGCCGACTTTCAGCAGATCGAACTGCTTCTGATCGATCACATTGCCCTGACGGGTCGGCAGCTTGTAGACGAGGAAGCAGCCCGACAGGCTGAAACTCAGCAGGACCGCAAAGATCGAACGAATGGCCGGGCGCATGTAGGTTGTGGCTGAAAAGCGAGATGCGATAATAGCGCAACGTCGTTTAGGGCACGTTCCGTGCGTTTTGCGCGCTGATCGCCTTCATTTCGCTCAAGGAAAGCCTCATGGAATCGCAGGATCTTCGCAACGCGGGACTCAAGGTGACCTTGCCGCGGCTCAAGATCATCGAGATGCTGGAACACAGCCCGACGCGCCACCTGTCCGCCGAAGAAATCTACCGGCGGCTGATGGATGGCGGCGAGGACATCGGCCTGGCGACGGTCTACCGGGTGCTGACGCAGTTCGAGGCAGCCGGCCTGGTGACCCGCCATCATTTCGAAGGCGGCCACGCGGTGTTCGAGCTGGAGCGCGGCCACCACCACGATCACATCGTCTGCATGCAGTGCGGCCGGGTCGATGAGTTCGAGGACGAGATCATCGAGAAGCGCCAGCGCGAAAAGGCGGACTCGCTCGGCTTCAAGCTGATCGAGCACAACCTGATCATGTACGGCGAGTGCCAGAAGAAGGACTGCCCGCACCTGAAGCAGGCGTCCAGCCGGCGCCTGTAAGGCTCCTCGATCAGCGCCGCGTTGCGGCCCGGCCGAGCAGTTCCTCGGCGAGGCTGACGGTGCTGCCGCCGCTGCCGTCGCCGCCGAGCATCCGCGACAGTTCGGCGATGCGGGCGGCGTGATCCAGCGGCCGCACCGAAGTTCGCGTCTGGCCGTTGGCCACCGATTTCGCGATGCCGTAGTGGGCGTTGCCCCGGGCGGCGACTTGGGCGAGATGGGTGACGCACAGCACCTGCCGGTGCGTGCCCAGCGCGGCCAATTGCTGGCCGACGACATCCGCGGTGACGCCGCCAATACCGGCGTCGACCTCGTCGAAGATCATCGTCGCCGCGCCTTCCTCCGACAGCAGGCTGACCTGCAGCGCAAGGCTGATGCGAGACAGCTCGCCGCCGGACGCTACCTTGGCCAGCGGCCGGGGCGGCTGGCCCGGGTTGGCGGAGAAATCGAAGCGCACCGAATCGGCACCGTGCAGCGTCGGTCGGTCGCGGCCGAGCGGCTCCACGGCCACGACGAACTCGGCGTTCGGCATGCCCAGCTCGCGAACCCGGCCGGTCACGGCTGCGGCCAGGGTGATCGCCGCCGCCCGGCGGGCGCTGGTCAGCGCCGCCGCCGCGGCACCGTAGGCTTTCAGTGCCGTGGCCCGCAGGTCTTCGAGGCGGGCCAGCGCGGTGCCGGCGTCTTCAAGCGTGCCCAGCTCCACGCGCAGTTCGGCGTGGCGCTGCACCAGCTCGTCGGCGCGCACCCGGTGCTTGCGCGCCAGATCGTGGATCGCGCCGAGGCGGCCTTCGACCTCGGCCAGCCGCTCCGGGTCGAGATCCAGGCGCTCGATCAGGCGGCGCACCGCGTCGGCCGCTTCCCGGACCTGCGCCTGCGCCGCCGCCGCCAGGCTCTCGGCCTCGGCGAAACCCTCGTGCAGCGGCGTCAGGCCGTGCAGCACCGTCAGCGCCCGCGACAGCTGGTCATAGACACTGGACTCGCCGCCGTACAGCAGCTGCTGGGCGCCGTCGCCCTCGTTGATCAGCCGGCCGGCATTGGCAAGTCGCTTGTGCTCGGCATCGAGTTCGACCAGTTCCTCGGCGCTCAACGCCAGCGCATCGAGCTCCTGCAGCTGGAAGCGCAGGTACTCCAGCTGTGCCGGATCGCGGCTCTGGACGCTGCGCAGCGCTTCGATGTCGGCTTCGATCTGCTGGACCGATCGGGCTGCGGCCGCAACTGCCGCGAGCGGGCCCGGATAGCGGCCGGATTCGTCGAGCGCGCGTCGCTGGGCATCGGCCATCAGCAATGAACGGCTTTCGCCCTGGCCGAAGATTTCCACCAGCCGTTCGCCGAGATCGCGCAGTTCGGTGGCGCTGACGGCGCTGCCGTTGACGAAGGCGCGGGTCCGGCCTTCGGCGTGGACGACGCGGCGGATCATGCAGTCGTCGCCATCGCGCAGGTCCCGCTCGGTCAGCCAGTCGGCGGCGGCGGCGCAATCGGCCACGGAAAATTCGGCCGCCACCTCGGCCTTGTCGGCGCCGGCGCGGACCAGCGTGGCATCGGCACGCAGACCGATCACCAGGCCGAGAGCGTCGATCAGGATCGATTTGCCGGCGCCGGTCTCGCCGGTGAGCACATGAAAGCCGGTCGACCAGTCGAGGTTCAGCTCGTCGATGATCGCGAGGTTCTTGATCTGCAGGCTGCGCAGCATGGGGTCGGGGCGTGGAGACTATTTCTTGAGCATGCCGACCGGGTTGCGACCCCAGTCGAGCTTGTCGCGCAGCAGTTCGAAGTAGCTGTAGTGGCGCGGGTGCAGCAGTACCAGGTCCTGCGGCGAACGGCGGATTTCGACGGCGTCCGACGGACTCAGCGCCGTGCCGATCTGGCCGTCGCAGGTCATCGTCGCGCCGGATTCGTTGGCGCCCAGCACGATGCGCACGGTGCGCGAGGCGGGCACCACGATCGGCCGGTCGGTCAGCGTGTGCGGGCAGATCGGTACCAGCGCCAGCGCCGCCAGCGCCGGATGCACGACCGGACCACCGCCGGACAGCGCATAGGCGGTCGAACCGGTGGCGGTCGACACGATGAAGCCGTCGGCGCGGTGCTGGCTGATGAACTCCCAGCCGTCACCGACGTCGCTGGCCAGGAAGGTGGCGAACTCGACCATGCGGATCGCCGCCTGGTTGCGGATCACCACGTCGTTCACCGCCATCCACGGCAAGCTCAGGCCGCCGTCGGCGCGGCGCACGCGCGCTTCCAGCACCAGCCGCGTCTCGCGGATGTACTCGCCGCGGAACAGGGCGCCGAGCGTGGCCGCCATGTCCTCCGGGCGGACATCGACCAGAAAGCCGAGCCGGCCCTGGTTGACGCCGAGGATCGGCACGCCGGAACTGGCGAGGCTGCGGCCGGCGTCGAGCAGGGTGCCGTCGCCGCCGATCACCACGATCAGCTGGCAGCGGCTGGCCAGTTCCTCGCGACTGGCAGTCGGGCAGCTGCCGGACGGCAGCAGGCGAGCGGTTTCGGTTTCCACCAGCACGTCGCGGCGGTGTTCGCGAAGCAGGCTACAGAGCCGGCCGAGCGTGTCGGTGACGCGGGGATCGCGGCGCTTGCCGATCACGCCGACGGTCTGGAAAAGGCTGGGAGTCACGAGGGACAGTCGGGGTGACCGGCGGCGCACTTGGTTTTGCGAGTGGGGCGCAAATTATCATGAAATCCGCAAACCTAAGGCCGGTGCGCCGCACCGTTTGCGTGCGATTCTTGCCTGCCCGTGCCGTGCTGCCCGAACCTTGCAATGCCCATGTCCGAGAAACTCGACCCCCGCGCCGCCGAACTGCTGAAGTTGCTGATCGAGCGCCATCTGCAGGATGGCCAGCCGGTCGGTTCGCGCACCCTGGCGCGCGCCTTCAAGGTGGAACTCAGCCCGGCGACGATCCGCAACGTGATGGCCGATCTCGAGGACCTCGGCTTCGTCGCCAGCCCGCATACCTCGGCCGGCCGCGTGCCGACCCAGGCCGGCTATCGCTACTTCGTCGACACCCTGCTGGCGCCCGAGCCGCTGTCGGCCGCCGAGCTGGAGCGGATCGCCGGCGAGCTGCTGCCCGGCAGCAAGTCCTCGGCCGACATGCTGCAGACCGTGTCCGGCCTGCTCAGCCGGCTGTCGTCGATGGCCGGCGTGGTCACCGTGCCGCGCCGCAATGTCACCGTGCTGCGGCGGATCGAATTCCTGAACCTGTCCGGCGGCCGGGTGCTGGCGATCCTGGTGGTCAACCAGCGCGAGGTACAGAACCGCGTGCTCGACATGGGCCGCGACTACAGCGCCCAGGAGTTGGAGCGCTACGCCAACATCATCAACGAGACCTTCGCCGGCCGCGATCTGCTGAGCCTGCGGCGGACCCTGGCTGATGAACTGGTGGAAGCCCAGAAGCGCATCAACCAGATGCTCGGCGAGGCGGCGGCGCTGGCCGAGGCGGCGCTGAAGGGGCAGGACGCCGATGACGACTACGTGCTGGCCGGCGGCACCAACCTGCTCGGCTTCCAGGAGCTGTCCGACGTCGGCCGCCTGCGCCGGCTGTTCGACGTGCTCGACCAGAAGCGCGACCTGCTCGACCTGTTCGACCAGTGCCTGACCGCCTCCGGCGTGCAGATCTTCATCGGCGGCGAATCCGGCTACCAGGTGCTCGACGGCTGCAGCCTGGTCACCGCGCCGTATGCCATCGACGGTCAGGTGGCCGGCGTGCTCGGCGTGATCGGGCCGACGCGGATGGCCTACCAGCGGATCATTCCGCTGGTGTCGGAAACCGCGCGGCTGCTCGGAAACGGGCTGGGATCCGGCCTTGAAAGCCGCTGAAGCATCCCAAAAAGGCTGAGCAGGCGAGGCGCGGGGGCGTCATCGCCGCCGAATCACCCGCCTGAAACACCCGAACCGATTGGAATCCACGATGACGGAATCATCCGCAACGCCCTCGGCTGCGCCCGAGGCCAGCAGCACCTCGGTGTCGATCGAGGAATACGAAGCGCTCAACGCCCGCCTCACCGAGGCCGAAGCGGCCGCCAGCACGGCGCGCGACGCGCAGCTGCGCGCCATGGCTGAACTCGACAACGTGCGCAAGCGCGCCGAGCGCGAGATCGACAGTGCCCGCAAGTTCGGCACCGAGCGGGTGCTCGGCGACCTGCTGGCGATCAACGACAGCCTCGAACTCGGCATCAAGGCTGCCGGCAGCCCGGAAGCCACGGCGGCGTCGATCGGCGAAGGCATGACCCTGACCCACGGCCAGCTGCTGAAGTTCTTCGAGAAGCACGGCATCAGCATCGTCGACCCGGCCGGGCAGCCGTTTAACCCGGACCTGCACGAGGCCGTGTCGGCGGTGCCCAGCGCCGACGTCGCGCCGAATCACGTGATCAGCGTGCTGCAGAAGGGCTATCGCCTGCACGAGCGCCTGCTGCGGCCGGCGATGGTCATCGTCGCCAAGGCACCGTAAGTCGGCGACGCCCCGCGCGTCGTCGATGGCAGCTTGAAAGCGCGCTGCCAACCAACACATCTCCCGCATCAACAACTCACCGAACACTGGAGTACCCCACATCATGGCCAAGATCATCGGCATCGACCTCGGCACCACCAATTCCTGCGTCGCGATCATGGAAGGCGGCACCGCCAAGGTCATCGAGAACGCCGAAGGCGAGCGCACCACGCCGTCGGTCGTCGCTTACCAGGAAGATGGCCAGACCACGGTCGGCCGTCCGGCCAAGCGTCAGGCCGTCACCAACCCGCACAACACGCTGTATGCCGTGAAGCGCCTGATCGGCCGCCGGTTCGACGACTCGGTGGTGCAGAAGGACATCGCGATGGTGCCGTACAAGATCGTCAAGGCCGCCAATGGCGACGCCTGGGTCGAAGCGCGCGGCAAGCCGATGGCGGCCCAGCAGATCTCCGCCGAAGTGCTGATCAAGATGAAGAAGACCGCCGAAGACTATCTCGGCGAGAAGGTCACCGAGGCGGTCATCACGGTGCCGGCCTACTTCAACGACAGCCAGCGCCAGGCAACCAAGGACGCCGGCCGCATCGCCGGTCTGGACGTCAAGCGCATCATCAACGAGCCGACCGCTGCCGCACTCGCGTTCGGCATGGACAAGGTCAAGGGCGACCGCAAGATCGCCGTCTATGACCTCGGCGGCGGCACCTTCGACATCTCGATCATCGAGATCGCCGAAGTCGACGGCGAGCACCAGTTCGAAGTGCTGTCGACCAACGGCGACACCTTCCTCGGTGGCGAAGACTTCGACATGCGCGTCATCGACTACATCGTCGAGGAGTTCAAGAAGGAATCGGGCATCAACCTGAAGAACGATCCGCTGGCGCTGCAGCGTCTGAAGGAAGCGGCCGAGAAGGCGAAGATCGAGCTGTCGTCGACGACCCAGACCGACGTCAACCTGCCGTACATCACGGCGGATGCGACCGGCCCGAAGCACCTGAACATCAAGATGACCCGCGCCAAGCTGGAATCGCTGGTCGATGATCTGGTCGCCAAGACGCTGGAGCCCTGCAAGGTGGCGCTGAAGGATGCCGGTCTGTCGGCATCGGAGATTCAGGAAGTGATCCTGGTCGGCGGCCAGACTCGCATGCCGAAGGTGCAGGACGCGGTCAAGGGCCTGTTCGGCCGCGAGCCGCGCCGCGACGTCAACCCGGACGAAGCGGTGGCCGTCGGTGCGGCGATTCAGGGCGCGGTGCTGGCTGGCGATGTCAAGGACGTGCTGCTGCTCGACGTCACGCCGCTGTCGCTGGGCATCGAGACGCTGGGCGGCAAGATGACCAAGCTGATCGACAAGAACACCACGATCCCGACCCGCAAGTCGGAAACCTTCACCACCGCCGAAGACAACCAGGGCGCGGTGACCGTGCACGTGCTGCAGGGCGAGCGCGAGATCGCCAGCGCCAACAAGTCGCTCGGCAAGTTCGATCTGCAGGACATTCCGCCGGCGCCGCGTGGCGTGCCGCAGGTCGAGGTGACCTTCGACATCGACGCCAACGGCATCCTGAACGTGTCGGCGAAGGACAAGGCCACGGGCAAGTCGCAGTCGATCGTCGTCAAGGCCAACTCCGGCCTGAGCGACGACGAGATCAAGAAGATGATCAAGGACGCCGAGGCCCATGCCGACGAGGACCGCAAGTTCAACGAGCTGATCACCGCCCGCAATCAGGGTGACCAGATGATCCACGGCGTGGAGAAGTCGCTGAAGGATCTGGCCTCGGAAGTGGCCGAAGACGAGAAGAAGGCGATCGAATCGGCGATTGCCGAACTGCGCGAGGCGCTGAAGGGCTCGGACAAGGATGCGATCACCGCCAAGACCGAGGCGCTGGCCGCAGCTAGCGGCAAGCTGGCCGAGCGGGCCTATGCCAAGGCCAGTGCCGCCGGCGGTGCGCCGGGGGCCGAGGCCGGTGCCGGCGCTGGTGCCGCGCCAGGCGGCGCCGATGGCGATGTCGTCGATGCCGAGTTCACCGAAGTGAAGGACAAGAAGTAAGACGTCGGACGGTCCGGCGGGAGGCATGGGAGCGTCGCCTGACGGCCGCTCTCAGGCCTCCCGCCTTTTTGCGTCACAGGACACCCGCACCGGATTCATCGAGATGCCGTTCCGCATCGCCACATCCCTGATGCCGTCTGCCTTACCGAAATCATGAGCAAGCGCGATTACTACGAAGTCCTCGGCGTCGCCAAGGGCGCGACCGATGACGAACTGAAGAAGGCCTATCGCAAGCTGGCGATGAAGCTGCACCCGGATCGCAACCCGGGCGACAAGTCGGCCGAGGAGAAATTCAAGGAAGCAAATGAGGCCTACGAAGTCCTGACCGACGCGCAGAAGCGCGCCGTCTACGACAAGTACGGCCACGAAGGCCTGCAGCGCGGTGGTGGCGGCAGCGACTTCGGCGGCGGCTTCGCCGACATCTTCGGCGACGTGTTCTCGGACATCTTCGGCGGTGGTCGTGGCGGTCCCCGGCGCGGCGCGGACCTGCGCTACCGCATCGAGCTGTCGCTGGAACAGGCGGTGTTCGGCACCACCGAAACGATCAAGATCCCCACCGTTCGCGACTGCGAGCCCTGCAACGGCAACGGCACCGCCGACGGCAAGCCGGCGCCGCAATGCGGCACCTGCCGTGGCCAGGGCCAGGTACGCGTGCAGCAGGGCTTCTTCGTGCTGCAGCAGAGCTGCCCGGCCTGCCGGGGGCGCGGCACCTTGGTCACCGATACCTGCAAGTCCTGCCGCGGCGTCGGCAAGACCCGCAACGAAAAGACGCTGGAAGTGAAGATTCCGCCGGGTGTCGACACCGGCGACCGCATCCGCCTGACCGGCGAGGGCGAACCGGGCGAGCGCAACGCGCCGGCGGGCGATCTCTACGTGCAGGTGGAAGTGAAGCCGCACGAGATCTTCGAGCGCGACAACAACGATCTGCACTGCCAGGTGCCGGTCGGCTTCGTGGTGGCGGCGCTCGGCGGCGAGATGGACGTGCCGACGCTGAACGGCCGCGCCAAGCTCACGGTTCCCGAAGGCACCCAGAGCGGCAAGGTGTTCCGGCTGCGCGGGCTCGGCGTCAAGCCGGTGCGCGGTGGTCCGCAAGGCGATCTGCTGTGCAGCGTGATCGTCGAGACGCCGGTACATCTGACGCGCAAGCAGAAGGACCTGCTCAAGGAATTCGGCGAAACGGTCGACAAGGGCGGCGACAAGCACAGCCCGGCCGCCAGTTCCTGGCTGTCGAAGGCCAAGCAGTTCTTCGAACAGCACATCAAGCCGGGCTGAGCGCGGCCGCGCCGCGCCACCCGTCGACGTCACGATCCGAAAAATTCTCGCCATGAACCAGCCTCTTGCCGTTGCCATCCTCGGCGCCTCCGGCCGCATGGGACGCGCGCTGATCGACAGCACCCTGCGCACGCCGACCTTACGTCTGGGCGCCGCCATCGAACGCGGCGGCCATCCGTCGCTCGGCAGCGATGCCGGCACCCTGATCGGCGTTGCCCCGGCCGGCGTGGCGCTGACCGACCAGCTGCCCGCTGCGCTGGCGGCGACCGCCGTGCTGGTCGACTTCACCGGTCCGGCGGCGACGCTGGCGGCGCTGGCGGCCTGTGTCGCGGCGCGGCGGCCGATGGTGATCGGCACCACCGGCTTCACGCCGGAGCAGAAGGACGCGATCGCGGCAGCTGCCCGCGAGATTCCGGTCTGCATCGCCGCCAACTACTCGGTCGGCGTCAACGTCGCGCTCAAGCTGGTCGAGCTGGCGGCGCGCACCCTGGGTGACGACTACGACGTCGAGATCGTTGAAGCCCATCACCGCCACAAGGTCGATTCGCCGAGCGGCACCGCGCTGGCCTTCGGCGAAGCCGCCGCCGCCGGCCTCGAGCGCGACCTGCGCAGCAACGCGATCTACGGCCGCGAAGGCCAGATCGGCCCGCGCAAGCGCGAGACCATCGGCTTCGCGACCGTGCGTGGCGGCGATGTGGTCGGCGATCACACGGTGCTGTTCCTCGGCGATGGCGAGCGGGTGGAGATTTCCCATCGGGCCAGCAGCCGCACCAACTTCGCCAGCGGCGCGCTGCGCGCGGCCGAATGGCTGGCCGGCCAGCCGGCCGGGCTCTATTCGATGCGGGATGTGCTTGGCCTGAACGGCTGAATTAAAGTCGGCGCGGCGCCTATTCCTTCCCACCCCGGCGATGCACGACCGCAAGACCCTGAGCCTGAGCGTTGCCGCGCTCGGCGTTGTGTACGGCGACATCGGCACCAGCCCGATCTACGCGCTGCGGGAATGCTTCTACGGCGAGCACGGCATCGCGCCGACGCCGGCCAACGTGCTCGGCGTGCTCAGCCTGATCACCTGGGCGCTGATGCTGGTGGTGACGCTGAAGTACCTGACGATCGTGCTGCGCGCCGACAACCGGGGCGAGGGCGGCACCATCGCGCTGGTCGCGCTGCTCAATCCCTGGCGTGCGCGGCCCGGTTCGCAGCGCTACCTGCTGATGCTGCTCGGCCTGTTCGGCGCGGCGCTGCTGTATGGCGACGGCGCGATCACCCCGGCGATCTCGGTGCTGTCGGCCATCGAGGGCCTGAGCGTGGCAGCCCCGGCGCTGCACGGGCTGGTGGTGCCGCTGACCCTGCTGATCATCGTCGGCATCTTCCTGATGCAGCAGCGCGGCACCGGCGGCATCGGCGCGCTGTTCGGTCCCGGCATGACCCTCTGGTTCCTGACCCTGGCGGCGCTCGGCGTGCACGGCGTGATCGGCAATCCGGCGGTGCTGGTGGCGCTGTCGCCGACCCATGCGGTTGACTTCTTCCTCCGCAACGGCAGCACCGGCTTCCTGGTGCTCAGTTCGGTGTTCCTGGTCGTCACCGGCGCCGAGGCGCTGTACGCCGACATGGGCCACTTCGGGCGTTCGCCGATCCGCCGCGCCTGGCTGCTGCTGGTGCTGCCGGCGCTGCTGCTGAACTACTACGGCCAGGGTGCCCTGATCCTCGACGGCGGCGATGGTCTGCACAACCCGTTCTACCAGCTGGCGCCGGGCTGGATGCGCTACCCGCTGATCGGGCTGACCACCTTCGCCACCGTGATCGCCTCGCAGGCGATGATCACCGGCGCTTTTTCGCTGACCCGCCAGCTGGTGCAGCTCGGTCAGCTGCCGCGCCTGACCATCATCCAGACCTCCGGCGACGAGCAGGGCCAGATCTACATTCCGGCGGTCAACTGGCTGCTGATGCTGCTGTGCATCGCCCTGGTGCTGTCGTTCCGCTCGTCGACCCATCTGGCGGCGGCCTACGGCATCGCGGTGTCGTCGACCATGGTGGTGACCACGGTACTGGCGTTCTTCGTCGCCCGCCGCCATGACTGGCATCCCGCGCTGGTGCTGCCGCTGGCGCTGCTGTTCCTGGTCATCGACCTGGCGTTCTTCGGCGCTAACCTGCTGAAGGTGATGGCCGGCGGCTGGGTGCCGCTGCTGATGGCGGTCTGCATCTTCACCTTGATGACCACCTGGAGCCGCGGCCGCAAGCTGCTGCAGCTCCGGATCGCCGAGGGCGAGGTCAGCACCGAGGCGCTCGCGCGGCGCGTCAAGTACGACCCGCCGCATCGGATTCCCGGCACCGGCGTCTACCTGACCGGCGGCGACCATGCGCCCGCCTATCTGCTGCGCCATCTCGAACGTAACCGCGTGCTGAACGAGCGCATCGTGCTGCTGACCGTGCAAACGGTGGACGAGCCGCGCGTGCCGGCCATCGACCGGCTGCGCGGCTGGGGCATCGCCCCCGGCATCTACCGGCTGGTGATCCGCTACGGCTTCATGCAGACCCCGAACGTGCCGGTGGCGCTGCGCCTCAGCGAGCAGCTCGGCCTGGACATCGACATCGACGACGTCACCTATTTCCTGGGCCGGGCGACGCTGATTCCGTCCGACACGCTGCCGGGTATGGCGCTGTGGCGCGACCACCTGTTCGCCTTCATGGCCCACAACGCGGTCCGGGCGACCGACTTCTACAGCCTGCCGCCCGAAGACGTCGTCGAGCTGGGCTTCCATGTCGAAATCTGAGGGCGCTTCGATGCTGTCGATCACTCCGGCAACGGCGGCCGACGTGCCGGCCATCCTGCATCTGATCCGCGCGCTGGCCGACTACGAAAAGCTGTCGCACGAGGTGGTGGCGACCGAAGCCAGCCTGCAGGCGGCGCTGTTTGGCAGCACCCCCGGCGCCGAATGCCTGATCGCCCGTGCCGAGGGCGCGGCAGTTGGCTTCGCGCTGTACTTCCACAACTTCTCCACGTTCCTGAGCCGGCGCGGGCTGTACCTGGAAGACCTGTTCGTCGAACCGGCCCATCGCGGCAAGGGCTACGGCAAGGCCTTGCTGCGGCAGCTGGCGCAGATCGCCGTGGCGCGCGGCTGTGGCCGGCTGGAGTGGTCGGTGCTCGACTGGAACGCGCCGGCGATCGGCTTCTACGAAAGCCTCGGCGCCCGGCTGATGCAGGAATGGCGGATCTTCCGGCTGACCGGTGACGCGCTGCAGACGTTCGCGACGGGCAGCCGCTAATCTGGGCCATTCCCGGTCCGGACCTGCGGCGATGAAGCGTCTCCTGATATTCCCCGTGCTGCTGCTGGGCCTGCAGGCGAACATCGCCGTGCAGGCTGCCGACACGGGTCTGCGGCAGCGGGCCGATACGCTGGTCGACGGCGTGATGGCGGACGTGATCAGCGCCCGCCGGCACCTGCACGCGCATCCGGAGCTGTCGAACCGCGAAGTGGAGACCGGCGCCTGGATCGCCGGCCGCCTGCAGGCGCTGGGCTATACGGTGCAGACCGGCGTCGCCGGTCATGGCGTGGTCGCGGTGCTGAAGGGCGGCAAGCCCGGGCCGGTCGTCGCGCTGCGTGCCGACATGGACGGGCTGCCGGTGGCCGAGGAAGTCGATCTGCCATTCGCGTCGACGGTGAAATCGACCTTCGACGGCAAGGAGGTCGGCGTGATGCACGCCTGCGGTCACGACACCCACATGGCGATGCTGCTCGGTGCGGCCGAGGTGCTGATGACGCTGCGCGCGCAGCTCCCGGGCACCGTCAAGCTGATCTTCCAGCCGGCGGAGGAAGGACCGCCGCCGGGCGAGGACGCCGGCGCCAAGCGGATGATCGAGGAAGGCGTGCTGAGCAGCGCGCCGGTGCCGGAAGTGATCTTCGGCCTGCATGTGCTGACCGAATACGAAAGCGGCAAGCTGGCCTTTCGCGCTGGCGGCCTGATGGCCTCGTCCGAAGATCTGACGATCACCGTCACCGGCCGTCAGACGCACGGCGCGATCCCGTGGAACGGCGTCGATCCGATCGTTGCCAGCGCCCAGATCATCAATGCGCTGCAGACCGTGGTCAGCCGCCAGATCGACATCACCCAGGGGGCGGCGATCGTCACCATCGGCAAGATCGAAGGTGGCGTGCGCAACAACATCATTCCCGAGCGGGTGGTGATGAAGGGCACCTTGCGGGCGCTGAACCCGGAAGCGCGCATCAAGCTGGCGGAAGCGGTGCGTCGCACGGCGACCCGGACGGCGGAAGCCACCGGCGCCACGGCCGAGGTGAAGATCGGGGTCGACCACCGCTATCCGGTCACCTACAACGACCCGTCGCTGACGGCCCGCATGCGACCGACCTTGGCCCGCCTGGCCGGCGATGCCAACCTGATCGAATCGACGCCGCAGACGGTATCCGAGGATTTCTCGTTCTACCAGCAGAAGATTCCCGGCCTGTTCGTGTTTGTCGGCGTCCGCAAGCCCGGCGCCAGCAGGGACGAGTACGCGCCCAACCATTCGCCACGCTTCAAGGTCGACGAAGCCGGGCTGCCGCTGGGCGTGCGGGCGCTGGTCGGCCTGACGCTCGACTACATGAGCGGCGCCGGAAGCCGTTGATGGCCATCTGTCCGCGCGGCCGTCGGGACGCCTGAAGGCGCGCCGTGCTGCGCAAGGGCAGGGGCGCCGGCTCCAACGAGGCGGGCCGTTTCGAGACGCAAGCCGTCAACAAGGTCGATGACGGCTGGGATCTGGCGCCGGAGTCCGAGGCATCGTTCCAGACCATCGTCAGCCCGGTGCAGGCGAAATCGATCCTGACCCGCAATGAATCGCCCGACATCGGCTTCGACCAGACCATCAACCCCTATCAAGGCTGCGAGCACGGCTGCAACTACTGCTACGCGCGCCCCAGCCACGGTTACCTGAACCTGTCGGCCGGGCTCGATTTCGAGACCCGCCTGTTCGCCAAGATCAACGCCGCCGAGGTGCTGGATGCCGAACTGCGGCGGCGCCGCTACCAGCCGGTGTTCACCATGCTCGGCGCCAACACCGACTGCTACCAGCCGATCGAGAAGACCTACCGGATCACTCGCCAGGTGCTCGAAGTGCTGGCGCGCTTCCGCCATCCGGTCGGCATCATCACCAAGGGCACCCTGATCGAACGCGACCTCGACCTGCTGGCGGATCTGGCGCGCGACCGGCTGGTGACGGTCGGCATCACGCTGACCACGCTGGAATCCGGCCTGAAGCGGACGCTGGAGCCGCGCGCCGCATCGCCGGCCGCGCGCTTGAAGGTGATGCGACAGCTGGCCGACATCGGCGTGCCGGTGCGGGTGATGTTCTCGCCGATCATTCCGTTCGTGAACGACGCCGAGCTTGAAGCGGTGCTCGAAGCGGGCCGCGACCACGGCGCGACCTCGGCCAGCTACGTGCTGCTGCGGCTGCCACACGAGGTCAAGGACCTGTTTCGCGGCTGGCTGGACACCCATCTGCCGCTGAAGGCGGCGCATGTGATGAGCCTCGTGCAGCAGATGCGCGGCGGCCGTGACTACGACGCGTCGTTCGGCACGCGGATGAAGGGCGAGGGCGCGTTCGCCGACCTGATCAGACAGCGCTACCGGCTGGCCACGCGCAGGCTCGGCCTCGACCGGCCGCGCTTCGAGCCCGATATCAGCCGGTTCCGGGTGCCGTCCGCCGGGGGGCAGGGACAGTTCGAATTCTGATCGGCACGAGTTGTGCACGAAATGCCGGTGGATTGATGGACGCCTTCCGGTCGCACCGGTAAAATGGCGTCTTAATCCTGCAAGGGGGGCGAACCATCGCGGTTCGGCCCCCCTTTGCTTATGCGCGGTCGCCGTGCAGCAGGGGAATACCTCAAGCTCATCAAGGACTTCTCCTACAACATGCGTCAAACGACACCGGCTCTTCTCGCGCTCGCCGACGGCAGCATCTTTCATGGCGTCTCGATCGGCATCGAGGGTTCGACGGTCGGCGAAGTGGTGTTCAACACGGCGATGACCGGCTACCAGGAAATCCTCACCGATCCCTCGTACCGCGAACAGATCGTCACGCTGACCTATCCGCACATCGGCAATGTCGGCGTCAACCCGGAGGACGACGAGTCCGAAAAGACCCAGCTGGCCGGCCTTGTCCTGCGGGAAGTGCCGCGTCCGCCGTCGAACTTCCGCTCCAGGCAGTCGTTCGGCGATTACCTGCTGGCACAGCGCGTCGTCGCGATCGCCGGCATTGATACCCGCCGCCTGACCCGGATCCTGCGCGACAAGGGTGCGCAGAACGGCTGCATCGTCGCGGGTCACGGCATCGACGAGCAGGCGGCACTTCAGCAGGCGCAGGCCTGGCCGGGCCTGAAGAACATGGATCTCGCCAAGGTTGTCACCACGGCGGCGCCCTATGCCTGGACGCGTGGCAGCTGGGAACTCAAGACCAATGCCGAGCCGGACATCAGCGGCGGCAGCCGCCATGTCGTGGTCTACGACTTTGGCGTCAAGCGCAACATCCTGCGCATGCTGGTCGATCGCGGCTGCCGGGTGACGGTGGTGCCGGCGAAGTCGACGGCGGCCGAGGTCCTCAAGCTCAAGCCGGACGGCGTGATGCTGTCGAACGGCCCCGGCGATCCGGCGCCCTGCGATTACGCGATCGCCGCCGCCCGCGAATTCCTTGCCATGAAGTTGCCCACCTTCGGCATCTGCCTCGGCCACCAGATTCTCGGTCTGGCCAGTGGCGCCAAGACACTCAAGATGAAGTTCGGCCATCACGGCGCCAACCACCCGGTGCAGGATCTCGAAACGCGGCGCGTGCTGATCACCAGCCAGAACCACGGCTTCGCCGTTGACGAAGCCAGCCTTCCGGCCAATGCGATCGTCACCCACCGCTCGCTGTTCGACGGTTCCAACCAGGGCATCCGCCTGACCGACGCGCCGGCCTTCAGCTTCCAGGGACACCCGGAAGCCAGCCCAGGACCCCATGACGTGAGTTATCTGTTCGACCGTTTCGTCACCCTGATCGACGCCACGAAGGAGCGCGCCCGTGGCTAAGCGCACCGACCTGAAGAGCATCCTGATCATCGGCGCCGGCCCGATCGTCATCGGCCAGGCCTGCGAGTTCGACTACTCCGGCGCCCAGGCCTGCAAGGCGCTGCGCGCCGAGGGTTACCGGGTGATCCTGGTCAACTCCAATCCGGCGACGATCATGACCGACCCGGAAATGGCCGACGCCACCTACATCGAGCCGATCCGCTGGCAGACCGTCGCCCGGATCATCGAGAAGGAGCGCCCGGACGCGGTGCTGCCGACCATGGGCGGCCAGACCGCGCTCAACTGCGCGCTCGATCTGGCCCGCGAAGGCGTTCTGGAAAAGTTCGGCTGCGAGCTGATCGGCGCCAACGCCCATGCCATCGATCTGGCCGAAGACCGCCAGAAATTCCGCGATGCGATGACCGAGATCGGTCTCGGCTCGGCGCGCTCTGGCGTGGCGCATTCGATGGACGAGGCCCGCACGATCCAGGCCGGCATCGGCTATCCGGTGATCATCCGGCCGAGCTTCACCTTGGGCGGCTCGGGCGGCGGTATCGCCTACAACGTCGAAGAGTTCGAGGAGATCGTCACCCGTGGTCTGGACCTGTCGCCGACCACCGAAGTGCTGATCGAGGAATCGCTGCTCGGCTGGAAGGAGTACGAGATGGAAGTGGTCCGGGATCGCCTGGACAACTGCATCATCGTCTGCTCGATCGAGAACCTCGATCCGATGGGCGTGCACACCGGCGACTCGATCACCGTCGCACCGGCGCAGACGCTGACCGACAAGGAATACCAGATCATGCGTAACGCCAGCATCGCGGTGCTGCGCAAGATCGGGGTCGACACCGGCGGCTCCAACGTGCAGTTCGCGATCAATCCTGACGATGGCCGGATGATCGTCATCGAGATGAATCCGCGCGTGTCGCGTTCCTCGGCGCTGGCCTCGAAGGCCACCGGCTTCCCGATCGCCAAGATCGCGGCCAAGCTCGCGGTCGGCTACACGCTGGATGAGCTGCGCAACGAGATCACTGGCGGTGTCACGCCGGCCTCGTTCGAGCCGTCGATCGATTACGTCGTCACCAAGATTCCGCGCTTCACGTTCGAGAAATTCCCGACCGCCGACTCGCGCCTGACCACGCAGATGAAGTCGGTCGGTGAAGTCATGGCGATCGGCCGCAACTTCCAGGAATCGCTGCAGAAAGCCCTGCGCGGCCTCGAAGTGGGCTCCGACGGCTTCGATCCGGTGGTGCCGGACCCGAGCAGCGAAGCAGGGCTGACCAAGATTCGCGAAGAACTGGCGACGCCGCGTTCGGGCCGCATCTGGTACGTCGGCGATGCCTTCCGCGCCGGCATGAGCCTGGCGGACGTGTTCCGCTATTCGAAGATCGATCCCTGGTTCCTCGACCAGATCGCCGAGATCATCGCCGTCGAGGCCGACATCGCACGGTCGCGTGTCGACGGCGTGTCGGCAGCCGAGCTGCGCAGCTGGAAGCGGCTCGGCTTCTCGGACCGCCGCATCGCCAGATTGCTTGGCATCAAGGCCGAGGCCGTGCGCGCCCGTCGCCACGCGCTCGGCATCCGGCCGGTCTACAAGCGCGTGGATACCTGCGCCGCCGAATTCCCGTCGTCAACCGCGTACCTGTATTCCAGCTACGACGAGGAATGCGAGGCGGCGGTCAGCGATCGCAAGAAGATCATCGTGCTTGGCGGTGGCCCGAACCGTATCGGCCAGGGCATCGAGTTCGACTACTGCTGCGTGCACGCCGCGATGGCACTGCGCGAAGACGGTTTCGAAACGATCATGGTGAATTGCAACCCGGAAACCGTGTCGACCGATTACGACACCTCCGATCGCCTGTACTTCGAGCCGCTGACGTTCGAAGACGTGATGGAGATCATCGAGCTGGAAAAGCCGGTCGGCGTGATCGTGCAGTTCGGCGGCCAGACGCCGCTGAAGCTGGCGCGGGCGCTGGAAGCCGCCGGTGCGCCGATCATCGGCACCAGCCCGGATTCGATCGACCTCGCCGAAGACCGCGAGCGTTTCCAGAAGCTGGTCGACACGCTCAAGCTCAAGCAGCCGCCGAACGGCGTCGCGACGTCGCTGGAAGCTGCGCTGGCCGTCGCGCAGAAAGTGGGCTACCCGCTGGTGGTGCGACCGAGCTACGTGCTGGGCGGCCGGGCGATGGAGATCGTCCATGACGATGCCGACCTGCAGCGCTACATGACCGAGGCGGTCAAGGTGTCGAACGATTCGCCGGTGCTGCTCGATCGCTTCCTCGAGAACGCCATCGAGGTCGACGTCGATGCGCTGGCCGACGCCGCCGGCAACGTGGTGATCGGCGGCATCATGGAGCACATCGAGCAGGCCGGCGTGCACTCCGGCGACTCGGCCTGCTCGCTGCCGGCCTATTCGCTGAGCCGCAAGGTGCAGGACGACATCCGGGAGCAGATGTTCAAGCTGGCGCGGGCACTGAACGTCTGCGGCCTGATGAACGCCCAGTTCGCGCTGCAGGGTGAAACCGTCTACCTGCTGGAAGTGAACCCGCGCGCGTCGCGCACCAGCCCGTTCGTGTCGAAGGCGATCGGCCGGCCGCTGGCCAAGATTGCGGCCCGCTGCATGGCCGGCCAGACCTTGGCCAGCCAGAGCGTGGTCAAGGAGATCGTGCCGGCCTACTACTCGGTCAAGGAATCGGTGTTCCCGTTCGCCAAGTTCCCGGGTGTCGATCCGCTGCTCGGCCCGGAAATGCGCTCGACCGGCGAAGTGATGGGTGCCGGCGCGCATTTCGGCGAGGCCTTCAACAAGGCGCTGCTGGCGGCCGGCATGACCCTGCCGTCGTCCGGCACCGCCTTCGTGTCGGTCCGCGAGGCCGACAAGACGCGGGCGGTGGAACTGGGCCGTCTGCTGATCGCCAAGGGCTTCAAGGTGGTGGCGACCGAGGGCACCGCGCGCACGCTTGCGGCGGCAGGGCTGGCCTGTGAGCGCGTCAACAAGGTCAAGGAAGGCCGCCCGCACTGTGTCGACATGATCAAGAACGGCGAGATCCAGTTCATCGCCAACACCACCGAAGGCAAGAAGTCGGTCGAGGAATCGCATTCGATCCGCGCCGCCGCCATCGCCCAGAAACTGTGCTATTTCACGACCATCGCTGGCGCCTGCGCGGCGGCGATCGCGATGGATCATCTCGACCATGTCGACGTGAATCGGCTCCAGGACCTTCACCAGCAAATCGCCGCATGAGCACCAAGACCCCGATGACCCTGCGTGGCGCCGAAGCGCTGCGCGAGGAACTGCGCTACCGGAAGAGCGAACTGCGGCCGAAGATCATCGCGGCCGTCGACGAGGCGCGCTCGCATGGCGACCTGAAGGAAAACGCCGAGTACGCAGCCGCGCGCGAGGAACATGGCTTCAACGAAGGCCGCATCGGCGAGATCGAGGGCAAGCTGTCGAACGCCGTGATCGTCGATCCGGCCGGCCTGCCGAAGTCCGGCAAGGTGGTGTTTTCGACGACCGTCGATCTGGTCGATGCCGATTCCGGCGACGAACTGCGCTACCAGATCGTCGGCGAGGACGAGGCCGACATCAAGAAAGGCCTGATCTCGGTGAATTCGCCGATCGCGCGGGCGCTGATCGGCAAGTCCGAAGGCGATGTCGCCCAGGTGCAGACGCCGGGCGGCGTCCGCGAACTGGAAGTCGTGAAGGTCAGCTACCTCTGAGACGGGATTGAGCAAGGCGCGCAGTAAGAGCAGCACCCAATGGCTGGCCGAGCACGAGGCCGATCCCTACGTGCAGCTGGCCCGCAAGGAAGGCTATCGCTCGCGGGCGGTCTACAAGCTCAAGGAAATCCAGGAACGGGACCGGATCTTCCGGCCCGGAATGACGGTCGTCGACCTGGGCGCCGCGCCTGGCGGCTGGAGCCAGTACGCCCGCCCGCAGATCGGCAAGAATGGGCGGCTGGTGGCGCTCGACATCCTGCCGATGAAGGAGGTGCCGGGGGTGGAGTTCATCTGCGGCGATTTCCGCGAGGATGTGGTGCTGCAGGCGCTGGAATCCCTGGTGCCGGTCGGAGCCGCCGATCTTGTGTTGTCGGACATGGCCCCCAATATCTCGGGTATCGACGTCGCCGACCAGGCGTCCTCGATCTACCTCTGTGAACTGGCGCTGGATTTCGCTGTCCAGCGACTGAAGCCGGGGGGCGCGTTCCTGGTCAAGCTGTTCCAGGGCGAGGGATCGGAGGCGTACCTGAAGATGGTGCGGAACCGTTTCAAGACCGTGCAGATTCGAAAACCCAAGGCCTCGCGCCAGCGTAGCCCGGAGGTTTACGTTCTGGCGCGTGACCATCGGGTCGTGTAGTGTCAAAACGCTGTCCTGCCGCACAAATTCCGAGGATTTCCCGTTGAACGATCTCGCCAAGAATCTGCTGCTCTGGTTGGTCATCGCTGTGGTGCTGGTCAGCGCGTTCCAGAGCTTTTCGTCGCGCAACGGCGTCCAGGCGAAACTGGCGTATTCGGACTTCCTCGAGCAGGTGAAATCCGGCGCGGTGGATTCGGCCGAGATCGAAGGCCAGAACATCCGCGGCAAGCTCAAGAGCGGCCAGTCGTTTTCCTCGGTCAGCCCGGAAACGATCAACAGCGGCCTGATCAAGGACCTGATCGACAACAAGGTGAAGTTCGACGGCGCACTGCCGAAGGAAACGCCGCTGCTGATGCAGATCCTGCTCAGCTTCGGCCCGATCCTGCTGCTGATCGGCGTGTGGATCTATTTCATGCGGCAGATGCAGTCCGGCGGCGGTGGCGGCCGTGGTGCGATGAGCTTTGGCAAGTCGCGCGCCCGCATGCTGAACGCCGACCAGGTCAAGATCACCTTCAATGACGTTGCCGGCGTCGAGGAAGCCAAGGCCGAAGTCTCGGAACTGGTCGATTTCCTCAAGGACCCGGGCAAGTTCCAGAAGCTGGGCGGCAAGATTCCGCGCGGCGTGCTGCTGTGCGGCTCACCCGGGACTGGCAAGACGCTGCTCGCCAAGGCCATTGCCGGCGAGGCGGGCGTGCCGTTCTTCACCATCTCCGGCTCCGACTTCGTCGAGATGTTTGTCGGCGTCGGCGCGAGCCGCGTTCGCGACATGTTCGAACAGGCCAAGAAGCACGCGCCGTGCATCATCTTCATCGATGAAATCGATGCTGTCGGCCGTCATCGCGGCGCCGGCCTCGGCGGCGGTCATGACGAGCGCGAGCAGACGCTGAACCAGTTGCTGGTCGAGATGGACGGTTTCGAAGGCAACGAGGGCGTGATCATCATCGCCGCGACCAACCGCCCTGACGTGCTCGACCCGGCGCTGCTGCGTCCGGGCCGTTTCGATCGTCAGGTGGTGGTGCCGCTGCCCGACGTCCGTGGTCGCGAGCAGATCGTCAAGGTGCATCTGCGGGCGTTGCCGCTGGCGGATGACGTGAAGCCGGAAATCATCGCCCGCGCCACGCCGGGATTCTCCGGCGCGGATCTCGCCAACCTCGTCAACGAGGCGGCGCTGTTCGCGGCACGTGGCAACAAGCGCCTGGTGGGCCAGGAAGATTTCGACCGCGCCCGCGACAAGATCATCATGGGGGCAGAACGCCGCTCGATGGTCATGAGCGAGGAAGAGAAGCGCAACACGGCGTACCACGAAGCCGGCCATGCCATCGTCGGCCTGACCGTGCCGGATCATGACCCGGTCTACAAGGTCACGATCATCCCGCGTGGCCGGGCGCTTGGCGTCACCATGTTCCTGCCCGAAGAAGATCGCCACTCGCGTTCGAAGCAGAACCTGAACAGCCTGATCTGCGTGATGTTCGGCGGCCGCATCGCCGAGGAATTGACGCTGGGACCGGATGGCGTGACCACCGGTGCATCCAACGACATCGAGCGCGCCACCAGCATCGCCCGCAACATGGTCACCAAGTGGGGGCTTTCCGAAAAGCTCGGCCCGCTCGCCTACAGCGAAGACGAGGGCGAAGTGTTCCTGGGCCGCAGCGTTACGCAGCACAAGAACATGTCGGACGACACCGCCAATGCGATCGACCGCGAGATTCGCGACATCATCGACACCAACTATGCCCGGGCCAAGGAAATCCTGGTTGCCAATCTCGACAAGCTGCATGCGATGTCGGATGCGCTGATGAAGTACGAAACCATCGACGGTGACCAGATTGCCCGCATCATGCAGGGCAAGGACCCGGGTGCGCCGGGCTCCTGGACCGACGGGCCGAGGCCGTCGCCGCCGAGCAGTGGCAACAAGCCGTCACCCACGACCGTGGTTCCGCCGGTATCGCCGAAGCCTGCCAGCCAGAGCTGATCCGGCTGGAGGTGAAAAGGGTCGGCGTTCGCCGGCCCTTTTTATTTTCTGTCCCTCGCCTCCAAGCCATGTTCAACCTCGAACTTCCTGGCGCCCGCCAGCTGACTCTGTCCGAGCCGGTCGTGATGGGCGTGCTCAACGTGACGCCGGATTCCTTCTCCGATGGCGGCCGCCATGTCGACGTGCCGGGCGCGGTAGCCGCCGCGTTGCGGATGGTCGCTGACGGTGCGGCGATCATCGACGTCGGTGGGGAATCGACGCGGCCCGGTGCGGAGCCGGTGCCCGCCGACGAGGAATGCCGGCGCGTGCTGCCGGTGATCGAGGCATTGCGACAGCAGACCGATTGCCTTTTGTCGATCGACACCATGAAACCCGGGGTGATGCAGGCGGCCTGCCGCGCTGGCGCCAGCATCATCAATGACGTCAATGCCTTGCGTGCAGATGGTGCGATCCAGGCGGCCGTGCAGTCGGGTGCCGCCGTCTGCCTGATGCATATGCAGGGCGAACCACGCACGATGCAGCTTGCGCCGAGGTATGACGAGGTCGTCGACGAAGTGCTGGCGTTTCTGGGCGAGCGTGTCGACGCCTGCGTGGCTGCCGGCATCCCGCGCAGTCGTCTGCTGGTCGATCCTGGCTTCGGTTTCGGCAAGCGTCTGGACGATAACCTGGCCCTGCTGGCGCACCTGCCACGGCTGGCAGCGCTGCAGTTGCCGGTGCTGGTCGGCATGTCGCGCAAGGGCATGCTGGGTCAGCTGACCGGGCGGGGCGTCGACGAACGCCTCGCCGCCGGCCTGGCGGCGGCGTCGATTGCCGTGCTGAATGGCGCCCTGATCATACGCAGCCATGACGTCGCAGCGACGGTCGACGCGATCAAGGTGGCCGCTTCGGTCCGAGCAGCGGCGCGTGCATCGTCGTCCGTCACTTCATAATGTCGGCATGAGCAGACAATTTTTCGGCACCGACGGTATTCGCGGACGCGTCGGGCAGGCACCGATGACGCCGGAATTCGCGCTCAAGCTGGGTTGGGCGGCTGGTTGTGTCTTTGGGCGCACGCCTGGCGCACGGGTGCTGGTGGGCAAGGACACGCGGCGATCGGGTTATCTGTTCGAGTCCGCCCTTGAAGCCGGCTTCGCTGCGGCGGGCGTCGAAACTTGTTTGCTCGGGCCCCTGCCGACGCCGGCCGTGGCCTATCTGACCCGGGCTTACCGGGCGCGTGCTGGGGTGGTGATTTCGGCGTCGCACAATCCGCACTTCGATAACGGCGTGAAGTTCTTCTCCGGCGAAGGCGACAAGCTCAGCGACGCGGTCGAGGAAGAAATCGAAAGCTACCTCGGCCGCGACCTCAACTGCGTTCCGCCCGAAGCCATGGGGCGTGCACGGCGCATCGACGATGCCCAGGGGCGTTACATCGAATTCTGCAAGGGCGCATTCGCCGGCGAATCGCTGCGCGGCTTAAAGCTGGTGGTCGACTGCGCCAACGGCGCGGCCTATCGGGTAGCGCCACTGGTGTTCGACGAACTGGGCGCGCAGGTGACCGCGATCGGCGTTTCGCCGAACGGCCTCAACATCAACGAAGGCTGTGGCTCGACCCACCTCGATGCGTTGCAGGCCGCCGTGCTGGCGCACGGCGCTGATCTCGGCGTCGCACTGGATGGCGATGGCGATCGGTGCCTGCTGGTGCGTGCGGATGGCGCCGTGGTCGACGGCGACGAAATCCTGTTCGTGCTCGCACGTGAGCGGCAGCGGACCGGCAGCTTGCGCGGACCGGTGGTTGGTACCGTGATGAGCAACTTCGGGCTGGAGCGGGCCTTCGTCGAACTCGATATTCCGTTCGAGCGGGCCGCAGTTGGCGACCGCCACGTGCTGGAGCGGCTGCGGGCCGGTAACGGCATCGTCGGCGGCGAGACTTCCGGCCACACGATCTGTCTCGATCGCGCCCGGACTGGCGACGGCATCATCACGGCACTGCAAGTGCTGGAAGCGATGGCCAGCAGTGGCCAGACGCTGGCCCAACTCGTCTCGGGCATGAGCAAGCTGCCGCAGGTGCTGCTCAATGTGCCGGTGTCCGGGCGTGCGCGGGACGTGCTGGATGTCGCTGGCGTTCGGGCAGCGGCCGAAGCCGTCGAGGCGAATCTGGTAGGCCGGGGCCGCTTGCTGTTGCGTGCCTCGGGCACCGAACCGGTGGTCCGGGTGATGGTCGAGGCGACCGAACGGACGGTGGCCATCGAGGCAGCCGAACAAGTGGCAGATTCCGTACGTGCCGCTGCAGCGGTGCGCGAAACAGCAGTAGCAATCTAGATCATCGAATCGGAGGGGTGATGGCTCGCGGGTACCTGGTAGCAGGCAACTGGAAAATGAATGGCTCGTCGGCGTCGAATGCGGCGTTGCTCGAAGGGCTGGTGCGCGGCGTGGCGGAGTGCCCGGCCATCGACGTGCTGGTGTGTCCGCCGGCTGTTTATCTCGAGGCCGCGCATCGGCATTTGGCGGCCTCGCCAATCGCCCTGGGCGCTCAGAACCTGAGCGATCAGTCGAAGCCGGGCGCCTTCACCGGCGAGATCGATGCCGCGATGCTCAACGACGTGGGCTGCAGCTATGTGCTGGTCGGCCATTCCGAACGGCGCACGCTGTATGGCGAAGATGACGACTGCGTTGCGCGCAAATTCGTGGTCGCGCAGGCTGCCGGCCTGATCCCGGTGCTGTGCATCGGCGAAACACTCGACGAGCGTGAAGCGAGCACGACCGAATCGGTGTTGCAGCGGCAGCTGGAGGCGGTGATCGAAGCGGCGGGCGTTGAAGCCTTCCGCAACGCGGTGATCGCGTATGAACCGGTCTGGGCCATCGGCACCGGTCGCACCGCGTCGACAGAACAGGCACAAGCAGCGCATGCGTTCATTCGTGGCGTCGTCGCCAGCAAGGATGCTAAAGTCGCAAGCTCGGTGCGAGTTCTTTACGGCGGCAGCGTCAAGGCAGACAACGCGGCGTCCCTTTTCTCGTGCGAGGACGTCGACGGTGGCTTGATTGGTGGCGCGTCGTTGAAAGCGCCGGATTTCCTCGCCATCTGCGCAGCGGCTCAGATCCTGGCTGCGTCGCGCGACGCCTGACCTTACGACAACGATCGGTTTTCATGTACACAATCTTGGTGGTGCTGCACGTGCTGGTGTCCATTGCGCTGATCGCCCTCGTGCTGATCCAGCACGGCAAGGGCGCGGACGCGGGAGCTGCGTTCGGCAGTGGTGCATCGGGGACGGTGTTCGGCGCCCGCGGGTCGGCCAATTTTCTGACTCGTGTGACGGCATGGCTTGCCGCCGTGTTCTTCGTGCTCAGCCTCGCGCTCGCCTACATCGTGCATGGTCGCTCGAATAGCGAGAGCGTTGTCGAAGGAATTGGTGCGCCGGCTGCCGACTCGCCGGCGGCGCAAGTGCCTGCGCCTGCCGCAGCGGCAGAAGGCGCCGAACCCTCCGTTCAGATTCCGGAAGCAAAGACGGAAGAAATTGCGCCGCCGGCTGAAGAAAATGTACCCAAGCCGCAAGTTCCGCAGTAGACTATGCGACGCGCTGCGGTTTTAGATCGCAGCGAAGACGGCAGGGCCGACGTGGCGGAATTGGTAGACGCACTACCTTGAGGTGGTAGCGGCGAAAGTCGTCCGAGTTCGAGTCTCGGCGTCGGCACCACAGCTGTAAAAGCGCAGCTGGTCGTCAAATAAAAGATTGCGTGAGAGATACCGAGTCGCTATACTAGTTAACTGAACGGTGCGGGGTGGAGCAGTCTGGCAGCTCGTCGGGCTCATAACCCGAAGGTCGTAGGTTCGAATCCTGCCCCCGCTACCAATTCAGGCTGTACGTTGCATTCGGGCCCCACGTGGGCCTTTTTTATTGGATTTTTCAGAGTTCGTGGTTACGCGGTGGCGTGGCGCGAATGAGGACGTTGGGTGCTTCGAGATCGCTTGATCGAATTGCTGGAGCCAGTGGTCAATGCCATTGGCTACGAGCTTGTGCTGCTGGAATACAGTCCGCGAGACGGTTCCGGAATGCTGCGCCTGTTCATCGACACGCCGGATGGCATCACGCTGGATGACTGCGAGAAAGTCAGCCGCGAAGTGGCGGCCACGCTGGATGTCGAAGACGTGATCACCCAGGCCTATCGCCTGGAAATCTCGTCGCCCGGCCTTGATCGCCCGTTGGTCAAGCCAGAACACTATCAGCGCTTCAAGGGCGAAGTTGCCAGAATTCAGATGCTGGCCCCGGTCGCCGGTCGCCGCCGCTTCCAGGGCGTGCTGCTTGAAGCCACCGATGACGAAGTCTCGATCGACACCGCTGACGGTGTCATCACATTGCCGCTCGCCGATATCGACAAGGCGAAGCTGGTCCCGAATTTCGACAAGGAGAAGACAGGTTCATGAACAAGAACGTATTGCTCATGGTGGATGTCGTCTCCAACGAAAAAGGCGTCGAAAAGGAAATCATCTTCCAAGCCCTTGAAGCCGCGCTGGCGTCGGCCAGCAAGGAACACTACGGTTCCGAATGGGATATCCGGGTCACGATCAATCGCGAGACCGGCGACTATGAAACCTGGCGGCGCTGGACGATCGTTGACGACGAGGACGAGAACTTCGAGTCCCCGCTGCGTCAGATCCTGCTGGCGCGCGCGCAGGAGTCGGCGCCGGATGCCAAGCCGGGTGACGTCCGCGAGGAATCGCTGCCGTCGATCGAGTTCGGTCGCATCGGCGCCCAGAAGGCCAAGCAGGTCATTTTCCAGCGCGTCCGTGACGCCGAGCGCGCCCGCATCGTCGATTCGTATGCCGATCGTGTCGGCGAATTGATGACCGGCCTCGTCAAGCGCATCGAACGCGGCGCGATCATCGTCGACCTCGGCGGCACGACCGAAGCCATCATTCCGCGCGATCAGGTGATCCCGCGGGAGCCGGTGCGCCCGGGCGATCGCGTGCGCGGTTACCTGTACGAGGTCAGCCCGCAGGTGCGGGGGCCGCAGCTGTTTCTCAGCCGCACCGCGCCGCGCTTCCTGATCGAACTGTTCAAGCTCGAAGTGCCGGAAATCGCCCAGGGCCTGATCGAGATCAAAGGCGCTGCGCGCGACCCGGGCCTTCGCGCCAAGATTGCGGTGCAAGCCAAGGACAAGCGTATCGATCCGGTCGGTGCCTGCGTCGGCATGCGCGGCTCGCGGGTGCAGAGCGTGTCCAACGAACTGGCCGGCGAGCGGATCGACATCGTGCCCTGGGACGACAACATCGCCCAGTTCGTCATCAATGCGATGGCGCCGGCCGAAGTGGAATCGATCATCGTCGACGAGGACGCGCATGCGATGTCCATCGCCGTATCGGAAGACAAGCTCGCCCAGGCGATCGGACGCGGTGGCCAGAACGTGCGCTTGGCTTCAGAGCTGACCGGCTGGACGCTGAACGTGATGACGGCGGCCGAGGCCGAGTCGAAGAAGGAACAGGAAAACCAGGGCGTCCAGGCGATGTTCATGGAAGCGCTGGAAGTCGATGCAGAAGTGGCGCTGATCCTGGTACAGGAAGGTTTCGCCTCGCTCGAAGAAATCGCCTACGTACCGGACGAGGAACTGCTCGACATCGAGGAGTTCGACGAGCAGATCGTCGAGGAGCTTCGCAATCGTGCCAAGGACGTACTGCTGACGCGCGCGCTGGCCAAGGCCGAGCAGGCTGCCTCCGTGCAGCCTGCTGAGGACCTGCTCGCCGTGCCGGGTGTCGATGAAGACCTGGCCTATCGCCTGGCGGCGGCCGGTGTGGTGACGCGCGACGATCTCGCCGATCTCGCGACTGACGAACTGACTGAAAAAGTGCCGATGGACGATGACCTCGCGGCCCGGTTGATCATGACCGCCCGTGGCCTTGAGTCGAACAAGGCCTGAACCACTTCCGGAGCGCGCCGATGAGCAGCCTTACCGTGTTGGACCTCGCCGCCGAGCTGCGCAAGCCGGTTCCTGAAATGCTGACGCAGCTCAGGGATGCGGGTGTCGCCGTAGCCAGTGCCGATTCGCCGATCAGTCCGTCGGACAAGATCGCCCTGTTGCAGCATCTGCAGAAGATGTCGCGCATGCCGTCGACGTCGGGAACCACGTCGACGCTCGGCGCCAGCAGCCGCATCTCGATCAAGCGCAAGGAAACCACCGAGCTCAAGCTCGGCGGTGGCCGTGGTGCGCCGACCAAGACGGTCAGCATCGAAGTCCGCAAGCGCCGTACCTACGTCAAGAGCGACGAAGTCGAAGCGGCGGACAGCGCGGTGGCGGCACCCGCCGCCGCAGCATCTGCGGCGCCCGCGCCCGTGGTGGCCCCGGTGGTCGCCGAAACGGTCGCAGCGGTCGACGATGCCGCACCGGTGGTCCATGAAACAGCCGTGCCGGCACCGGCCGTCGAGGTCGTTGACGAAGCCGCGGTTGCCCGTGCGGTGGCAGAAGAAGCAGCCCGTCTGGCGCGCGAGGAAGAAGAGGCCAAGGTTCGCGAGGCCGCTGCCGAGGCGGAGCGCGTCAAGGCTGCCGAAGCCGAGCGGATGCGCACCGATCCGATCTACCGTGCGCGCATGGAAGCGGAGTCTTCGCGTCGCCGCGCAGCCGAGAACCTGCGGCGCGCCACCGAGGTGAAGATCATTCCGCCGCCGGCGCCAACGCCGCCGGCTGCTGCCGCCAAGAAGCCGGATCGCCCCGACCGCGACAAGGACCGCGCTGGAGGCGGTGGTGATCGTGGCCGCGAACTGCACCTGGCCGCCGGCAAGGGTGGCAAGCGAGACAAGAAGGCCAAGCGCAAGCCCAGCGGCCAGATCCACGTCGAGAACGCGCATACCTTCGAGCGCCCGACGGCGCCGGTCATCCGCGAAGTCGAAGTGCCGGAAGCAATCACTGTGGCCGAGCTCGCCAACCGCATGGCGGTGAAGGCGACCGAGTTGATCAAGGTCATGATGAAGAATGGCCTGATGGCGACGATCAACCAGATCATCGACCAGGACACGGCGGCGCTGATGGTCGAGGAAATGGGTCACAAGACCCGCTTGGTCAAGGACAGCGACGTCGAGGACGGCCTGATGAACGCCGCCACTGGCGACGTGCAGGAAACCAAGGCCATGCCGCGCCCGCCGGTCGTGACCATCATGGGCCACGTCGATCACGGCAAGACCTCGCTGCTCGACTACATCCGCAAGACGCGTGTCGCCGCTGGCGAAGCGGGTGGCATCACCCAGCACATCGGCGCGTATCACGTGCAGACGCAGAAGGGCGTCATCACTTTCCTCGATACCCCGGGTCACGCCGCGTTCACTCGCATGCGCGCCCGTGGCGCACAGCTGACTGACATCGTGATTCTGGTGGTCGCGGGCGATGACGGCGTGATGCCGCAGACCCGTGAAGCGATCCAGCACGCGAAGGCAGCCGGCGCACCGGTGATCGTCGCGATCACCAAGATCGACAAGCCCGATGCCGACCAGGCGCGGGTCAAGACCGAGCTGCTGAAGGAAGAGCTGGTGGCCGAGGACTTCGGTGGCGACACCCAAGTCGTCGGCGTGTCGTCGTTCAACGGCGCCGGCATCGATGATCTGCTCGACGCGATCCTGCTGCAGGCCGAAGTGCTCGAACTCAAGGCGCCGGTCGAAACCATGGGGCGCGGCGTCATCGTCGAAGCGTCGATCGAGAAGGGGCGTGGCCCGGTGGCCACCGTCCTGGTGCGCGCCGGCACGCTGCGGCAGGGCGACGTCATCATTTCCGGTGCGCACTACGGTCGCGTGCGCGCGATGTTCAACGAGGCCGGCCTGCCGGTGAAGGAGGTCGGGCCGTCGATCCCGGTGGCTGTGCTCGGACTTTCCGGCGCGCCGGATGCCGGCGATGACATCGTCGTGGTCGCCGACGAGCGCAAGGCCCGCGAGCTGACGATCCTTCGCGAGGCCAAGCAGCGCGAAGCCAAGCTGGCGTCGAATCAGGCCGTCCGCATGGACCAGGTGTTCGCGCGGATGGGCGAAGGTTCGGCCGAGCAGAAGTCGCTGAACCTGATGATCAAGACCGACGTGCAGGGCAGTGCGGAAGCGCTGGCCGAAGCACTGCGCAAGCTGCCGAGCGCCGAGGTCAAGGTCACCGTGGTGTCGAGCTCGATCGGCGGCATCAGCGAGTCCGATGTCGACCTGGCGCTGGCATCGCGCGCGATCATCATCGGCTTCAATGTCCGCGCCGACAGCGTCGCCCGTCGTCGTATCCAGGACACCGGCCTCGACGTTCGCTACTACTCGATCATCTATGACGTGCTCGACGACGTGTCGGACGCCATTGGCGGCCTGCTGGGCACCGAGACCCGCGAGCAGATCGTCGGCATCGCGCAGGTGCGCGACGTGTTCCGTTCGTCGAAGTTCGGCGCCATCGCCGGCTGCCTGGTCATGGATGGCGAAGTGCGTCGTGGTCTGCCGATCCGCGTGCTGCGCCAGAACGTCGTCATCTTCGAAGGCGAGCTGGAATCGCTGCGCCGTCACAAGGACGATGTCAACAAGGTGGTGGTCGGCACCGAGTGCGGTATCGGCGTGAAGAACTACAACGACGTCAAGGTCGGCGACCAGATCGAGTGCTTTGATCGCGTGCAGGTCAAGCGCACCGTGAAGGCCGAGGCCTAATTCCGAGTGCCGAGAGAGTATTCCCGTACCCTGCGGATCAACTCCCAGCTGCAGCGCGAGCTGTCGGAGTTGATTCGCACCGAGTTGACCGATCCGCGTATCGGGCGCTTGACGATCACGGACGTCGTCGTCGCCCAGGACGTTCGCAACGCCAAGATCTCGGTGTCCCAGCTGGGAACGGACGACGAGCTCAAACAGGCGGTGAAGGCATTGAACGGTGCGGCCGGTCGCCTGCGCCATCTGCTCGTCGATCGTTTGCGGATCCGTCACGTTCCGACGCTGCACTTTTCGGCCGACATGGCGCTGCGCGATGCCGATCGGGTCGGCGGGCTGATCCGGGCTGCGATCGCCAGCGATCAGGCCAGCGCCGCCTCTTCCAGCGACGATGCGGGTGGCGATGAGCCGTCGGCGTCGTGAACGCACGCTGATCGACGGCTTCCTGCTGCTCGACAAGCCGGCTGGCGTCAGTTCCAACAACGTGCTGCAGCAGGTTCGGCGTCTCTATGACGCCGACAAGGCGGGACATACCGGCAGTCTCGATCCGTTCGCAACCGGTCTGCTGCCGATCTGCTTCGGCCAGGCGACCAAGCTCGGCGGCTTTCTGCTGGAGTCCGACAAGCGCTATCAGGCGGAGGTACTGCTGGGCGTGCAGACCAGCACCGGCGATCCGGAAGGCGAGGTGATCGCGACGTCGGACCCGTCCGCCGTGACCCGAGAGCAGATCGAAGCCGTGCTGCCGCGCCTGCTCGGCGACATCGAACAGATCCCGCCGATGTACTCCGCCATCAAGCAGGCCGGCCGGCACCTGTATGAGCTGGCCCGTGAAGGCCTCGAGGTTGATCGTCAGCCGAGGCAGGTCCGCATCCATGAGCTGAAACTGCTTGACGTTAGCCCGTCCGGCTTCTCGTTCGAGGTGTTCTGCTCGAAAGGCACCTATATCCGCACGCTGGGCGAGGACTGGGCTGCGCTGCTTGGACAGAAAGGCCACCTGATCGGCCTTCGGCGCCTGGAAACCGGACCGTTCAGGCAGGTTCGCATGGTCACGATGGCGGATCTGGATGCCTGCAACTTCGATGCACAGCGGTTGCAGGCTTTGCTGATGCCGCTGTCCGCCGCGCTCGGCGACTGGCCGCGTCTGGAGGTCGACGATTTCGATGCAGCGCGGCTGCGGCGCGGCCTGGAATGCGGGCCTTACCCGCTGGCGGAGCCGGGCGAGGTGATCGTCTACGGCACGCATGGTCTGGCTTGCAGCATTGCCGAAGTGAACGCACAGCGGCGCGTGCTGCCGCGACGCTGGATCGGCCCCGAACCGACCGAAGAAATGCTGGCGGCGACATTCTCACCGCGCCGTCCATGACCAGCGGTTGTGACCGAAAGTCACGGCCGCTACAATAGCTGGTTTACAGAACCGTAAAAATCATCCTTGGAGCTTGACGATGTCCCTTTCCGTTGAACAGAAGTCCGCCGTTGTTTCGAAGTTTGCCCGCGCCAAGGGTGATACCGGTTCGCCGGAAGTGCAGGTTGCGCTGATCACCGAGCGTCTGAAGACGCTGCAGCCGCACTTCGAAGCCAACAAGAAGGACCATCATTCGCGCCGCGGCCTGACCATGATGGTCAACCAGCGCCGCAAGCTCCTTGACTATCTGAAGCGCGAAGACGAAGGCCGCTACTCCAAGCTGATCGCCGAACTCGGTCTGCGTCGCTAAAGCAGACGCAACGTCGCTGTTCCCTCTCCGAGTTCGACAGAGCCAGACATGGTCTATCCCGTAGCGCCCATCAAGAAATCATTCCAGTACGGTGCCCACACCGTCACTTTCGAAACCGGTGCCATCGCCCGCCAGGCGACTGCAGCGGTGCTCGTCACCGTCGACCAGACTGTCGTGCTGGTGTCGGTCGTGGCGAAGAAGGAAGCCAAGGAAGGTCAGGACTTCTTCCCGCTGACCGTCGATTACATGGAGCGCACCTACGCGGGTGGCCGCATCCCGGGTGGATTCTTCAAGCGTGAAGGCCGTCCGACCGAGAAGGAAACGCTGACCTCGCGCCTGATCGATCGGCCGATGCGTCCGCTGTTCCCGGAGGGCTATTACAACGAGATCCAGGTCGTTGCGATGGTGGTGTCGTCGAATCCGCAGATCGACGGCGACATCCCGGCTCTGCTCGGCGCCTCCTGTGCGATGTCGTTGGCCGGCGTCCCGTTCCAGGGCCCGATCGGCGCCGCGCGTGTCGGCTACATCGACGGCGCCTACGTGCTGAACCCGACACACAAGCAGCTCGAAGAATCGAAGCTTGATCTGGTCGTTGCCGGCACGGCCGATGCCGTGCTGATGGTCGAATCCGAAGCCCAGCAGCTGTCGGAAGACGTGATGCTCGGCGCCGTGCTGTACGGCCACGAGCAGATGCAGGCCGCGATCAAGGCGATCAACGAACTGGTGGCAGAAGCCGGCAAGCCGAAGCAGGCTTGGGCCGCCGCTGCCGCCAATGCCGACCTGACCGCCGCGCTGGCTGCCTACACCAGTGACGTCACCACCGCTTACGCGATCACTGACAAGAAGGCCCGCCAGGACGCCGTCAAGGCCGTTCGCGATGCCGCCATTGCGGCGCTGGCTTCGGGCGATACGCCGAAGTTCGACGCCGCCAAGGTCAAGACGGCCTTCGGCGACCTCGAGTACTCGGTGGTCCGCGACCGCATCCTGTCGGGCGCCCCGCGCATCGACGGCCGCGACAACAAGACCGTGCGCCGCCTCGACATGGGCGTCGGCATCCTGCCGCGCACCCACGGTTCGTCGGTGTTCACCCGCGGCGAAACCCAGGTGATTGGTGTCGTCACGCTCGGCACCGGCAAGGACGCTCAGCTGATCGAGAACCTGCAGGGCGAGTCGCGCGACCAGTTCATGCTGCACTACAACTTCCCACCGTACTGCGTTGGCGAAACCGGCCGCCTGAACGCGCCGAAGCGCCGCGAGATCGGCCACGGTCGTCTGGCCAAGCGTGGCGTTGCCGCTGTGATGCCGGATCTGGTCAAGGATTTCCCGTACGTCGTCCGCGTCGTCGCCGAAGTGACCGAATCGAACGGTTCCTCATCGATGGCTTCGGCCTGCGCGGCGAGCCTTGCGCTGATGGATGCCGGCGTGCCGATCAAGGCGCCGGTGGCTGGTGTCGCGATGGGCCTGATCAAGGACGGCGATCGCTGGGCGGTGCTGACCGACATCCTTGGCGACGAAGATCACCTCGGCGACATGGACTTCAAGGTCATCGGCACGACCTCGGGCGTCACCGCGCTGCAGATGGACATCAAGATCACCGGCATCACCGGCGAGATCATGAAGCAGGCACTCGAGCAGGCGCGCGCCGGCCGTCTGCACATTCTCGAGTCGATGACGGCGACGATCGCCAAGCCGCGTGCCGAGATGTCGGAGTTCGCGCCGCGCATCACCACGATCAAGATCCACCCAGACAAGATCCGCGACATCATCGGCAAGGGCGGCGTCACCATCCGCTCGATCACTGAAGAGACCGGCACCTCGATCGACATCGACGACGACGGCACGATCCGTATCGCCGCCATCGACGGCGATGCCGCCAAGGCCGCGATCGCCCGCATCGAAGCGCTGACCCGCGAAGTGCAGGTCGGCGAAGTCTACGAGGGCAAGGTTGCCAAGCTGATGGACTTCGGTGCCTTTGTGACCATCCTGCCGGGCAAGGATGGCCTCGTGCACATTTCGCAGATTTCCGAGAAGCGCGTCGAAAACGTGTCGGAAGAACTCAGCGAAGGCCAGACGGTTCGCGTCAAGGTGCTGGAAATCGACAAGCAGGGCCGTATCCGTCTGTCGATGAAGGCGGTCGACGTCGCCTAACGCTGTCAGGGCTGGCCAGCGCTGCTGCCGCTGGTCAGCCCGCAAGGATTAACCCTTGGTTTTGCTTGTAAGTCCCGCGAAGTTCATTCAAGCTCCGGGAACTGTCGATAAATCAATTATTACCAATCGTCGACGGACAAAAAAAACCCCCTGAGGCAGGGGGCAAGGTGCGAGAAAGGCGCGAGGCCTTTCTGGAGGAGACATTCAAAGCGCAGACAAGAATAATAATGTTCGCTGCGCTTTTTGTTTGTTTGTTGATTGTTGCGGTGCACTATAGACATTGACGACGGTGTTGTCAATTTTCACAATCAATAATTATCTTCAAAAATCAATACTTTAAAAATTTCTGAAAAATCTTGACGTCTACGTCAAGATTTTTCGTCATCCGATGCTCGTTGGCTAGCACTCATTATCCGGCATCAAAGTCCGTGCCACCTTTTTCTCGGCCAACGGTGACCGCCTTTGCGCGAGAGAGGTTCTTCAGGAATTCCTTGCGAACCGTGCGCCAGATCGGCACCTGACGTTCGGCAAGATCCTTCAGGCGCTGTACCGGCTGCTGGGCCTGGCCAAGCAATTCCTTCAACTGCTCACTGAAATGGGTCTGTTGCTGCAGGAAAAGCTGCAGCGACATTTCCAGATACCGGCTGATGCTGGGCTGCATCGGATCGCCGTAGAACCGGATGATGTGGGTCAGCAGTTCCGAGCTGAAGATCGGATTGCCGCCTTCTTCCTGCTCCGAAATCACCTGCAACAGGATGCTGCGGGTAATGTCTTCCTTGGTGCGCTTGTCTTCGACGCGGAACCGGACGTTGCTCAATACCAGCTGTCGCACTTCCTCCAAGGTGATGTAGCGGCTCACATTGGTGTCGTACAGACGACGGTTCGGATACTTCTTGATGACGCGAATATCGTTCATGCGAAATCTTATGTTGCGGTGCGCCAAGAATGCCAGACCTTGATGCACAGCACCATTACGGCGCGCCGGCCGTCGATCCGCCGTTTCCGGAGCCCTAAACGCCTTACGCGGGCAGGTGAAGCTGCTTCGGAATCCGGGCCGGGTCCCAATCCCGGATGGCGCGTGCCAGGATTTCATCGACACGGCCATGCCAGGCCGCAGCAAACGGGGCCTGTCCGAGCAGATGCAGGCCGCGAATGAGGTTCTGCGCCGCAGTCTCTGTCTGCAGCGGCGCGGCGTGGTTCTGCTTGCTGAGCTTGTTGCCGTTGTGGTCGAGCAGTACCGGGATGTGCAGGAAGGCCGGTACGGCATGTCCCAACTGCTGCATCAGGTACTTCTGGCGAAGGCTGGAGCCGATCAGGTCGGCGCCGCGCACCAGATGCGTGATGCCTTGCTGCTGTTCGTCGATGACGCTGGCCAGCTGATAGCCGATACGGCCATCGGCGCGGCGGATGACGAAATCGCCCATCTCGCGGCAGAGGTCTCGCTCGATCCGGCCATGCAGCAGGTCATCAAGCCAGATGCGGCCCGGGGGCAGCCGCAATCGCCAGGCGGCATCCGGTTGCTGATGACCGGCCTCCCGGCAGGTCCCGGGATAGACGGGGCCATCGATGCCGGCCGGTGAACTGGCCGCCAATCGGGCCCGGGTGCAAGTGCAGCGATAGCAGGCACCGGATTGGCGCAATTGCTCGAACGCCGCCTGGTAGGCGGCTTCATGACCGGACTGGTAGCGAACAGCTTCGTCCCAGTGCAAGCCGTGGCGATCGAGCTGATGCAGGATGGTGTCGGCATGTTCCGGCCGGCAGCGCGGGCCGTCGATGTCGTCGATCCGCAGCAGCCAGCGACCGCCGGCATGGCGCGCTGCCAGAAAGCTGGCCAGCGCCGTGATCAGGGAACCAAGATGCAGCGGGCCCGAAGGGGTGGGGGCGAAGCGCCCGCGATAAGGGCGCTGTCCGGAGTGATCGGCTGCCGTGTCCATGCTGGGAACTCGTTCAGTACACTGTGATTCGCGTTACGGACCCCGATCTGCCGATCGGTGCCGTGCGGGTGCTGGCGCGGCCCGTCCCGATCCTCGAAACATGCCAACGTCCAGATGAAAGTCGGCTTTGCGGTCCTCTACCAATGGCAGGTCAAGGCCGGCAAGGTCCGTCAGTTCGCGACCGCGTGGGCCGACATGACCGATGCACTGAAGGCGCAACGCGGCGCGCTCGGCTCTCGTCTGCATCGCTCGGATCAGGGAACCTGGATGGCGTATGCGCAGTGGCCGGACCGGGCCACCTACGAGCGGGTCGGCACGCTCGACCAGATCTTCCCTGATGCGCTCGAACGTCTGCTGGACGCGGTCGAGGACACTTGGCCGCCGATCTTCATGACCCCGCACGACGATCGTCTCGACCCGATCGAATGACGAACCGGCCCCGGTGCGCATGGCCCGGGGCCGAATCCGCTCCTCAGTGTCCCTGGAAGCCCTGCCACATCGCCGGCGGCAGCGACACCGTGTCGGCAAAGCTCGGCGTCCAGCCGGGCGCGCGGTGCTCCACCGTCACATGGGTGTAGATCCCGCCGCGCACGTACCAGTCGGCCGTCAGGCGCATGAAGCGCGGCTGCGTCACCGCCACCAGATCATCGAGAAGCCGGTTGGTCACCGCCTCGTGGAACGCGCCTTCGTCGCGGTAGCTCCACAGATAGAGCTTCAGCGACTTCAACTCCACGCAAAGTGCTTCCGGAATGTATTCAAGGTACAGCGTGGCGAAATCCGGCTGCCCGGTCTTGGGGCACAGGCAGGTGAACTCCGGCATCCGCATGCGGATGACGAAGTCACGCCCCGGGTTCGGGTTCGGGAAGTTTTCCAGCGATTTCGAAGGCTTGGTGGACATGTTGAATGACGTTGCGGGGAAATTGAGACCGCTATTGTCGCAAATGACGACCGTTGCCGATGCACCGAAAGGCGGCTCCGGCCTCCGATCCGGTGTCATCCCTTAAACTGGCGGCCTTCCACGACGGGTGTTCGTCCCGTCCCTCGTCCTCGAAGCCTTCCGTCCATGCGTTTATCCGGAATCAAACTCGCCGGGTTCAAGTCGTTCGTCGACCCGACCAGCTTGCCGCTGCCGTCCCGCCTTACCTCGGTGGTCGGGCCGAATGGCTGCGGCAAGTCGAACCTGATCGACGCGGTGCGCTGGGTGCTCGGCGAAGCCAGCATCAAGAACCTGCGCGGTGCCGATTCCGAAGACGTGATCTTCAACGGCTCGCGCAGCCGCAAGCCGGCGGGTCGGGCCAGCGTCGAGCTGACCTTCGACAACAGCGACTTCCAGGTCACCGGGCCGTTCGCGGCCTACGCCGAACTGGCGGTCAAACGCGAACTGACGCGCGACGGCGGCAGCCAGTACTACCTGAACGGCACCAAGTGCCTGAAGCGCGATGTCACCGACCTGTTTCTCGGCACCGGTCTCGGCGGTAAGAACCAGTACGCGATCATCGAGCAGGGCATGGTCTCGCGGATGGTCGAGGCCAAGCCGGAGGAATTGCGCCAGCTGCTTGAGGAAGCCGCCGGCATTTCCAAGTACAAGGAGCGCCGCCGCGAAACCGAATCGCGTATCAAACAGACGCGCGAGAATCTCAGTCGCCTCCATGATTTGCAGGGCGAACTTCGGGCGCGTCTGGAAGTGTTGGCGAAACAGGCTGCGAATGCCGAGAAGTACAAGCAATTCAAGGAAGAAGAGCGACAGCTGAAAGCCGAGGTGCTGCTGCTGCGGCTGCGCGCGCTGGAAGCCCAGGGCGCTTCGCAGGAAGCGGCAATCACCGCGCTCGAAGAAGCACTGGAAGAAGCCCGTGCTGCCGTCACCGGCGCCGAGGCGGCGCGCGATGCGGCCGATCTCCGGCTGCGCGAGGCCGGCAACCTGCTGGGAGCCGAGCAGGCGCAGGTGTTCGAGACCGAAAGCACGCTGGCACGCCACGAGCAGAACCTGGCCCACGCCCGCGAACTGAAGAACCTGCGGGTGCGCGAACTCGAACAGCTCGAAGCCCAGCTGTTCGAACTGACCCGCCGGCGTGATCAGGAGCAGCTGCGCCATCAGTCGCTGACGCAGGCCGCTGCCGCTGCCCAGGCCCGCGCCAGCGAAGCCGAGGCCCGCGAGCAGGAGCAGCAGGAAGCACTGGCGACGGCCGAGGCGCAGGTCGCCGAGCAGCAGAGTCGCTGGGAAGAGTTCTCTCAGCGGTCGCAGGCGCCGATGCTGGCCGCCGAAGGCGAGCGGGTGCGCGTGCAGAGCCAGGAACGCGGGCTGCAGCAGCTGGAAGAGCGGCTGCGCCGGACCACCGGCGAACGCGCCGCGCTCGATGCGGCGCCGATCCGCGATTCCCTGAACGAAGTCGACATCGAACTGGCGACCCTCGACGAGGAACTCGCCGAAGCGCAGTCGCGGCTGCAGGATGCCGATGCCGAACTGCAGGCGGCGCGCGAGCAGCGCAATGCCGTCGAAGCCGGGCTGCACGAGGCGCGGCAGGCGCTGCAGAGCGCGCGTGGTCGCCAGGCTTCGCTGGAAACCCTGCAGCAGGCGGCCCTGCGCGAAGACGACGCCGAGCTGGGCAACTGGCTGCGCGGCAATGGCTGGGCCAGCCTGCCGCGCCTGAACGCGGCGCTGCAGGTCGAGACAGGCTGGGAGGCGGCGGTCGAGCATGTCCTGAGCGGCCTGCTGCAGGCGCCGCTGCTACCGGAATGGCTGTCCGCGCAGACGCCGGCCGGGCCGAAATCCGGCGCCACCCTGCTGCATGCCGAGTCGGGCAGCGGCGGTCGCGACGGGACGCTGGCCGCCCGGGTCGGCGGCCCGGCGGCGGTGATCGACTGGCTGTCCGGCGTCCATACGGCGGGGTCCGCCGATGAGGCCGCGCGGATCGCCGGCGGGCTGACGGCGGGCGAATCCGTCATCACCCCGGACGGCGTCTGGCGCGGCCGGGCGTGGATCCGTTACCCGAAGCTCGATCCGCAGCACAGCGGCGTCATCGCCCGTGGCCTGCTGCTGAAGCAGCTCAAGGCCTCGGTCGAGGAGCTGACGATCAAGGTCCGCGACGGCGAGCAGCGGCTGACCGAGATGAACACCCGTCGCGTGCAACTCGATAACGAGCGTCGCGCCGTCGTGGCCCGCTTCGACCAGACCCGCAGCCGCCACGGCCAGCGGCTGGCGCACCGGCAGGCCCAGGCGGTGCGGCTGGAACAGACCGAAAACCGCATCCGCAGCCTCAGTCAGGAATTGGAAGCGCTCGCCGCCCAGCGCCAGCAGCAGGCCGAGGAACTGGAAGAGGCGCGGGCGCGGCTCGGTGATCTCGAGGACAGCGCCGAACGGCTGCGCCAGGAGCGTGCCGAACGCAGCCGCCTGCTGGCTGCCAGCCGCGATACGCTGAACCAGGTGCGTGCCGCCCAGGTCCAGGCCAGCCAGCAGCGCAACCAGGCGCAGATCCACGTCGCCAGCCAGAACAGCGCGCTGGCTGCCGCCAACCAGGCCCTGCATTCGCTGGCCGAACAGCGCGAGGCGCTGGTCGAAGGGCTGGAGTCGCGGCGCGTGGCCGGCGAGGAACTCGATGCCCCGATCGTCGCCAAGACCGCCGAGGTCGAGGCGGCTCGGGCCGCTGTCGGTGCAGCACGCGAACGCCTGAACGGCGCGCGCGGCCAACTGACGGCGGCCGAAGCGGCGCAGCAGGAGCAGGTCCGCGCGCTGCGCGCGGCCGAAACCCGCAAGGAAGCCGCGCAGGAGCGGCTGCAGTCGGCGCGCCTGGAGTTCGAGAACCTGCGCGCCCGGCGCGAAGTGGCCGACAGCCAGTTCGCCGAAACCGGCTTCAGCCGCGAAGAACTGGCGGAATACCTGACGCCGGACGCCAACGGCAACCTGCCGATCGAGCTGTGGGAAGAAAAGCTGGCCGCGATCGGCCGACGCATCGACCGTCTCGGCGCCATCAATCTGGCCGCGATCCAGGAGCTGGAAGAGGGCCGCGAGCGCGCCGCCTACATCGATACCCAGCACGCCGACGTCAGCGCCGCGCTGACCACGCTGGAAGACGCGATGGCCCAGCTCGATCGCGAAACCACGGACCGCTTCAAGACCACGTTCGATCAGGTCAACGACATCTTCAAGGCGCGCTTTCCGCAGCTGTTTGGCGGCGGCGAGGCCTATCTGGAGCTGACCGGGGATGCGCCGGAAGGCGAGACCGCCACCGTGCTCAACCGCGGCGTCAAGGTCATGGCCCGGCCGCCGGGCAAGCGCAATTCGACGATCCAGCTGCTGTCAGGCGGCGAAAAGGCGATGACTGCGGTGGCGCTGCTGCTGGCGCTGTTCCAGCTCAATCCTGCGCCGTTCTGCCTGATGGACGAAGTCGATGCACCGCTCGATGACGCCAACGTCGGCCGCTTCTGCGAAGTGGTGCGGGAAATGTCGCAGGGCGTTCAGTTCATTATCATTACGCACAACAAGATCACGATGGAGCTGGCCGAGCACCTTCATGGCGTGACGATGCAGGAGCCGGGCGTTTCCCGGCTGGTCAGCGTCGACGTGCAGCAGGCGGTTGCCATGGTCGGCACGCCGGAAGAAGCAGCGGCTGAACAGGCGAATTGATCGTCTGGGCTTGAGGTCAGGCCAATCGTGGAGATTTCGGGGGCTAAGGCGAAACGATGAGTCCATTGCAGTGGGCGTTGCTGATTTTCGCGGTCATCGCGGTGATCGCCGTATACGTGCTGTCACGCCGCGACCGTCGGGCCATGAGCCTCGACGTGCCGCCGGAGCCGTCGTCGCCGCGATCCCGCCAGCTCGACATCTTCGGCGCCGAAGGCCAGCAGTTCGACGAGTTCGGCGTCGGCAAGCCGCGCAAGGTCGAACCGCGCTTCGGCCAGCCGGCTGATGTGGACGCCGAGCCGTCGCCTGCGCCGGTCCCGGCACGCGGGCCTACCCTGAATCCGGCCGCCGTGCCGAAGCCGGTCGAGGCCGCGAAGCCGGCCGCTGCCGCCGCTGCGCCGGTGGCCGACAGCAAGCCGCAGGTGCAGAAGATCGTGTCGCTGCTGGTCGCGCAGCCGACCGGCCAGCCGATGTCCGGCGTCGAGCTGCACGCCGCGCTGGCCGGCCAGCGTCTGAGCTTTGGCGCACGGCAGATCTATCACCGCATCAGCCGCAACGAGATCGTCTTCAGCGTCGCCAGCCTGCTGAAGCCGGGGCATCTCGATCCGGCGATGGCCGAGGATTTCGAGACGCCGGGCCTGACCTTGTTCATCGTGCTGCCCGGCCCGGTGCGTGCGGCCGATGCGATCCGCGACATGATCGCCACGGCCGAGCGGCTGGCGACGGCACTCGGCGCCGAGGTCTACGACGCCAAGAAGCAGCCGTTCACGCCGTCCAGCGCCCGCGAACTGCAGCAGGACATCGAGTCCTGGGCCCGCCAGCATCTGCCAGCCTGAACGTGGATACGGCGGCGGAACGCGCCGCCGAGCTGCGGCGGCAACTGGAGCGGGCCAATCACCGCTACTACGTGCTCGACGACCCGGAGCTTCCGGACGCCGAATACGACCGGCTTTTCAGCGAGCTGCAGCGGCTGGAAGCCGAACACCCGGAACTGAAGACGCCGGATTCGCCGACCCAGCGGGTCGGCGGTGCGCCATCGCCGGCGTTTGCGCCGGTTCGACATCGCCAGCCGATGCTGAGCCTGCGCAAGGCCGACGATGAAGCCGCGCTGCAGGACTTTGATCGCCGCGTGCGCGAGGTGCTGCTGAAGGGCACCGTCGACTACATCGCCGAACCGAAGCTCGACGGGCTGGCCGTGTCGCTGGTCTACGAGCACGGCGTACTGAAGCAGGGCGCCACCCGTGGCGACGGCGAAACCGGCGAGGACATCACCGCCAACCTGCGCACCATCCGCAGCCTGCCGCTGCGCCTGCACGGCGAGGTGCCACCGCTGGTCGAGGTACGCGGCGAGGTCTACCTGCCGCTGGCGGGCTTCAGGAAAATGGTCGCTGACGCCGAGGCGCGCGGCGAGAAGCCGCCGGTGAATCCGCGCAATGCCGCCGCCGGCAGCCTGCGGCAGCTGGAATCGGTGATCACCGCGAAGCGGCCGCTGGCGTTCTACGCCTATGGCGTCGGCGTGTCGGACGGCTGGGCCGCGCCGGCGCGCCATCGCGACATGCTCGAACAGCTGAAGCGCTGGGGCTTTCCGGTGTCGGATCTGATCGAGGCGGTGCAGGGCGCCGATGGCTGCCAGCGCTACTTCGAGGCCATCGGCGCGAAGCGCGCCAGCCTGCCATTCGACATCGACGGCGTGGTGTTCAAGCTTGATGACCTCGCCGGCCGCGAGGAACTGGGCACGGTGTCGCGCGAGCCGCGCTGGGCGGTGGCCTACAAGTTCCCGGCCGAAGAAGCGGTGACGGTGCTGGAGAACGTCGAGTTCCAGATCGGCCGCACCGGCGCGGTGACGCCGGTGGCACGGCTCCAGCCGGTGTTCGTCGGCGGCGCCAATGTTTCGAATGCCACCCTGCACAACATGGACGAGGTGCAGCGCAAGGACGTGCGGATTGGCGACACGGTGATCGTGCGCCGCGCAGGCGACGTGATTCCGGAAGTCAAGGAAGTGGTCCTGGCGCGGCGACCGGCCGATGCCCGCATCGTCGAGCTGCCGCCGGCCTGTCCGGTCTGCGGCGGCGCCATCGCCCGCGAGGAAGGCGAGGCGATCGCCCGCTGCACCAACGGCCTGTCCTGCCGCGCACAGCTGCATGGCGCGCTGATCCATTTCGTGTCGCGCAAGGCGATCGACATCGATGGCCTCGGCGACAAGCTGCTGGCGCTGGTGATCGATGAACTCGAGGTCCGCACGCCGGCCGACATCTACCTGAAGCTCGATGTCGAGAAGCTCGCAGCGCTGGAGCGGATGGGCGAGAAGTCGGCGCAGAACCTGGTCAAGGCGATTGCCGCCAGCTGCAGCACGACCTTCGGCCGCTTCCTGTTCGCACTGGGCATTCCAGTGGTCGGGGAAACCACGGCGCGCGATCTGGCCGTGCATTTCGGCACGCTGGAAGCCTTGCTGGCGGCGGCCGACGCTGATCTGGCCACCGAGCACGCGGAGAAGAAGAAAGAGCGTTTCCCGCTGCTGCAGGCCGTGCCCGATGTCGGTCCGACCGTGGCGGCGTCGATCTGCCACTTCTTCGCCGAACCGCGCAATCGCGTGGTGATCGACCAGCTGGTGCGGCCGGCGACCGAGGGCGGGGCCGGCATCCACTGGCCAGCGCCGAAAGCCGCTGCCGAAGGCGCGCTGAGCGGCAAGACCTTCGTGATCACCGGCACCTTGCCGGGAATGTCGCGGGAAGAAGCGAGCGCGCTGATCGAGTCGCACGGCGGCAAATGCACCGGCAGCGTGTCGGCCAAGACCGATTACCTGCTGGCAGGCGAAGCGGCGGGCTCGAAGCTGGCGAAGGCCGAAAAGCTCGGCGTGCCGGTGCTTGATCTGGCGGCGCTGCAGGCCCTGATCGACGGTTGATCAGCGACTGAGCGGCCTTATTCGCCGACTTCGTCCGGCGCCTTGGTGACCAGCGACAGCGCGTGGATGTCGCCCTTCATCTGCTCGGCCAGCGCTTCGTAGACCATCCGGTGACGGGCGATCAGCGTGCGGCCGCTGAACTTCGCCGAGATGATGTAGACGCGGTAGTGACCGCCGCCCTTGGCGCCGGCATGGCCGGCATGGCGATGGCTGTCGTCCTCGATGTCGAGGCGGGTCGGCGCCAGCACCGCTTCGAGCGTCTGGCGGATGTTGTCAACGCGGAGCGGCATCTTTCGGGGAGTCGACCAGGTAGCGGGACAGGAACGGGATGTGCGCCAGCATGAACACGAACATCAGCGCCGTGAAGCCGAACACCTTGACCTTCACCCAGACTTCCTCGCTGAAGTTCAGCGCCACGTAGACGTTCAGCAGCGCGCAGAACACGAAGAACAGTGCCCAGGCGAAGTTCAGCCGCCGCCACAGCGCATCCGGCATCACCATCGCTTTCTGCGGTATTCGTTGCATCAGCACCTTGTCGCCGATCACGTGACTGCCGAGCAGCGCCAGCGCGAAGGCGCCGTAGATCGCGGTCGGCTTGAACAGGATGAAGGTCGGGTCGCGGAACCACAGCGTCATGCCGCCGAGCACGGTTGCCACCAGGGCCGTCGCCAGCTGCAGCTTCGGCACCGACTTCGTGCGCAGCCAGGTGATCAGCACCATCAGCAGCAGCGACACGACCAGCACGGCGGTGGCCGTGAACATGCCGTACAGCTTGTAGGCCGCGAAAAACAGGATCGCGGGAATCAGGTCGAGCACGGCATTCATGGCGCGGCGTGAGGCTCTGGCAGCGGTCCGGCAGACCGCGAATGGGCCGAATTATAGCCACGCGTCCTGCGGCGTCATCGGCCGGTCCAACGCCCTGCCGCAAAGGCATGGGACAATGCCGGCATGGCTTCCGAATGGCTTGAACTGCATCCCGTCGATCCGCAGCGCCGCTGGCTCCAGCGGGCGGCTGACCGCGTCCGCCAGGGCGCGGTGATCGCCTATCCGACCGATTCCTGCTACGCCTTCGGCTGCCGGCTGGCTGACCGCGACGCGGCCGAGCGCATCCGCGGCCTGCGCGAGTTCGATCGTCACCACCAGTTCACGCTGGTCTGCCGCGATCTCTCCGAAATCGCCACCTACGCGCGGGTCGACAACTGGCAGTTCCGGCTGCTAAAGCAGCTGACGCCGGGGCCGTACACCTTCGTGCTGGAGGCCACCAAGGAACTGCCGCGCCGCGTGCAGCACGAGAAGCGCAAGACCATCGGCATCCGCGTGCCCGAGCACAAGGTGACCCAGGCGCTGCTGGAACTGGTCGGCGAGCCACTGCTCAGCTGCACGCTGCAGTGGCCGGACGAAGAACAGCCGCTGAACGACCTCGACGACGACCGGGCGCGGCTGGAGCGGTCGGTTGATCTGGTGCTGGATGCCGGCAACTGCGGCACCGAACCGACCACCGTGCTCGACCTCACCGGCGACGCGCCGGTGCTGCTGCGCCGGGGCAAGGGCGACGTCTCGATGCTCGGGCTGGCGGACGACGGTAGTGTCTCAGTTTGAAATCCGCTGATGCTTGACCGCTCAGGCTGGCCGGTCCAAGCTTTCGGGCATGGCCAAGACACCCAAACGCCCTCGCGATACGAACCAGCTCGCCGCCTTCATCGTAGGCGTTGCTACGGGCGAGGTTGAGCCGCCCAAGACCGACGACGGTAAAGACCCGGCGGCCGTCGCCCTGGGGCGCAAGGGTGGCTTGAAGGGTGGCAAGGCTCGCTTCGAGAAGCTGACGCCCGACCAACGCTCGGAGATAGCGCGAGTTGCCGCTTCTGCTCGCTGGAAAAAATTCTAACCGGGCTCGGATTCTTCCAGCATCAATGCCTGGGCTTCTTCCACGTCGTGAGTGAAATCAAGATGCAAAGGAATAGGTTCCTGATGCGGCTTGCTGTCGTTGTAAACGTCCACGTCATTTTTCAGTGACACGCAGTCCGCAGCGATGCCTTTACGTCGCTGAGCCACCGACTTGACCATAAAGCCTCGCGGTGCATTTTCGCCAGTAGACCAGATGGAATACTGCACGCCGCCGTGTCGCTCGCGAACGTTGTGGTTGACGCGATACTTCCGGCCGAGCGGGTCGATCTTGTACTCAGCGCGGAGCGCGGCGGACATTTCTTCGGCGAGCTTCGCGTACGGATCGACCGGCGGAGCGACCAACAGGCCACTCTTAACAGCCCACGCAACCACGTCGCTGGTCGTTGCAAACTGCTCGCCAGTTTCAGCCTCATACTTGTGAAAAATGCTCTGCAATCGCTCTTGATAAGTAGCCATTTCAAGCCCTCCTATTAATTTGATAGTGGGGCGACCTGACCCCATCCATCGCACATCGCAGTTGACAAGACTGACTGCCGTATCTTCACGAGATGCTTTGAGAACAAGTCCCAGCGATTAAGTCGCCGCCTAAGCTGACCGGCAACTATGCCGGGATGAACCTGCATTCGCTTTGCAAAGCCCAACAGATCGCGTTCGGAAAAGAAGGGATTTTTGCGTAGGAAGAACGATTCCATTTCGCGGATCGGAACGCAGTAGTCCGCAGCCTCTTTATTCGCATTCCGCTCCTGCTCGGGGACTTCTGAGCCTGTTCCTCCTCCTGCGCCCTCAAGCTCTGAATCAATGATCGCCAAATCGCGCCCATCCCCTTGAAGGACGTGTTCAATTTCGTGCCGTAGGACGAACCAGAAATTGTCGATGCGATCCTTGAGGATCGACATGCCGATCACCGGCGAATCATCAATCCAGAAGCACACGCCATCAATTTTTGAGTTCGGCAGAGCTTCCACCACTACGTACCGAATGCCGCATTCGCTAAGCAATCGCGCAACGTGCCTCGTATCGGCGGGATCGATCATGTACTGCTTCATCTCGGCAAGGGCCTTGCGCAGCGCCTTCTCGGAATAGGCAGGGACGACCATTTCTTTTGCAATCTGCCGCACTCGGTACAACCACGCGAGCTGGGCCGCAGGAACGTCGCCATAGTTAGATTTCATCGCGGCATGAGCAAGCTGCGGCACTTCGTTAATGCTGCTGGCTTCAAAAAAACTCGCTAGCTGAGCCTCCAGCAGCGATGCCGCCGAATCGATCAACCACCCGCGCTTAATCATGTCCCTGATGGGATAGACCGATTGGAGGCGTGCTTTGCGCTCGACATTGGGATCAGGCTCTCTGGCTCGTGACAAATCGTAGGCATTCTGGAGATTGGCGAAGAGCTCCGCAGCCACGTCAAACGCCTTGCCAAAAGCCTTGGCTCTCTCAGGGGTGATCCCTCTCTTTCCAGCAAGGATCGCACTGAGTTCAGACTCAGCGATGCCAAGCACGTAGGCCAAATCTGACTGGGTCCATCCACGCGCTTCCAACTCTTCTCTGATGAAGAGTCCGGGAGCGGGAACATCGTTTACAAATCCGTCCATATGGTCTCCTCAGTGATAGTCCTCAACAGCAAGGACCACTAATGTCGCGGGGCTTGAAGCCTCGTCTAGTTGAAAAACCAGCCTCCACTGATCGTTGATCCTGATCGAGCGCTGACCTTCTCGATCACCCTTCAATTTCTCGTACCGCAAGCTCTTCCAGTTCCTGATTGTTCGTTCGTCCGGTGCGGACTCCAGAAAGACCAACTTATCTCTGCATGACTTAATCACCGGGAACGGTAACTTCGTCTCCGCAGCTTGGTCGGTACGTATGAGCGCGAGGGACTTGTCCCGAAACTCGATCTTCATACCTGCGGATTATGAAGCTGGGCGGCATGCACGTCAATACGGTAGTTAACTAAAGCAGTTAAAATGAGCAATATGCTTGACCGATATGCATAACGTTCAGTATGATTTGCGCCATGAACAAACTAACCATTCAACGGCGGGCGCAGATCATTGGAATGCTGGTCGAAGGCAACAGCCTGCGCGCCGTCTCGCGGATGGCGGACTGCTCCATCAACACCGTGACCAAACTGCTCGTGGATGTCGGCATGGCCTGCGCGGAGTATCAGGACAAGGCGCTGCGTAACCTGCCCTGCCAGCGCATCCAGTGCGACGAAATCTGGGCCTTCGTCGGCGCCAAGGCGAAGAACGCCAGCGCAGAGGAGAAGGCAGCCGGCACGGCTGGCGACGTTTGGACCTGGACGGCGATCTGTGCCGATACGAAGCTGGTGCCGTCCTGGGTCGTCGGCCGCCGGGATGCGGCTGCGGCCAATGAGTTCATGAACGACCTTGCCGAACGCCTTGCCCATCGCGTGCAGCTCACAACGGACGGCCACCACGCCTATCTGACAGCGGTCCGCGAAGCCTTCGTGCACGAAATCGACTATGCGATGCTCGTCAAGCAATACGGCGCGCCGGTTGGCGCTGAGAATGAGCGCCGCTATAGCCCGGCGGAATGCATCGGAGCGGTCAAGCAGCCCGTTTCAGGCCGTCCGAACGAGGCGCATATTTCGACGAGCTACGTCGAGCGCGCGAACCTAACGATGCGGATGGGCATGCGCCGTTTCACGCGCCTTACCAATGCATTCAGCAAGAAGGTCGAGAACCACGCGCATGCAGTTGCGCTGCACATGATGTTCTACAACTTCGGCCGTGTGCATAAAACGCTGCGCGTGACTCCGGCAATGGAAGCAGGCATCGCCGATCATGTCTGGTCGCTGGCAGAGATCGCCGCGCTGGTGCCGGAACCAATCGCCAAGAAGCGCGGACCCTACAAGCCGCGCAATTCAAACTGAGACACTACCCGGACGACTGAGCCGGCGGCTGGCCGGCGGCCGGCCGGTATAATCGCCGCATGGACTCCCTCGATCTCTTTCAGCGGCTGGCGGTTTCGCTGCTGCCGCTGGTGCTGGCACTCACCGTTCGCGAAATCGCTCGTGGCCGCGTCGCGCTGCTGCTCGGCGACAACACCGGCAAGCAGTACGACCGCATCAGCCTCAATCCGCTGAAGCGTGTCGATCCGATCGGCACCCTGCTGCTGCCCGGCGTGTTCATCGCGCTGAGTCAGGCGGGGCTGGGCGGCCTGCTGATCGGCTGGCCGAAGTTCGTGCCGATCTCGGAACGCAATTTTCGCGATCCCAGGAGCGGGGCGATCAAGGTGGCGGCGGCCGGCCTCGGCGCCAACTTCCTGATGGCGCTGGCCTGGGCCTTCGTCTTCAAGTTCACCTATGGCGCCAGCGAAGGTGTGGGCCTTGGCGTGCACCTGATGGCCCAGCTCGGCATCAGCTTCAACCTGAGCTTTCTGGTGCTGAACCTGCTGCCGCTGCCGCCGTTCGATGTCGGCCGCATGCTGCTGGTGACCCTGCCGCCGAAGCCGGCGCAGCAGCTGGAAAGCATCCAGCCCTACACCTTCCCGATCATCCTGCTGCTCGCCTTCGTCGGCGTGCTTGGCGCGATCATGACCCCGCTGATCAGCCTGATGCTGGGGCTGATCTCGATGATCGTCACCCTCGTCTGAACCCCAACGCTTTTCGACCGATGACTGCGAACCCGCGCCCCACCGTCCTGTCCGGCATCCAGCCGTCCGGCCGTCTCACGCTTGGCAACTACCTCGGCGCGATCAAGAACTGGCTGCCGCTGTCGGCGACGTACGACTGCCACTACATGCTGGTGGACCTGCACGCGATCACCGTGCGCCAGGACCCGGCAATCCTGCGCGAGCGCTGCTACGAGTTCCTGGCGCTGTACATCGCCTGCGGGCTCGATCCCAAGGACAACGTGCTGTTCGTGCAGAGCCATGTGCCGGCGCATTCGCAGCTCGGCTGGATCCTCAACTGCTACACGCAGTTCGGCGAGCTGGGCCGGATGACGCAGTTCAAGGACAAGAGCGCCAAGCATGCCGACAACATCAATGCCGGCCTGTTCGGCTACCCGGTGCTGATGGCGGCCGACATCCTGCTCTACGACGCCGCACAGGTACCGGTCGGCGATGACCAGAAGCAGCATCTGGAGCTGACCCGCGACATCGCCAACCGGGTCAACAACATCTACGGCCCCGTCTTCACGGTGCCGGAGCCGATGATCCCGCCGGTCGGCGCCCGGATCATGGGCCTGCAGGACCCGACCGCGAAGATGTCGAAGTCCGACGACGCGGAAACCAATGCCCTGTACCTGCTCGATGGTCCGGACGTGATCGTTCGCAAGATCAAGCGCGCGGTCACCGACATGGACGGCGTGGTGCGCTTCGACATCGCCGCCAAGCCCGGCGTGTCCAACCTGCTGTCGATCCTGGCGGCGACCACCGGCAAGACCGTGGCCCAGCTCGAAGCCGAGTTCGAAGGCAAGCAGTACGGCGCCTTCAAGGGTGCGGTCGCCGACGCGGTGGTCGAGTGCCTGAAGCCGGTGCAGGCCAAGTACGCTGAACTGCGCGAGGATCGCGACGGCCTGCGCGCCGTGCTGAAGGACGGGGCCGAGCGCGCCAGCCGGCGCGCCAACGCCACCTTGGCCCGTGTCCACGAAGCACTGGGGCTGATCCCGGCGTGAACGAGCCGGACCTGTTCCCGGCCGAGGCCGAAGCGGCCGCCGAGCCGTCCGCCGAAAGCCGCGTGCCGCTGGTCAACGGCGCGCCGCTATCGCAGCTGCCGAGCGATCTGTACATCCCGCCGGATGCGCTGGAGGTGTTCCTCGAAACCTTCGAAGGCCCGCTCGACCTGCTGCTGTACCTGATCCGCAAGCAGAACCTGGACATCCTCGATATCCCGGTGCTGAAGATCACCCAGCAGTACATGGACTACATCCGCCTGATGCGCGAGCTGCGCCTGGAACTGGCGGCCGAGTACCTGGTGATGGCTGCCTGGCTGGCCGAGATCAAGTCGCGCATCCTGCTGCCGAAGCCGCCGGCGCACGAGGACGAGACCGGCGGCGATCCGCGCATGGAGCTGGTGCGCCGGCTGCAGGAATACGAGCGCTTCAAGACGGCGGCCGAGAACCTGGACGCGCTGCCCAGAGTCGGCCGCGAGATCGCCGTCGTGCAGGCGCGGCCGGACAAGCTCGTCGATGCCCGGCCGCCGCCGCCGCCCGGCGTGCGCGAGCTGATGCTGGCGTTCCGCGAAGTGCTGCTCAGAGCCGAGCTGTTCACCCGCCACACCATTGCCCGCGAGCCGCTTTCCGTGCGCGAACGGATGAGTTCGGTGCTCGACCGGGTCCGCAACGGGCCGATCCGCTTCGTCGACCTGATCGACCTCGCCGAAGGCCGCGCCGGTGTCGTGGTCTGCCTGCTGGCGATCCTCGAACTGGCCAAGTCGTCGATGCTGGAAATCACCCAGGCCGGGCCGTTCATGCCGGTGACCATTGCCGCCGCCGGGTCTGCCGAAACCGCGCTCGCCGAAGACGCATGACCGCAGCGCTGCAGCTGCGCGAGGTTGCGCGGACCTTCGGCGGCAAGCCCGCCGTCGCCGGCCTGAACCTGCGCATCGAAGGCGGCGAGTTCTACGCGCTGCTCGGCGCCAACGGCGCCGGCAAGACCACCACGCTGCGGATGATCGCCGGCCTGCTGCAGCCCGACAGCGGCAGCATCGAGGTGCTGGGCCACGACCTGGTGAAGGCGCCGATCGCCGCCAAGCAGCGGTTGGCCTTCCTGCCGGACGAGCCGCTGCTGTACGGCAAACTGCGCTGCACCGAGTACCTGGAATTCGTCGCCGGGCTCTGGGGTGTCGATGGCCGGATCGCCGAGAAGAAAGGCGAGGAACTGCTGCGCTGGCTCGATCTCTGGGACGCGCGCGGCCACTACTGCGAGAACCTGTCGCGCGGCATGCAGCAGAAGCTGACCCTGGCTGGCGCGCTGATCCACGATCCGGCGCTGCTGATTCTCGATGAGCCGCTGACTGGCCTTGATGTCGCCGCCGCGCGCCGGGTCAAGGATTTCCTCGGCCAGCTGGTGCGCGATGGTCTGACCGTGCTGTTCACCACCCACATCCTCGAAGTGGCCGAACGCATGGCCTCGCGCATCGGCCTGATCCGCAGCGGCCGGCTGCTCGCCGAAGGCACGCTGGACGAACTGCGCGCCCGCTATGGCGCGGACGATTCAACGCTGGAAGACCTGTTCCTGTCGGCCACCGGTCCCGATGCGGCAGCGGGCGCGACCTCGGCATGAGGATGTCGGCGGGCAGCCTGCCGTGGCTGATCGTGCAGGATCTGCGGCTGAGCATCCGCAGCTTCGGCTTCGGCAAGAACCGGCGCTGGGCGCTGGCGCTGTACGCGCTGTTCATCGCGCTGCTGCACGCCGGTGCCGGCCTGGTGCTGTGGAGCATGTTCCAGTCGGCGCGGCCGATGCCGACCGACAAGCTGCTGGAGTTTTCCGGCGTGCTGCTGCTGAGCCTGGAGTTCTTCATGCTGATGGCGGCGCTGCTGGCCACCTTCCGACTGATCCTCGCCGGCCGCGAACTGAGCCTGCACCTGATGAGCCCGCTGCCGTTCCGCCGGATCATGGCGATGCGGGTGCTGTCGCTGATCGTCAGCACCTGGGCGATCTCGATTCTGCTGGTGACGCCGGTGGCCAACATGGGCGCGCTGCTCGGCCGGCCGGTGTTCCTGCTGGCCTATCCGGTCACCGTGATGCTGGCAGCGCTGACGGTGGCGCTGGCGCTGGCCGTGATGGCCCTGGCCGTGCGGCTGTTCGGGCTGGTGCGCGGCCGCCGCGTGCTGCAGGGCGTGCAGGCTGGCGCACCGCTGCTGTTCGTGATCGGCAGCCTCGTCGATCACGGGCCGGCCGGACCGCAGGCCGATGTGTCGACGCTGTCGCTGTCCGGCAATGGGCTGAGCGCCGGGGCCGGCCTGCTGCGGCTGCCGGCGCTGGCGCTGACCGGTGACGCGACGGCGCTGCTGAGCCTGCTGCTGCTGGCGACCCTGGCGCTGCTGGCCGCCGCCCGTTTCGCGGTGCCGGCGGTGCTGCTGGCTGTGCAATCCCCGGAGCAGGCCGCACCGGCCGCGCCTGCCTCGTCCGGCGGGCTGCGTTTCGACACCCGCCTGTTTCGCGTGCTGTTGCTGAAGGAGTGGCGGACCATCCTGCGCGACGGTCGTCTCGCGATCGCGCTGGCGGCGCAGCCGCTGCTGATCGTCGCGTTCTTCTACGGCAACCTGTTCCGGGGCGACACCCGGCTGGCGGCGGCCGTGGCGGCCACCACCTTCTTCGCCGCACAGCTGAGCCAGTACGTGTCGAACCTGATGATCAGCGCCGAGGAATCGCCGGCGCTGCTCGGCAGCGCGCCGCAGCCCCGCAGTCGCCTGATCGCCTACAAGTGCATTGCCGCGCTGGCGCCGGTACTGGCGCTGATGCTGCTGGCCTCGCTGTGGGCGGCGCTGCAGGACCCCTGGAGCGGGCTGGTCTGCCTGATCTGTGGCTTCGGCGCAGGCTTTTGCGCCTGCGCCATCGAAGTGGCACGGCCGTATCCGGTGACCCGCCGGTCGTTCGTGCAGGTGGCGGCCGCGCGCCGCAATCGCGATCCGCTCGACATCGTCAGCGTGCTGGCCATGCAGTTCGGCTGGGCCGGTGCCGCCTGGTTCCTGGCCATCGGCAGCCTCTGGGGCGCCGCGATCGTGCTGCTGGTGGTGCTGGTGCCGTTCTTTGAATGGTGGCGCGACGCGAACCGCCAGGCTTTGCTGGGATACTGAGACACCAACTGCTTTGTGGCACTGAAGGAATCGAACCCGTGGAAGAAGACGTGCAGGACAAGCCGATCGCCGACGCCGACGCGAACCCCGCGCCGGCGGTCGACCTCGCCGCGATCAGCCTGATCATCGAAGCGCTGCTGCTGGCCTCCGATGGCCCGCTGTCGATGGAGCAGCTGGTGCGCTTCGTCGGCTCCGAATTCAACCTTGGCAAGCGCGAGTTGCGCGAGGCGCTGGCGCTCGTCGACGCGCGCTTCTCCGGCACCGCCAGCGAACTGCGCGAAGTGGCCGGCGGCTGGCGCGTGCAGGTGCGCCCCGAGTACGCCGAATGGGTGGCGCGGCTGTGGCAGGAAAAGCCGCCGAAGTATTCGCGCGCGCTGCTGGAAACGCTGGCGCTGATCGTCTACCGCCAGCCGATCACCCGGGGCGAGATCGAGGACGTGCGCGGCGTGGCGGTGTCGTCGAACATCCTGCGCACGCTCAGCGAGCGCGGCTGGATTCGCGAGCTGGGCCAGAAGGACGTGCCCGGCCGTCCGGCGCTGTTCGGCACCACGACGCAGTTCCTCGACGACTTCAACCTGAAGACGCTCGACCAGCTGCCGGCGCTGCCGGACGTCAAGGATCTGGAACAGCTGGAAGCTGCGCTGTCGAAGCTCGGCGCCGGGCTGGCGCCGACCGCGATGCCGGCCGAAGAGGGCGATGTCGACGAACAGACGGCGCCACCCTCGGCCGAACCGCCCACCGATGCGGTGCTCCATTGAGCGCGCCCAAGCCGGGATCGAAGGCCGGCGGCGGCGAGCGCATCCAGAAGGTGCTGGCCGATGCCGGCGTTGCCTCTAGGCGAGCGATCGAAGCGATGGTCGCCGAGGGCCGGATCAAGGTGAACGGCGATCCGGCGACCCCCGGCCAGAAGGTGGTCGCCGGCGACCGGGTGACGGTCGACGGTCGTTCGGTACGCCATTCGATGGACCGCGAAGCGACCCAGGTGCTGCTCTACAAGAAGCGGGTCGGCGAACTGGTGACGCGTGACGATCCGGAAGGCCGCAAGACCGTGTTCAGGAAGCTGCCGAAGCTCGATTCCGGCCGCTGGATCGCGGTCGGCCGGCTCGATCTCAACACCTCCGGCCTGCTGCTGCTGACCAATGACGGTGAACTGGCGCGGCGGCTGACCCATCCGAGCTTCGAGCTGGAACGCGAGTACGCGGTGCGCGTGCTCGGCAACATCACCACCGAAACCTTGAACAAGCTGCGCAAGGGCGTGGAACTGGAAGACGGCCCGGCGCACTTCGACAAGATCGAGGCCGGCGGGCACAACGAGGCCGCGTTCGAGGACGAGGATGATGGCGCCGAAGCCAAGTCCGCCGCCAACACCTGGTGGCGCGTCACGCTGAAGGAAGGCCGCAACCGCGAGGTGCGCCGGCTGTTCGAATCGCAGGAACTCAAGGTCAGCCGCCTGATCCGCGTCCGCTACGGCCCGATCGTGCTCGGCCGCGGCGTGAAGTCCGGCGGCTACCGCGAACTGGACAAGGACGAACTGAACGCGCTGCGCGCAGCCGTCGGCTTCGCAGCGCCGAAGAAGGCAAAGCCGCAGCGCGAACGCCGTTCGCGGCCGGGTGCGGAAGAACGCAGAGCCGGTGACGTGCCGCGCCGCGATGCGGTCAAGAAGGTCGACCGCACGGCCAAGCCCGCCGGCTGGACCGGTTACCGTCCGCGCAAGCCCGAGTAAGACCACGAACGGGCCCCTTCACCGGGGCTTTCCGGGTGCCACGTACATCTTTGCGCAGCTGTCATCCCGGCGAAGGCCGGGATCCAGCCTCGACGCTGTCGCAGCGCTTGCCGATAGCGGCACACCGGATTCCGGCTTTCGCCGGAATGACGAGATGGGTGGAGCCGTTTCCCGATCGCAAGAGCTGCTTCCGGTTCCGCGATCGGCTCTCAGCGCGCCAGCGAGTCGTACAGCGCGATGTATTCCTGCGTGACCCGGTGCGTCGGATCGAGATGGATCATCGGCTGGTGGCGTTCGTGCGATTCCTTGACCCGCACCGATGACGACAGCGTGGCATCGAGCAGCGGCTGGCCCTCGGCCTTCAGTTCGGCGACCACGCGCTGCATCAGCTTCGCGCGCGACTGGAACTGGTTGACGATGATGCCTTCGATCTTCAGATCGTCGTTGTGGTCGGCGCGGATCTCGTGGATGTTGTCGATCAGCGTGTACAGCGCCTGGCGCGCGAACTCGTCGCAGTCGAACGGAATCAGCACGCGATCCGCCGCGATCAGCGCCGAGCGGCTGTAGAAGTTCAGCGCCGGCGGCGTGTCGATGAACACCGCGTCGTAGCCCTTCAGCTTGTCCAGCGCCTGGTTCAGCTTCTGCACCTTCTGCTTGGCTTCGAGCTTGACCTGCAGGTCATCGAGCCGCGTGCTGGCGGCGACCACGTCGAGGTTCTCGAACGGCGAGTTGGTCGCGTAGGTCACGAACGGCGGCGGCTGGATCGAGAAGCCGAGCGTCGATTCGAAGAAGTCGGCGATCGAGCGGTCGGCGGTGGCTGCCAGCGGGCCCAGCAGGTACTGCGTCGAATTGCCCTGGGTGTCGAGATCGATGACCAGCGTGCGCAGGCCGCGGCTGGCCGCGATGGCCGCCAGGTTGCTGACGATGGTCGTCTTGCCGACGCCGCCCTTCTGGTTGAACACGACACGACGGATCATCGTTGGAGCCTGAAAAATGGTGCAGCGCACATGCGCCAGCGGATTATTGCCGGATTCGGCTCAGCCCTTGGCGATTTTTCCGGAGGCCGGCGATGCGGCGCCGTCGCCGCGCAGCGCGGCAGCCGTGGCGGCGAGGTAGCGCTCGATCAGCACGCCCATCTTGTTGACGATGAACGGCCCGGCCAGCGGCCGGTACAGCAGCGGTACCGGCACGTCGTGCATCACGCCGTCGACGGCGAAGCGCATTTCGGTCTGCGCGCCCTGCGCCCGCAGCTGGATTTCGCCGCCGATCAGCGCGTTGCCGTGGCCGGGCAGGGGCTTCCAGCGGATCGTGGCGCCCGGCCGGTCGACGTCGTACTGGGCGGCATAGCTCAGGTCGTGCGCGATCTTGGCGATCCGCACGCCCATCGTCCGCATGTCCCAGCGGTACTGGTTCGGGCCGAGCCGGGTCAGCTTCTTCAGGTTCGGGAAACGGCCGATGGTCGCTTCGAGGTCGTCGAGCAGGCGCAGGGCCTGCGTCGGGTCGACCGGCAGCAGCAGGCGGCGCTCGATGTCGAGCGTGATGTTCACAGGCGCAGTCCTCCTTTGATCAGGGTGTCGTGCACGGCCGGCGTCAGCTTGCGGTAGCGGTTGCCATCGAGCACGTACAGCGGTTCGTCGATCCGCGCCGGGTCGAAGCCCTCGCGCTTCAGATCGACCTTGCGGAACTTGAAGGTGGCGGTCACCTCCTGTTCGCGGCGCAGGCGGATGAACAGCGGCACGGCGTAGGCCGGCAGCGCGGCGCGCAACTGCGCGGCGACGCCGGTCGCATCGAAGCGGGACGGCGTCCACGACAATGCGGCCATGCCGGCGCGGCCGTCGCAGCCCGGCACTTCGACGCCGTAGACCACGGCCTGCTCGACGCCATCGATCCGGTTCAGGGCTGCCTCGACCTCGGTGGTGGCGACGTTCTCGCCCTTCCAGCGGAAGGTGTCGCCGACCCGGTCGACGAACTGGATGTGACGCCAGCCCTGGTCGCGGACCAGGTCGCCGGTGTTGAACCAGCAGTCGCCCGGCTTGAAGACATCGCGCAGCAGCTTGGCTTCGTTGGCGCGCGTGTCGGTGTAGCCGTCGAACGGCGCGCGTTCGGTGATCTCCGAGATCAGCAGGCCAACGCCGCCGCTGGCGACCCGCCGGAGCCGGCCATCGGGTCCGCGCAGCGGTGCTTCGGCGTCGTGATCGAAGTCGACGATCGCGTACGGCAGCGGGCAGAAGCCGGCGGTCTTCGACAGGTTGAAGCCGTTGACGAAGGCGAGGTTCGATTCGCTGGCGCCGTAGAACTCGGCGATCCGGGCAATGCCGAAACGGTGCTGGAAGGCGTCCCAGATTTCCGGTCGCAGGCCGTTGCCGACCATCAGGCGGACCGGATGCTTGTGGTCGCGTGGCGTCGGCGGCTGGTTCAGCAGGTAGCGGCACAGTTCGCCGATGTAGCAGAACGCGGTGGCTTCGCAGGCGCGGATCTCGTCCCAGAAGCGCGAGGCCGAGAACTTGCGGCTCAGCGCCAGCGCCGCGCCATCGGCCAGCACCGCGCCCCAGCAGACCGTCAGCGCGTTGTTGTGATATAGCGGCAGCGGGCAGTACAGCGTGTCGCCCGCGCTCAGCCGCAAGGTCATTTGGCCGAGGCCGGCCATGCCTTTCATCCAGCGGTAATGGGTCATCACGCTGGCTTTCGGCAGCCCGGTGGTGCCCGACGTGAAGATGTGGAAGCAGGGCTCCTTCAGCCGGATGGTCGCCGTTTCCGGCGGATTCGCCGAGGCTTCGCGATCGGCGGCGGCGGCCCAGTCGTGCCAGCCCGGCGGCGGGCTGGCGCCGTCCCAGGCTTTCGCTGGAACGGTGTCCAGCACGCCCGAACCGGCCAGCGAGGCAATCGCTTCGGCGCATTCCTCGCCGGCCACGATCATTGCCGGCTTGCTGAGGCGCAGCGAATGGGCCAGCACCTCGCCACGCTGCTGGTGGTTGAGCATCGCCGCGATCGCGCCGCGCTTGATGACGCCGGCGATGGTCGCCAGCGTTTCCGGGCGGTTCGACATCAGGATCGCCACCACCTGGCCGCGCTGCACGCCGGCCTGTCGGCAGGCGCCGGCGACCCGGTTGGCCCAGGCGTTGAACTCGGCGTAGGTCCAGCGGCGATCGTCGAACTTCAGCGCCGTGGCATGCGGTTGCGCTTCGGCCAGGGCCTGCAGCCGCAGGCCGATCGAGCCGACCGAGGTCGGCCGCGCGGTGGCCAGGTTCCACAGGCCGCGCTGCACCTTCAGCACATCGGGCAAGGTTTCCACGGCGCCTTTCAGCAGATCGCCCAGGTGGACGCGCTCGCCGTCGGCGCCGGGCGCGGGAACGGATGGCCGGAAGTTCGGGAATCGGATCATGGCGAGGGGCGGGCGTCGGCGCGGCGGATGGTGGAACAAGTGTTCACAGACTGCCAGCGTTCAGGCGGCTGCGGTCGTCGCGCGGACGATCCTGACCAGCCGCGCGGCCGGATCGCGGCAGACGCGGTAGCGGTCGGCGAAATCGGCCGGCGACAGCAGCTGCGCGGTACGGAAACCGGCGGCCAGCAACTGCGCCTCGGCGTCGGCGGCGGTCCGGAAATGCAGGTGGACCCGGCCGCGCACGAAGGCCGACAGCAGACCGACGAAGGCCTGCACGGCAAGCTGGCGATTCTCGCCGCCGACATGCAGGTCGGACAGGTACAGGCCGTTCGGGAAGCCCTTCAGGGTGCTGGCGATGCGCGCCCACAGCGCCGTCACCGCCGCCGTCGGGAAGTAGTTGACCAGCCCTTCGGTGATGATCGCGGTGCCGGCCTGGGCATCGAGCGTGGCGGCGATGCCGGCCAGGCTGGCCGGGCCGTCGACGGCGAAGGCGTCGATGTCCGCCACTCGGTGCTGTGGACCGTTGTGGCAGCCGATGCGCGCCAGCAGCGCCCGCTTGCGGGCCGCCATGCCGGGCAGGTCGGCTTCGACGTAGCGGATCCGCTCGCCGTACTGGCGCGCGAAGCGCCAGCCGCGCGGCGACAGGCCGGCGGCGATCTCGATCACCTGCGACACGGTGCCGGCCTTGATCGCGGCATGCAGTTCCTCGTCGATCACCCGGTGCCGGGCCAGCAGCAGCCCTTCCAGGGTCGGGCCGCCGAGGGCGCGCGACAGCTGCATCGCCGGTCGTCCGGCGGCATGCATCAGCCGGCCTTCGGGCGTTGCGAATGCCGGGTGCGACAGCCGGTGACGGGCCCAGACGGCGCCGGTGTAGTGGGCGGTCGGGCTGACGGTGGCGGAATGTCCGGTTTTGGGCATGGCAGGGGTCCTGATGGAATTTTTTCGTCGCGGGCTTGCCGCTCAAACCTGAATACGTCTATCGTAATGAACGCGCATTAACCGGAGCATGTTTTCCGCCCATGCTGATGGCTGTCAAGAAATCAGTCACGCCGAAGCCTGCAAGCCGCAGTGCGCGGCGCAGCCGTGCGGCGGAAGCCGGTGTCAGCACGCGCGACGTGCTGATCCGCGAAGCGATGAAGCTGTTTGCCGAGCGGGCGATCGACGCGGTGTCGCTGCGCGAGATCGTGCAGAAGGCGGGTCAGGGCAACCAGTCCGCGATCCACTATCACTTCAAGGACAAGCAGGGGCTGGTGATCGCGGTTGCCGAGTTCGTGCGTGCCCGGTTCGAGCCCTATTTCGCGGCCGCGCTCGGCGAGATCGTCCGGCTGGAGCGCGACGGCGCGCTGCGCGACGAGGATCTGGTGGCCGGGCTGGTGATGCCGCTGATCCAGGTGTTTCATGCCGACGACACCGGCCGCGATGCGATCCGCTTCGTCGCCCGTCTGGCATCGGACGGTGGCGACCTCGGGCAGTCGCTGGTGCTTCAGCAATGCGCACCGTTTCTCAACGAGATCGAACCGCGGCTGGCGGCGCGGCATCCGGGCAAGCAGCGCGAAAAGCTGCAGTTCCAGATGCTGCTCGGCATGAGTTCGACGATCTTCGGCTTGACCGCGATCGGCGGCCTGCGCCATTCGCCGTTCGGCGGCAACCACGCGACGCTGTATGCCGGTCGTTTCGACGACCTGATTCGCGATTACGTGCACTTCGTCGGCCGCGGCCTGCTCGGCGACTGAAGGACTGACAGCTACGCCGGTGCCCGAGGCAGGTGCGCCGGATCGAGACATGAAATTGGCCATCGCGCACAGACGCGATGCCGGCACGAGGGGGAGAGACGTGATGAAGCGCAAGTTGATGAGCAGTGCGACGCTGGCCGCGATCGCGTTCAATCTGGCCCCGGCGCATGCGCTGGAATTCGAGCTCGGAGAGCTGACCGGCACCTGGAAGAACACCCTGTCGTACTCGGGTGCGTTCCGCGCCGAAAAGCCCGACGCCCGGCTGCTGGGCAAGCTCAGCATCAACCCTGATCTCTGCCCTGACGGCTGCCTGTCGTTTACCGGTGACCCCGCGCCGAACCAGCGGCTGGTCGACGCCCCCGGTGCCTTTCTCGGCACCAACAAGGATGACGGCGACCTCAACTACAAGCAGTGGGACCCAACGGCGGCTATCGTCAAGCTGTCGAGCGAGCTGGCCGGCAACTACGGCGATTGGAACTACAAGTTTGCGGCGATCGCATTCTTCGATCCGGTCAACTACCGGTTCACGGAAACCAACGCTGACACCACGTTTCAGCCGCGCAACGAGGGACGTCCCTATCGGCGCGGCCATCCGATCGGCCAGGACCTGCAGATTCGCGATTTCTTCATCGGCCGGCCGTTCACGCTGCTCGATCACGAGTACAGCGTCACCGTCGGCTGGCAGCGCTACCGCTGGGGCGAGTCGACCTACTTCGCGCTCAATGCGCTGAACGAGCTGCAGCCGCCCGATGCGCGCCTGCTGCGTCATCCAGGGACGCCAATCAGCGAAGTGTTCCGCTCCACGCCGCTGATCGCGCTGAACACCTCGATCGGCGAAGGCATGTCGCTGGACCTGATCTACCAGATCGCGTTCCGGCCGGTGGTGGTCGATCCGGGTGGTGCCTTCAACTCTGACATCGACTTCTACAACAACGACAACTTCAACATCTCGATCGGCCAGTTCCACGACGATCCGCAGCGCCTGCAGCGGATCCCGTTCCCGATCAATGCGATCTCGAATTCCTCGTTCACCGCGGAAGTGCTGCCGCTGAAGTACGCGCGGCCGAACAACCAGGGCCAGGTCGGCGGCAAGTTCACCTGGTATCTGCCGGAACTCAACGGCGGCACCGAACTCGGCTTCTATGCGCTGAACTACCACAGCCGCCTGCCGTATTTCAGCGTCATCGCCACCGATGAATCCTGCGCCCGCAACGCTGCCGGCTTCGTCGAGGCGTTCACGGCCTGCAACGGTTTCATCGGCCTGAACCCGGAAACCGGCCTCGAGCCGGCGCCGCTCGACTCGGGAAAGGTGTTCTTCGCCTATCCCGAGAACATCCAGATGGTCGGTGTCAGCTTCAACACCAACGTCGGCAAGTGGTCGATCGCCGGCGAATATTCGTTCCGTCCGAACATGCCGTTGCAGGTGGCGGCGTCCGACGTGTTCTTCGCCGGCCTGCAGCCGTCGCTGCCCCGTCAGGACATCACGCTCGGCACATCGCCGGAATTCATTGCCCAGACACTCGCTTCGCTGCCGGGAGCGATCAACGACATCGTGACTTCCAATCCGCAGCAACTGCTCGGTCAGGTGACGGCGCTGATCAACGGCCTCGGCGTGCTGCTGCCGGCAGCGGCGTCGAATGTCACCCTGCCGGCTTCGCGAAACGCGGTGCCGGATTTCCTGTCCGTGTACCGCGGCATCGAGATCCAGCCGAACCAGCGCATCAACGGCTATGAGCGGTTTCCGGTGCAGCAGGTCGACATCACCGGCATTCGCGCGTTGGGCTCGTCGGAGAATCCGTTCGGCGCCGATCAGGTGATCATCCTGGTCGAGGTCGGCTTTACGCACGTCATCGGCATGCCGAGCCGCGGCCGGCTGCAGCTGGAAGGCGGTGACAACAATGGCACGCACGCCAGCCCGGGTGCCGATGGAACCGGCCGACCGAACGGCACGCCGGACACCCGCTCACTGGTGCCGACTCAGCAGACCAAGGGCTTCGCCGACAGCTTTTCTGCCGGCTACCGGGTACTGACCCGCCTTGAGTACAACAATGTTTTCCTGGGCATCAACGTCAAGCCGGAACTGCTGATCGGTCACGATGTGTACGGCATCGCGCCGCTGCCGATCCAGAATTTCATCGAGGGCCGCGTGCAGTACCAGGCGTTGGCGATCTTCGAGAACGGCGGCCCTTGGACCGGGCAGCTGGTCTACCAGGGCTCGACCGGTGGCGGCACCGTCAACACGCAGAGGGACCGCGACATCATCGGTTTCCAGGTCGGCTACACGTTCTGATTCGCCGTCATCTCCCCCCAGTCGCGCGGTCTGCCACCTTTCGGGCGATCCCGCGGTCGTAGTACACGATTCGTCAAAGAGGAGTCACTTATGTTGAAGCGCATGAATTGGGTCATGTTTGCTGGAGCGATCAGCCTCGGCATGGGCCTCGGCGCCACGTCGACCGCGCAGGCGAAGGCCTCGGCTGCCGATGCCGCGAAGCTGGGCAAGGAACTGACGCCGGTCGGCGCGATTGCCGGACCGAACGCTGACGGCACGATCCCGGCGTGGATCGGCGGCAAGCAGTTCGATGCCGACATCCGCGGCCTGACACCGACCAAGCTCGAAGAGCTGCGGCTGAAGTTCGAGGACATCCGCAAGGCCTCGCCGGCCGACTTCGACAACCTGCTGAAGTATGTCGACAACTTCACGATCGCCGACTACCCGAAGATCAAGAAGCAGATCGACGACATCATCGCCAAGCTGCCGCCGGACCTGAAGGCGCTTGCGCAGAAGCAGCGCGAGCAGATCGGTGGTGGCGGCAAGTACGAGGCGCCGTCCTTCATCATCACCAAGGACAACATGGCGAAGTACGCCGACAAGCTGACCGACGGCCAGAAGGCGTTGTTCGCGAAGTATCCGGCGACCTACAAGATGATCGTCTACCCGACCTTGCGTACGGCGTTCTTCCCGGACCAGATCAACGCGGCCTCGATCAAGAATGCGTCGACCGCCGAGCTGAAGGGCACGGATGAGGTCGAGGGCGCGGTGCTCGGCTTCCCATTCCCAATTCCGCAGAGCGGCGCGGAAGTCATGTGGAACCACAAGATGCGCTACCGCGGGTCGGCGGTGCGGCGCTTCAACAATCAGGCAATCGTCAAGCAGGACGGCACCTTCAAGATCACCAAGCTGATCGAGGACGTGAAGTTCAAGTATGCGAACCTCGAAGAAGCGGCTCCGGGCACCAAGATCCTGCTGTACTACCTCTCCAACGTCGTGGCGCCGGCCCGTGTGGCCGGTCAGCTGACCTTGGTGCATGAAACCTCGGGTGCCGAAGGCTCGGGCCGCAACGCCTGGATCTTCAACCCCGGCCTCGGCCGCGTGAACAAGGCGCCAGACGTGGGTTACGACAACCCGTACATCGGCACCGACGGCGAGCAGTTCAACGACCAGGTCGACATGTTCAACGGCGCGCTCGACCGCTACACCTGGAAGCTGGTCGGCAAGAAGGAGATGTATATCCCGTACAACTCGTTCCTGATCAACGCGCCGCTGATCAAGTACAAGGACATCATCCGTCCCGGCCACATCAACCAGAACCTGTCGCGCTACGAGCTGCACCGCGTCTGGGTTGTCGAGGCGACCATCCGTGATGGCCTGCGCCACCAGTTCAAGAAGCGCCGCTTCTATGTCGATGAGGACAGCTGGGCGATCGCTGCGGTCGATGCCTACGACAACCGCGACCAGCTGTGGAAGGTGCAGGAAGCGCAGCTGATCTCGGTGCCGTTCGTGCCGACCGTGACCGGCATTCCGGAAATCATCTACGACCTGCAGAGCGGCCGTTACTTCGTCACTGCACTGCAGAACGAAGACAAGATTTCCGACTTCAAGATCAGCTTCAAGGACGACGAATTCTCGCCGGGCAGCCTCAGCCGCAAGTCGCGCAACAAGTAATTCGCAACAGCGCTGCAACGATGGCCGGCGAGGGGTCGCCGGCCATCTTTTCGATGCCTTCAGGGAGCCGTGCATGACCTTCCAGACCATAAAGCTGCGACCGTCGCTGATCGCTGCGGCGATCGCGGCCACACTTGCATTCCCGGCCTGGCTGCTGGCCCAGGAAGAGGAAGACAGCGGCGACGCCGACACCGGTGTCGACACCACGCTCGTCGCTCGTCCGTCGGTGCTGGCGCCGCGGGCCTCGTCGAGCCTGCTGCTTGGCGTCACGCGCGCCGGCAACCGCTTCGTGGCGGTGGGCCAGCGCGGCGGCATCCTGCTGTCGGACGACGGCAGCCAGTGGAAGCAGGTGCCGACGCCGGCCGACGCGACGCTGACCCGCGTGCATTTCGTCGACGCCGAGCACGGCTGGGCCGTCGGCTACGACGGCACCATCCTGGCGACCACGGACGGCGGCGCCAGCTGGACCCTGGCGCAGTTCGACGCCGCCTGGGGCCGCGCCTACTACGACGTGCTGTTCACCGATGCCCAGAACGGCTTTGTCGCCGGCGGCAACGGCCGGCTGCAGAAGACCGCCGACGGCGGCAAGACCTGGGAAGCGGTGGAATCGCCGGTGTTCGAGGATCAGCCGAACCTCTACAACCTGACCCGGCTTGGCAACGGCGCGCTGGTGCTGACCGGCGAGCGCGGCTTCATCGCCTCGTCGACCGACCAGGGCAGCACATGGACGCAGCTGAAGTCGCCGTACACCGGCTCCTTCTTCGGGGCTGTGGCCAGTGGCGCTTCGGGCGTCGTGCTGTTCGGCCTGCGCGGCAATGCCTTCCATGCTGCCGACGTGGCAAAGGCGGCGCTGCTCAGCGAAGCCGATCTCGCCGCACTGCGCGAGGCGGCGGCGAATCCGGAAGCCTCCGGCGGGGCCAGCAATCCGGTCAGCGAGGTTGCCGGCTGGGTGCGTCTGGCTTCGGACGACACCGAAAGCCTGTTTGGCGGCTCGGCTGCCGAGGACGGCAGCCTGCTGCTGTTCGGCGGCAACGGCCGGGTGATGAAGGCCGATCTCGCCGGCCGCCGGCTGGTGCGCCAGCAGCTATCGACCAACATCAACATGAACGCCGGTCTGGCGACCGCCGACAGCCTGATCGTCGTCGGTACCTCGGGTGTCCAGCGCTTCGCCAAGCCCTGACATCCGGGCCTCGCTGAACAACCAACGATCGCGGCAGCACAACCAGAAGAACACGGGGAAGGCATATGGCAGGTGCAGCAGTAGGCGGCGTGTGGGCCGACAGAATCCTGAAAGCGGTCGAACCGATCATCTATGGCCGGCGCAAGCTCACGCACTGGATCCTGATCGCGCTGACCCTGTTCTTCACGGTGCAGATGGCGCGGCTGCAGCCCGATGCGGGCTGGCTGAAATCGGTGCCGCTGGAACATCCGTACATGGAGAAGTTCCGCGAGTACTACCGCGACTTCGGCGGCGCCAACACCGTGCTGGTGGCGCTGATCAAGGATGAAGGCACCGGCGACATCTACACGCCGGAATTCATGGACACGCTGCAGAAGGCCAATGACGAGGTCTTCTTCATGCCGGGCGTCGATCGCGCCCGCGTCACCAGCCTGTTCACGCCGAACGTCAATTACGTGGAAAACGTCGAGGGCGGCCTCAGCGGCGCCACGGTGATCCCGCCGGATTACCAGCCGACGCCGGAAGTGCTGCAGAAGGTGAAGTCCAACGTCGCCAAGGCGCAGGTGATCGGCCGCATCGTCACCAACGACCAGCGTGGCGCGATGATCCTCACCGAGCTGCTGGAAGTCGATCCGCAGACCGGCGAGAAGCTCGACTATCTGAAGGTCGGCCAGTACCTCGAAAAGCTGCGCGCGAAGTACGAGAAGGATGGCGTCAAGGTCCACATCATCGGCTTCGCCAAGATCGTCGATGACATGACCAAGGCGTCGCTGGAAGTGGCGGCGTTCTTCTTCCTGACGCTGATCATCACCGGCTTCCTGCTGTGGATCTATTGCGGCTCGTTCAAGCTGGCGATGATCCCGCTGTTCTCCTCGGTGGTCGCGGTCGTCTGGGAGATGGGCCTGCTGAAGACGCTCGGCTACGGCGTCGATCCGTTCGCGATCCTGGTGCCATTCCTGATCCTGGCGGTGTCGGTGTCGCACGGCGTGCAGTACGTCAACGCCTGGGTCGATGAGGTCCACGCCGGCAAGTCCAGCTTCGATGCCAGCCTGGAAACCTTCCGCCGGCTGGCGATCGCCGGCACCATCGCATTGATGACCGACGTCGCCGGCTTCGCGACCATCTACCTGATCAAGATCCAGATCATTCAGGAGATGTCGATCAACGCCGTGCTCGGCGGCCTGGCGATCATCGTCGCCAACAAGATGTTCGTGCCGATCTGGCTGACCATGGTGAAGTTGAAGGATGTCGATGCCTTCATCGCGCGCCAGACCAAGAAGGACGCCAAGCTCGATCCCGTCTGGTGGTGGCTGTCCGGCGTCACCAAGCCGGCGGTGGCCACGACGGTGCTGGTGTCCTGCGGCGTGATGCTCGGCTGGGCGCTGTGGGGCAAGGCGGACCTGAAGGTCGGCGATGCCCTGAAAGGCGTGCCGGAGCTGCGTCCGGACTCCCGCTTCAACCAGGATTTCAACGCCATCACCGACAACTTCCAGATCGCCGTCGACATCTTCAAGGTGATCGCCGAAACCCGGCCGAACGGCTGCGTCAGCTACCAGCTGATGGATCAGGCCGATCGCTTCGCCTGGAAGATGGAGAACACCGAAGGCGTGCAGTCGACGCTGTCGCTGCTGACCTTCGCCAAGCTGGTCTACCAGGGCTTGTCGGAAGGCCGCCTGAACGCGCTGGTGCTGCCGCGCAACCAGTTCGCGCTGGCCCAGGCCACGGCACTCGTGCCGACTTCCACCGGCCTGCTGAACGATGATTGCGACGCGCTGGCGATCTACCTGTTCACCAAGGATCACAAGGCCGAAACGATCAGCCACATCGTCGAGGAAGTGAAGAAGTTCAACGACGAGAATGCCAAGGATTTCTACGCCAAGGCGCCGGACACCAAGCCGGAATACTGCGCCACCAAGTACGACACCTTCCAGAAGCTGAAGGCCACCAACCTCGATGTGTTCAGGCTCGGTGAAGGCGCCGGTGCCGATCCGGCGAAGCTCGAGGCCGCCAAGAAGCGTCAGGGCGAACTGCAGGCCAGCTACGAAGGCATGAGCCTGGAATGCCCGGTGAACTTCGCGCTGGCCACCGGCAACGTCGGCGTCATGGCGGCGACCAACGAGGTCGTGCACGAGCAGGAAGGCCGCGTGGTGCTGCTGGTCTATGTGGTGATCCTGATCCTGCTGTGGATGTGCTTCCGCGAGTGGAAGGCGATCGTCTGCATCGTGCTACCGCTGGCGCTGGTGTCGGAGATGGGCTACGCGGTGATGGCGATGCTCGACATCGGTATGAAGGTCGCCACGCTTCCGGTGCTGGCACTGGCGGTCGGCATCGGCGTGGATTACGGCATCTACGTCTATGGCGTGCTGGTGTCAGGCCTGAAGGAAGGCAAGAGCCTGCGGGTGGCCTACTTCGAAACGCTGCGCGGCACCGGCAAGGCGGTGATCTTCACTGGCGTGACCCTCGCGGCGTCGGTGTCGACCTGGCTGCTGTCACAGCTGCAGTTCCAGATCGACATGGGCCTGCTGCTGCTGTTCATGTTCACCGCCAACATGTTCGGCGCGGTGCTCGGCCTGCCGGCGGTTGCGGCGTTCCTGTTCCCGCCGAGGCCGGGCGAAGCGCCAGCGACGATGCCGAAGAACCTGGCGCCGGCGAAGACGGCGCACTGATGGCCGCGCCGGCAGCGGGCGGGGCGGATGGGCGGCGGTCCTCGCTTTCCGCCCTGCAGACGGCGCTGGACCGCGCGCCGCCGGCTGGCCTCGAGGCGCTGGAAGCCGATGAACTGGCGCGGCTGGCGACGTTGCTGGCCGATGCCAAGCGCCGGCAGAAGGCGCAGGTCGATGCGGCGCTGACCGAATCGCTCAGCCACGTGCCGCTGCTGCTGCGCGGCGCAGTGCGCAAGATCCTGGATCTCTAGCCGCCGATGGCCACTCCGCAGACCGGTGCCGCGCTGTCGGCGCTGTCATTGGCGCAGCGCGCCGAGGTGATCAAGCTGGCCCGGCTGTGCCGGGTCGACGAGGCCTCGCTGGCCTGGCTCGGCAAGCTCGACGCCACGCTGATCCGCACGCTGCGCGAGCAGGCCACGGCGGCGATGTTCGATGCCGACCGCAAGCGTTTCCACAACATGGCGGCGGCCAGCCGGCTGCTGCCGATCCCGATCCTGGTGCTGATCATCGAGAAGGTGATCGGCCCGCTGATCTGCGCCCGGGTCTGCGGTCTGGTGCCGCCGGCGCGGGCGATCGAGATCGCCGAGAAGCTCAAGCTGCCGTTCCTGGTCGATGCCTGCATGGAGCTCGACCCGCGTTCGGCGCAGGCGCTGATCGCCGGCTTCCCGCGCCATCTGGTGGTCGCCATCGCCCGTGAACTGGCCCAGCGCGGCGAGTACGTGACAATGGGGCGCTTCATCGATCTGATCGCGCTCGACGCCATCGGCCCGGTCGTCGACGCGATCACCGACGACGCCCGGCTGCTGCACATCGCCTTCTTTGCCGAAGGCACCGAGCGGCTCGGCGACATCGTCGAGCGCATTGCCCCGGCGCGCCTGCAGGCCATCGTCAGCCACGCCGCCACCGGCTCGGCCGAACTGTGGGGCGAGGCGCTGGCGCTGATTTCCGGCGTCGACGGCGCGCTGCAGCAGAAGCTGGCGGCGATCACCGGCGAACTGCCGGAGGCGGCGCTGAACAACATCGTCCGCAACACCCAGGCGATCGGCCGCTGGGACGTGCTGCTGCCGATCGTCGCCCGCATGGACGCACGCCTGCAGAAGCGGGTGATCAACCTGCCGGTGATCCAGGACGACGCGATCTTCGGCGACATCGTCCGCGCGGTGTTCCGGCTGCCGGACATCCGCCCGGTGATCCTGCTGCTGACCCAGCTGGAAGCCGATGCCCGCAGCCGCCTCGATGCGGTCGCGCGCCAGATCGGCCTGAGCCTGCCGGACCCGGCCCTGCTGCTGCCGCTGATCGGCGGCCGCTGAACCGGCGTGGCCGCTCGCGGGAACGGCCATAAAATGCGTGTATGAAACACGCAAAATTGCGGTCGCGGGCCTGCTGCGCTAAGGTCCGGCGCCGCCGCCGAGCCATCCGCACGGCGCCCGACCACGCCCATCCCGATCAGCGCCGCCAGCTGCGCTGCCGCCACCGAACGCCAACCCCGAACTTCGCCATGACCGCGCCTGTCCTGTACCGCCTTGAGGCCGATGTCGCGACGCTGACCCTGAACCGGCCGGACACCCTGAACAGTCTCGATCTCGCCACCATCGACGCCCTGCTGGCCGGTGTCGACCGGGCGCTGGCCGAGCAGGCCCGGGCGCTGGTGCTGACCGGCAGCGGCCGGGCGTTCTGCGCCGGCGCCGATCTGGGTGCCGACAGCCTCGCCGGAGTCGCGCCGCAGGACATCGACCTCGGTGCTGCCATGCGCAGCCACTACAACGTCATCGTCGAACGCCTGCACCGCCTGCCGATCCCGGTCGTGGTGGCGGTCAATGGCGTTGCCGCCGGTGGCGGCGCGGCGCTGGCGCTGGCCGGCGATCTGACGATTGCGGCGCGCTCGGCCTCGTTCCGCTACCTGTTCATCGACCTCGCGCTGATGCCGGACATGGGCGCTACCTGGCAGCTGCCGAGGCGGGTCGGGCAGGCGCGGGCGCGCGGGCTGTCGCTGCTGGGGGATACGCTCGATGCCGAAACGGCCGCCCAGTGGGGCCTGATCTGGCAGGTGTTCGACGACGCAGCCCTGCCGGCGGCCGCGCAGGCGCTGGCCGTGCGGCTGGCGGGCAAGTCGCCATCAGCGCTGCGCGAGACGCGGGCCGCTCTGGATGCGGCGCTGGCGGTCGATCTGCCGGCCCAGCTTGAGCAGGAAGCGGCCGGTCAGACCCGGCTCGGCCGCGAGCCGGGCTTTCTCAAGGCCGTGACGGCGTTCCTGGCCCGACGGACCCGCAAGCCGGGCTGACGCGCCGGCGGGTCTGCCGCCTCACCACTTGATGAACGGCGGCGGGCTCAGCGGATGGCGCTTGAACCAGCTGCCGGCGAGGCCCATCAGCGTCTTGTGGAAGCCTTCATTGGGGTAGGCGGCCTTCAGCGCCCGAACCGTATCGCCAGCGATGCCGAACTTGACCAGCCCCAGCGACACGTCGACCAGATCGGCCTTGCGGAACGCTTCGACCAGCGGATACGCCGGGTCCTTGAAGGCGCGCAGCTTGTGGTGTTCGTCGATCATCAGCTCGATTTCCGTGGCCCAGGCGTCGAGCCCCTCGGCGGCCAGATAGTCACGCGCGCGGCGCGACGACGGCGGCAGGTAGTCGATGGTGCCGTCCGACCAGATGCCGAGATCGTGAAAGCAGGCGGCGATCGCGATCTTCCGGCGGTCGTCGTCGCCGGCCTGCGGCAGCAGCGCCAGCGTAAAGGCTGCCATCCGCTGGCAATGGTTGCGGTAACCGGGGAAAGCCGGGCCGATCTGCGCCTTCCAGGATTCCAGCAGGGTGTCGAGCAGGGCCAACGGTGCCATGGGTGTCGGGTCCGGGTCAGGAATGGTGGCCGCATGGTCGCCCTAAACCGGCGGCGGTCGAAGTGGCCTGATGGACAAACAGCGCCGGAATCGGGCCAACTGCGGCGGGTTCCTTCAACGCCGTTCATGCCATGTCTGAAGCAGCTGCCCGGCCGGTCATCGCGGTCGTCGTCTTCGACCAGATCAGCCCGTTCCACCTCGCGGTGCCCTGCGTGGTGTTCGGCGATCCGCATCCCGGCCTGCCGTCGTTCGACCTGCGCGTCTGCGCCGTGACACCGGGCCGGCTGATGACCACGGCCGGCTTCCCGATCGAGATCGGCCACGGCCTGGAAGCCCTGCGCGAGGCGGCAACCATCATCGTGCCGAGCTGGCACGATCCGGCCGAGCCGCCGCCAGCCGTGCTGCTCGACGCACTGCGCGCCGCCGCCGACCGCGGCGCCCGGATCGTCGGCCTGTGCCTCGGTGCCTACGTGCTGGCCGAGGCCGGCCTGCTCGACGGCCGTCGGGCGACCACCCACTGGGGCTACGCGCAGGATTTCGCGGCCCGCTATCCGGCCGTCCGGCTCGACCCGCAGGTGCTCTACGTCGACGAGGGCGCGATCGTCACCTCCGCCGGTACCGCCGCCGGCATCGACTGCTGCCTGCATCTGCTGCGCATGGCCTATGGCGTGGAAGTCGCCAATGGCGTCGCCCGGCGCCTGGTCGTGCCACCGCACCGGCAAGGCGGGCAGGCGCAGTTCATCGACCAGCCGCTGCCCGGTTCGGCGCGCGATTCACGGCTTGCCGAGGTCATCGACTGGCTGCGCGCGAATCTTCACCAGCCGCACAGCCTCGATGCGCTGGCCGCCCGCGCGCTGATGAGCCGGCGCACCTTCACCCGCCAGTTCCGCTTGCAGACCGGTGCCACGGTCGGCGACTGGCTGCTGGCCGAGCGGCTGGCGTTCAGCCAGCGGCTGCTGGAAACCACCGGCCAGCCGATCGAGCGGATCGCCCAGCTGGCCGGGCTCGGCTCGACCTCGTCGCTGCGCGCGCACTTCCAGCGCAGTTTCGGCGTGTCGCCCTCGCAGTGGCGCCGCAGCTTCAAGGGCGGCTGAAGGCGCCTGCATGGGAAGCCCCGCCGCCGCCGGGAGAACGGCGGCTGCGGGGCAGGGTGCCGCCGGCCGCTTACGGCGCGGCGTAGCTTTCGACGACGCCGACGTGGTCGGTGGAGTTGCGTGCCGGTCCGGTCGCGCCGACGCCGGCACCGCGACGGGCGAAGCCGCGCACGAGATCCAGGTAGTCGGCCTGCGAGCGGGCCATCGCCACCGCCAGCACGGCGTCGCGCGCTTCCAGCAGGGTCGGCGCGTTCGGCGTCAGCTTCAGGCCGCCGATCACGTAATCCATCATCCGTTCGCGGCTTTCGCTGAAGCTGTAGCGGCCGCTGGCCAGCATCGTCGAATAGCCTTCCCAGAGCATGTTGGCCCAGATCTCGCCGGTGTTGTGGACCTCGGCATTGTCGGCGCCGTCCTGGCCGAATGCGGTCGGCGTGCCGACCGGCAGCGGCGTGCCGTTCTGGATATGCCGGAAGGTCAGCGAGTTGAATGCGAAGTTGCGTGAGAACGGCTGGCGGCGGATGCCGAAATACTGGTAGGCCGCGTTGAAGCTGGCGGTGGCGTAGTAGGCCAGCGGGTAGGCGCCGCCGTAGCCGGCATTGCCGGGCACCGTCAGATCGTCCGGGCGCGCGGTCAGCGTCAGCGCTGCGAAATCGCTCCAGCCTTCGCCCATGCCGCGGCCCTGCGAATTCGACAGGCCGCTGGCATCGCCGACCAGACGGTTCGACACGTAGTGGAAGAACTCGTGGATGATGATCTGGTTGTCGAGCGTGCCGTCGAAGTCGGTTGACGGCAGCCGGTTGAGCCGCATGCGCAGCGCCTGGCCGCGTGCCAGCTGCGCCTTCAGCGACTGGCCTGCGTCCTGCCGGATCATCACCGCCGGAATGCGGTACAGCCCGTCGGTGGTGGCCGGCAGCGGCAGGTTCACCGGCAGCTGCGGCACATCGGCATTGCCCATCGGGATCGGATCGGCGAGCGGATCGTTGTTGATCACGATCAGGCCGACCGCGCCGCTCGCAGATGCGAACTGCGCCTTGGTGGAGAACGCGCAGTTGCCGCGATCGATCAGCGCGATCTTGCCGCGCAGCTTGCGATCGGCTGCGGCCGGCAAGGTAGTACCGGTCAGCGGCAACGGCTGGCCGCCGGCGCAGCCATCGCTGCTGGAAATTCCACCGCGCTCATTGGCGACCGCGATTGGCGCGGTCACGTCGAAGGTCTGCGGGCCGAAGCTCGCGGTGCTGAACACCAGCGCCGGCCCCTGCGCGGGTGCAGTGACCCGCACCGCGCCCTTGATCGGACCATCGAACAGGTACATCTGCATGCGCGGGCTGCTGCCGTCGGCCGGCGTCAGCATGTTCGCGTTGTTGCGGCCCGAGGCGTCCTGGCCTTCGGCAAGCACCGGATCGCCGCCGTCGCCGCCACGGCCGTAGTTGCTGGTCTGGGCGTTGCCGGCCGCCTCGTCGAGGCCGCGGTCGTAGAAGATGTCGTGCAGCCAGTTGTTCAGATAGAACAGGTTGACGATCGCCGCCTGCCGCGCCGTGGCGCCAGCCGGATCGGCGTCGGCGGTGATCGGATGATCGAACGTGGCCGGGCCGGTCAGCGTGGCGCGCACATCGTTGGTGCGCGGCTGGTAGCCATCGGTCAGCGTGGCGGACGCCGGCGCGCCGAACAGCAGGCCGTTGTCGAGATAGGCGTCGGTGTTGTTGCCGGTGGTGGTGGTCGCGCCGGCCGGCAGCCAGGGGTCGCCGGTGGAGATCGGCCCGGAGTCGAGCGTCACCAGATTGGCGACCGCGCTGACCCGGGGCTGGAGGGTGGCGGGCGTGGCGCCCGGGAACGGCGCCAGGCCGTTGCCGATGGGCGCGTCGAACGGCTGGTGGATGCCGTCGGCGTCGGCAAACACGCGGTAGCGGTGCACCGCCTGGTCGACCAGGTTCTTGCGGAACAGCACGGCGCCGGTTTCCGCCGAGATCACCGTGCCGTAGGCGCGCGTCGTGCCATCGCTGCCGCCGCCGAGCACTTCCACGTACCAGCCGGCCACCAGCCGGTCGGCCAGCGGGAAGTAGACGCGGCGGGCGCGCGGCTCGCGGCTCAGGCTGAGGTCGCCGGCCGGCAGCACCCGGAATGCGGTGTAGCGGCCGCTGCCGGTCGATGGCCGCAGCGCGGTGGCCAGCACCTGGCCGCCGGCGTCGGCGATTGCGGCGGCCACCGCCTGGGCGGCGCCCAGCCGCAGCGGTCCGCCGGCACTGCCGGTAGCGGCGAAGTAGCCGGAGGTGGCGATGTGCTCGCCGCTGCTGCCGATCAGCACGCTGAACTGGCGATTGAACACCTCGACGCCGTCGACCGACTGCTGCAGGCGGACGATGCTGGCGCCGTCGCGGCTGGTGTGGACGACGCGCGCCGTCGCGGCATCGAGATCGGCGCGGCTGACGCCCAGCAGCGACGCCTGCCGGCCCGCGTATTCGCGCGCCCGGGCCACGGCCAGCGCGGCGGGCGCCAGCGTACCGGCCGGCACGATCGCGCTGCCGTCAGCCGCCCACAGGAAGGTGGCGGCGCCGAGCGCGGCGTCGACCGTCGACGCCAGGCCGGCGCGGCGCGGGGCGAGGCGGGCGATGCTGGCGGCGCGGTTGCGCAGGCTGGTGTTCGGCGCGGTGCCGGGGCTGGCGAACGAGGCGTCGAAGTTCGCCGGGGGCGGCGACAGGCTGTCGGCAGCGGCGGCACTGCCGAAGGCCGCAAAGGCGGCGGCAGCTGCCACGATCAATCGCATCATCATGCAATCTCCAGTCGGAATAAGGTCAGGGCGCGGGCCTGGCACTGCGAACGGCAATCGCCATGCCAAATCTGAAGAGGCTGTCAGGAAAATGTAACCGACTGTTCACAGTGCCGCCGCTGCTGCCCACCTCGCGACCGCTGGTAGAGATTGCCCAGCGGCATGGCCCCAAGGGCGCGAGCCCGCGTCCTGCGGCAGACTCCAGGCATGTCCGACTCCCTCGACGTCATTCCTTCCGGCCAGGCCTGCGGTGCGACCGTGACCGGCGTCGATCTGTCGCAGCCGCTGCCGGCAGCAACAACGGCCCGGTTGCGCGCGCTCTGGCTGCAGCATCAGGTGCTGTCGTTTCCCGGCCAGCAGTTGTCCGACGACGATCTCGAACGCGTCACCCGCGCCTTCGGCGGCTTCGGCGAAGACCCGTTCATCGCGCCGATTCCGGGCCGCCGGCATGTCATTGCGGTCGAGCGCCGGGCCGACGAGCGTTCCTCGCTGTTCGCCGAAACCTGGCACAGCGACTGGAGTTTCCAGCCGCGCCCGCCGGCCGGCACCTGCCTGTACGGCATCGTCATTCCGCCGGTCGGCGGCGACACCCTGTTCGCCAACCAGCATGCCGCGCTGGAGGCGATGCCGGACGCACTCCGCCAGCGCCTGGAAGGGCGCGTCGCACTGCATTCGGCGAAAAAGGCCTATGCGCCGGACGGCCTCTACGGCGCGCGCGACCAGCCCGGGCGCTCGATGGTGATCCGGCCGTCGAGCGACGCCGAAGCCGTGCAGCGTCATCCGCTGATCCGCCGCCATCCGGAAACCGGCCGGGAAGGGCTGTTCGGCTGCCTCGGCTACATCATCGGCATCGACGGCATGGACGACGCCGAAGCGCTGCCGCTGCTGTTCGAGCTATACCAGTGGCAGTCACGGCCGGAGTTCCAGTACCGCCACCGCTGGCAGCCGCAGATGCTGGTGATCTGGGACAACCGCGCGCTCTTGCACGCCGCCACCGGCGGCTACGCCGGCCATCACCGGCTGCTGCACCGGACCACGATCGCCGCCGCCTGAGGCTTCAGCGGGTCACGCGGCGCAGCACCTCGCGCATGCCGTTGGCCTGATTGGCCGGCGGAATCACGCCGTCGGCCACCAGCCGCGCGTGCAGCTTCGGCAGGTTCCAGTGCGGGCACGAGGGCATCAGGTGGTGCTCCAGGTGGTAGTGCTCGTGATGCGGCGCGAACAGCAGCTTCTCGATCCAGTTCAGCCGGGTGCTGCGCGCGTGCAGCAGCGGATCGGTGGAATCCGGATCGTGGATCGCGCCGTGATCGGCCAGCACGCGCACCCGCATGGTCAGCGGGAACGGGATCAGGAAGGCCAGCGCCCACAGCAGATACAACTCGCCATGACCAAGCGCGTGCAGCGCGCCCCAGATCACCAGCTGCCAGGCGATCGACACCGCCCCGCCGCGGCGCAGGAAGCGGCCGGCGTAGTCGGTGAAGCGTTGCGGACGGTCGTAGGCCAGCTTCTCGACCAAGCCGTTCTGCTGGAACTTCCAGTAGCCGGCGGTCATCGCGACGATGCCGATCAGGAACTTCACGCCGGATTGCCCGGACAGGTCGCGCAGCAGTTTGCGGCGCAGATTGGCCTTCGACACCGGATAACGGTCGACCATGATCCGGTCCGGATCATCCGGCGTGCCGGCCAGCCGGTGATGGGCCATGTGGTAGGCGCGGTACATCGGCATGTGGTTGAAGTTCGGCAGCGCGCACAGGTATTGGCCGACCCAGTCGTTGATCCGGCTGTTGGCGAACAGGGTCTTGTGCGCCGCCTCGTGGGTCAGGATCGCTAGGCCGACATGGACGCCGCAGAGCATCAGCACCGACAGCAGCCAGGCCAGCGGATGCGGCCAGGCGATCGGCAGCGCGAAGGCGGCGACCATCAGGCCGTAGTCCTGCGCGACCGATGCCGCGCCGCGCCAGTTGGAGCGCACTTTCAGCTGCTCGCGCAGCGCCGGGTCGAGCGTGTAGGTCTTCATCGGGTGGCCTCCGGGCCGGTACCCAAAAACTGGCCGTGACGGCCCAGCCCTTCGGCGAAACGGGTAGCGCCGGCGCGGGTTTCGCCGGTCTGGATGGTGGCGTGACCAAGCGCGAACTCGTGGGCGATCGCCTCGGCCTCGCTCAACGACCACTGATCGAGCGCGCTCTGGCGATCGCTGCGCAGGCAAGCCTGCGGGAAGGCGCTCAGTTCCAGCGCCAGCGCCGTCGCCGCGTTCAGCGCTTCGCCGGTCGGCACCCGGCGATTGGCCAGCCCGATCGCGAAGGCTTCGTCGGCATCCACGGCGCGACCGGTCAGGATCAGGTCCATCGCCCGCGACTGGCCGATCAGCCTCGGCAGCCGCACGGTGCCGCCGTCGATCAGCGGCACGCCCCAGCGCCGGCAGAAAACGCCGAACACGGCGCTGTCGTCGGCAACCCGCAGATCGCACCACAGCGCCAGTTCCAGGCCGCCAGCCACGGCCGGGCCGGACACTGCAGCGATCACCGGCTTCGACAGCCGCAGCCGCGAAGGCCCGAGCGGGCCGCTGCCGTCGACGCCGACATGGTTGATCCGCGCGGGATCGCCGCTGCTGACCGCTTTCAGATCGGCGCCGGCGCAGAACGCGCCGCCGGCGCCGGTCAGGATCGCCACCCGCAGTTCCGGATCGCGGTCGAAGGCCTCGAACGCGGCGACCAGCGCGTCGGCGGTCGGCCGGTCGACGCAGTTGCGGACCTCCGGCCGGTTGATGGTGACGGTCAGCAGCGGCGGTGCGCGGTCGACCTGTACGAGCGGGTTCATTGTTTCATTACTGATTTGTGCATGTCGAGACGTTATCGGTAATGATCCAGCGGTGCAACCAGTATCCTTCCGCGATGACCACGCCGCTGACCGCCAAGACCCTGATCCTCGACCTGCTGCTGGCCATCGAAGGCGAGCCGCTGTCGGCGCGCGACGCGATCAGCGGCGCGGCGCTGCTCGGCATCCGCGAGAACAACGTGCGCATCGCGCTGATGCGGCTGTCGGCCGAAGGCCTGATCGAAGCGGTTGATCGCGGCGTCTACCGGCTGAGCGGTGCGGCACACGAACTGGCCGGCGAGGTCGCCACCTGGCGCAGCATCGAAAGCCGCACGCGGCCGTGGAGCGGCGGCTGGCTGGTGGTGCACAGCGGACCGCTCGGCCGCAGCGACCGCAGCCGCACCAAGGCCCGCACGCGGGCGCTGGACATGCTCGGCTTCCGGGCGCTGGAGCCGGGGCTGGAAGTGCGGCCCGACAACATCGAGACCGGCATCGACGCGGTGCGCGCGCGGCTGGTCAAGCTGGGACTGGAAGCCGACGCGGCGGTGTTCGTCGCCAGCCAGTTCGATGCCGCGCGCAGCGCCCGGATCGCCACGCTGTGGGACGGTGCGGCGCTGAATGCCGCCTACCTCACGCTGCGCCGCGACCTGCTGGCCTGGCTGCAGCGGGCGGCGCGGCTGGAGCCGGATGTCGCGGCGCGCGAAGCGCTGCTGATGGGCCGCAAGGCGATCCGCCAGGTGGTGTTCGATCCGCTGCTGCCGGCGCCGATGGTCGACGTCGATGCCCGGCATGCGTTCTTCGACACCGTGCGCGCCTACGACCGCGCCGGCCAGGCGATCTGGCGGCGGGTGCGCGGCCTGCCGCCGCTGGACTGAAAGCCGGCGCGCGGTTGGGGCGGCTGCAGCCGAAATCGTTCGGCGACGGCGACGGATTCCTGCCGGTGGCGCGTTGAAGTGGCAGCAGCGCTGCGTAACCGCAGCGCGAGTTCCCGTCTCCACTTCACTCAAGAAGCCCGCCCATGCCCGTCTCGTCGTCACCGTTTCGCCGCCTGCTGGCGCCCTCGCTGCTGCTGTCGGTCCTGTCGCTCGCTGCCTGCGGCGGCGGGGGCGGCAGCGACGACACGCCCGACCTGATCAGCGCCACCCGCGTCATCGGCCAGGCCGACTACGTGTCCGGCAGCGCCAACCGGGGCGGCGCGGTATCAGCACTCGGCATCGCCCAGCCGCTCGGCCCGATCGCCACCGACGGCAGCCGTTTCTTCATCGCCGACTACGGCAATCACCGGGTGCTCGGCTATGCCGAGATCCCGACCGCGACGACGCCGGCGCTGTTCGTGCTCGGCCAGGATTCGGCCGCCGACAGCACGCCGGGCACCGGCCCGACGCGGATGGCCCTGCCGGCCAGCGTCGCGATCGCCGATGGCCGGCTGATCGTTGCCGATGCCGGCAACAACCGGGTGCTGATCTGGAACCGCCTGCCGGTCGGCAACACGCCGCCGGACGTGGTGGTCGGGCAGGTCGATCTGCTGACCGATGATCCGGGCACGGCGGCCGACAAGCTGAGCTTTCCGGTGGCGGCGACGATCGCCAACAACCGCCTGATCGTGTCCGATCAGAACAACAACCGGGTGCTGATCTGGAACACCGTGCCGACCGCGAACGGCACGCCGGCGGACGTGGTGCTGGGCCAGCAGACCTTCACCACCTCGGTCGCCGACGACGAGGAGGATGGCCTGAATTCGCCAGCCGGCATCTGGAGCGACGGCTTCCGCCTGCTGGTCGCCGACTCCGGCAACAACCGGGTGCTGGTCTGGTCGCAGCTGCCGCGCAGCAGCGGCGCCAACGCCAGTTTCGTGATCGGCCAGAGCGATTTCTCGCGGGTCACCGCCGGCGTCGGCCAGGGCGCGCTGCGCACGCCGTTCGGAGTCGCGTCCGACGGCACGCGGATCTGGATCGCCGACTCCGGCAACAACCGGGTGCTGGAGTTCGACGCCTTCCCGATTGCCAACAACGCGCTGGCGGTCGACGTCTACGGACAGGACCGCGACAGCTTCAGCGCCCGGCTGCCGAACGACGACGACCAGGACGGCGTCACCGACGACACGCCGAGCGCCCGCACGCTGTCGTCGGCCACCGGCGTCAGCGTGTTCGCCAACGTGCTGTACGTGGTCGACCGCAACAACCACCGCGTGCTCGCCTTCCCGGGCTGATCCGACGATGCCGAGGCTTCCATCCCTGGCCGCGCTGGCAGCGGCCGGCCTGCTCGCGGCCTGCGGCGGTGCCGATCTCACGGTCGGCAGCGGCACCGGTCCGACCGGGCTCTACCTCGCCTACGGCAGCACCGCGACCGGCAGCATCCAGGTGCCGGAATGCGTGGCCGCCCAGGTCACGGCGGTGCTGGTGTTCGCCGGCGACGACGCCAGCACCGGCGATTTCTCCAGCCGCGTGGTCTGGACATCATCGGCGCCGGACACCGTCTACGTGTCGGACGGCGTCCACGCCGGGCCCGATGGCGTGGTGGTGCCGGCTGGCTCGGTGATCGGCCTGAAGCCGGGCCAGGCGCAGCTGACGGCGACGTTCTCCGAGTTCAGCGCCAGCACCAGCGTGGAGGTGGTGGCGCTGGCCGGGCTGCGGATCGCGCCGGCGCTGACCGATCTGGTGCCCGATCTCGACCAGCCGTTCCAGCTGCTGCTGCGGCCCAACGCGCAGCGGCCGGAGCTGGATGTCACGACCTCCGCCCAGTGGCAGTTCGCCGCGCCGACCGCGATCGCGGCTGTCGACGCCGGCACCGGCGTGGTCAGCGCCAACAGCGCCCGCGACGGCCAGTCGGCCACGCTGGTGGCGCGGGTGCCTGGCTGCGGCCGCGAAGTCAGCCTGCCGCTGCGGGTGTCGACGCCGACGGCGTTGCAGGTCGAGTACGAGCAGGGCAGCGAACTGCGGCTGCCGGAGGGCTACAGCGAAGCGCTGACGGTCAGCGCCCGCTTCGCGACGGCCGACAGCGTGGCGCAGAACCTGGCGAGCCAGATCGAGATCGACGACCTCGACGACGACCGGCTCACGGTGGCGCGCGGCGACACCCGTCTGTATGTGCAAGCGGTCGATGCTGCGGAGGCGCCCACTGGTTTCACGCTGCGGCTGCCGGATCGCAGCCTGAGCATCGCCAGCAAGCGCTGGCAGGTCACCGATACCGCGCTGCTGCGGGTGACCTTGGCGCCGGAAGACCTGCGCATCCGCTATCCCGACACCGGCCTGCTGGTGGCCAGCGGCCTGTTCGCCGACGGCGTCACGCGGCCGATCAGCCGCCACGTCGCCTGGACCAGCGATGACCCGACGGTGAGCATCGCGGTCGGCGTCACCGACGACGCCGGCACCGTCACCGTGCCGGACGCCGAGGTCACCACGACGATCGGCGCGGCCAACACCCAGGCCACCGACGACGCCGACGATTTCGTCACCCTGCGCGGCTACGCGGCCAGCAGCCCGGACCCGAACGCGGGGCGTTCGCCGTGAGCGCGCTGCGTCTGCCCGTGCTGTCGCTGTGGTGGCTGCTGATGCTGGCCGGGCTTGCCGGCTGCCAGCGGGGTGCCCGCATCGAGCTGGAACTGGTCGCCAGCGCCGCGTTCGCCGACAGCCATCTGCTGGCGATGCCGACGGCCGTTGAGCTGATCGACGCGCGCGGCCTGCTGTTCCGGCTGCCGGTGGCACGACCGCTGGAGATTGATCTGGTGACGCTGGCCGCCGCGCCGCTGCAGCTGAGCCTGCGCGGACAGCTGCCGGCCGGTCGCTACATTGGCCTGCGGCTGGTGTTCGAACCGACGGTCTGGTTCGAGCGCCCCGGCGGGCCGCGCGCACCGCTGCTGGTCGATCCGCGCTCGGCCTTCGCCGACCTCGATCTCGACCTGGCGGCCGGCAGCCGCCAGCGGCTGATGGCGCTGCTCGATCTCGATGCCTCGGTGATCCGGCTCGGTCCGTTCCAGGACCTGCAACGCTTCCAGCCGCGCCTGAGCCTGGTCGCCGGGCAGTCGCCGAGGCGCGACGCGGGTTCCTGGGCGCCGGCGGCGGCTGAGGTCGCGGCGCTGTCGCAGGTGCTGCGCCGATAATCGGGAATGGTGAACGCATGCTGGCTGAACCGTCCTGTCCGATCGCGCCGCCGCTGCCGCGGCCGTCACCGGCGCGCGCGGTGACCGGCGACGATCCCGATCTGGCCGATGTCCGGCGCGCGGCCGAAGGCGACCAAGCGGCCTATGGCCGCATCGTCGGCCGCAATATCGATGCGCTGACGCGGGTTGCCGAGCGGATGCTCGGCAGCCGTGCCGAAGCCGAGGACGTCGCCCAGGACGTGCTGCTGCGCGGCTGGCGGCAGACCGCCAGCTGGCGGGCCGGCGAGGCGAAGTTCTCGACCTGGCTGCACCGCGTGGCACTGTCGCGCTGCACCGACCGGCTGCGGGCGCGGCGCGAGACCTCGCTCGACGACAGTCCGGAGATCGTCGACCGCAGCCCGACGCCGGAAGCCGGCCTGCAGCAGCAGTCGGTGGCGCTGCGGGTGCGCGCTGCACTGGCCACGCTGGCCGAACGGCAGCGCGCCGCCGTTGTCTTGTGCCACTTCGAGGAGATGACCAATATCGAGGCCGCCGCCGCGCTGGAAATCTCGATCGAGGCGCTTGAATCGCTGTTGTCGCGTGGGCGTCGGGCGCTGCGGGCAGCGCTGCAGCCGGATCGCGCGGCCCTGCTCGGAGATCTGACATGAATCCCGGAATGCCTGTCGAAACGTCAGCCGGAATGACCCTTCAACGTTTCGCCGAACTGGTCGATGCCTATGGCGCCGACGCCCGACGCTGGCCGCTGGCCGAGCGGGCTGCCGCCCAGGCACTGGTGGCCGCCGATCCGGCGGCCGCCGCGCTGCAGCAGCAGGCGGCGATGCTCGACGCGATGCTCGATGCCGATGTCGCCGCGCCGGCCAGCCACACGGCCCGGCGTGCGCTGATGGCGGCGCTGCCGGCACGCGGTCCGGCGCTCGCCACCCGCTGGCAGGAACTGCTGGCGCTGCTCGGCGGCTGGCGGATCGCGCTGCCGGCGCTGGCGGTGGCGCTGGTGGCGGGCGTCAACATCGGCGCCACGGTTGGCACCGGCGTGCTGTCGTCCAGCACCGACGCCAGCGCGGCAGTCGGCACGGCCACCGACAGCGAGGCACCCGACGACAGCGGCTACCGCCAGGGCTTTGCCGAGCGCCTGATCCTCGATCTCCAGAACGTACCGCAATGACGTCCGAACCCGCTTCCCCGATGACGCCTTCTCCACCAGCGCCCCGGCGCAACAACTGGTTGATCGCCTCGGCGGCGCTCAACATGTTCCTGCTCGGCGGCATCGCGGCCGCCGTGCTGTTCGGTCCGCACCGGCCGCATCGGGGCGCCGGCTTCGGCGGCCCGCCGCCGATGCACGAAAGCGGGCCCGGGCGGTCGTTCGCCGATGCGCTGTCGCCGGCCGGACGGGCGAAGGTGATGGCGATGCGGGCCGAGGACGAGACGGCGATCGACGCGCAGCTGTCGGCCTTGCGAGACGCGCGCCGGGCAATGGACCAGGCCTTCGTAGCCGAGCCGTTCGACCGGGCCGCTTTCGATGCCGCCTTCGCGGGCCTGCGGGCGGCGGAGGCGGCGATGTCGGCCCGGATGGGCGAGCGCGTCGCGGCACTGGCCGGCGCGCTGTCGCCGGAGGATCGCCGCGCTTTCGTCCGCAGCCTGCCGAGGATGCCATTCGGCCCTGGCGGCCCAGGCGGCCCCGGCGGGCCGGCAGGCCCGCACGGTCCCGGCATCGGTGGCGGCCCGCCGTCGATGCCGGAGCCGCGCTGACCGCGCCCCGGCCGGCTTCAGCGGCTGGCCAACGCGTCCGGCTGGAGGTCGGATGACGGCGCGGTCGTCATGATCACCGGCGGCAGCAGCTTGTACATCACCGGCGTGACCAGCCGCCCGATCAGGGTCGACGACACCAGCCCGCCGATGATCACCCAGGCCAGCGGCGAGTACAGCCCGGAGCCCTGCAGTGCCAGCGGCAGCAGGCCGCCGATGGCAGTGAGCGAGGTCAGCAGGATCGGCAGGAAGCGCACTTCGCCGGCCTGCTCGATCGCCTGGTTCAGCTCGACGCCGTCGCGGCGCAGCTGGTTGGTGAAGTCGACGAGCAGGATCGAGTTCTTGATCTCGATGCCGATCAGCGCGATGAAGCCGATGATCGCCGAGAAGCTCAAGGAATAGCCGCTGGCGAACAGCGCGACGAGCCCGCCCATCACGCCGAGCGGAATCACGGTGGCGACGATCAGGGTCGACTTGAAGCTGCCGAACTCCAGCACCAGCACGGCGAGGATGCCGAAGGTGGTGATCATGATCGCCGCGCCGAAGCCGGCGAAGCTTTCGGCGCGGCTTTCGGCTTCGCCGGAGATGTCGTAGCGGTAGCCGGCCGGCCAGTCGTAGGCGGCGAGCCGGTCGACCACGGCGCGGGTCAGCGCATCGGTGTTGAAGCCGGTGCGGGTGTAGCCGGAAATGGTCACCGACCGCGCCCGGTCGTAGCGCTCGATGCGGGCCGGCGATTCGACCAGCTGCAATGCCGCCAGCTGCGCCAGCGGCACCTGGCTGCCGTTGACGGTGCCGACGTGCAGGCCGTCGAGGCTGTCGAGCCCGGCGCGGCCCTGCATCGGCGCGCGCAGCACCACCGGGTAGTTGTCGCCGTCGGCGGTGCGGAAATCGCCGGCCGGCAGCCCGGCCACCGCCATCCGCAGGGTCCGGTCCAGTTCCACCGGCAGCACGCCGAGCAGGCCGGCGCGCGCCGGGTCGACCGCCAGCTGCACGTCGAGCCGGCTGCGGCGCAGCGGGTTGATGACGTCGCGGGTGCCCGGCACGGCATTGATGATGGCTTCGACTTCGGCTGCGAGCCGGCGCAGTTCGGCCAGTTCCGGACCGACGATGCGGATCGCGATCGGGGCGGCGATCGGCGGGCCGTTCTCGAACTCCTTGAGCACGATCTCCGCCCCCGGAATCTGCGCGAACTTCGCACGCAGGCGGTCGTAGACGGCGGTGGTGCGGCGTTCGTCGTAACGCGCCAGTTCGACGAACACCTCGGCGTAGTTGGCGGCCAGCTCCTTCTGGAACACGTTGTAGTAGATCTGCGGATTGCCGCGTCCGAGGTTGGCCATCACCTTGGCCACGTCCGGTTCGCCGGCCAGCGCCGTTTCCACCTGCCGTAGCACGGCGTCGCTGGCCGCCAGGCTGGCGCCGGCCGGCAGGCTGATCTGCACGAGGAACTGTGGCGTGCCGGCCTTGGGAAACAGCGAGAAGCCGATCGCCGGCACCAGCGCCAGGCTGGCGACAAACAGCAGGCCGGCAGCCGTCGCGGTGGCCGCCGGCCGGGCCAGCGCCCGGTGCAGCAGCGGCGCGTAGACGCCGCGGATCAGCTTCAGCGTGGCGCGCAGGAAGGCATTGCCCTCCTCATGCTCCTCGCGCGGCAGCATCCGCGAGGCCAGGAACGGGATGATGGTCAGGCTGACGAACAGCGAGGCGGTGACCGTGAACACCACCGCCACCGGCAGCGAGCGGATGAACTTGCCGGCGTTCTCCGGCAGCATCAGCAGCGGCAGGAAGGCGAACAGCAGGGTCGCCGTGCAGCCGAGCACCGCCAGCGAAATCTGCTTGGTGGCGAGGATTGCGGCATCGACCCGCGAATGGCCCTGGCGCAGGAAGCGGGCGATGTTTTCGGTGACCACGATCGAATCGTCGACCAGCAGGCCGAGCGCCACCACGAAGCCGGCGATCGACAGCTGGTTGATCGAGAAGCCGGCGAAATGCAGCGCCGCGACCCCGGTGGCCAGCGACAGCGGAATCGAGATCATCACCACGCCGGCCGCGCGCAGGCCGAGCGGCAGCAGGGTGATCGCCACCAGCGCGATGGCCAGCACGAAGTCCAGGCTCAGCCGCGACAGCCGGCGATCGACGTTCTTCGACTGGTCGAACGCCCGTTCCAGCTTCACGTCGGCCGGCAGCGTGGTCGCGAAGTCGGCTACTGCCGCGTCGATCGCCTGCTGGGTGGCGAAGATGTTCTGCGCGTCCTTCTGGTTGGCGGTGACCCAGATCGCCCGCCGGCCGTTGTAGCGCGCGGTGTACTCGACCGACTCGTAGTCCCAGTCGACGCTGGCGACGTCGCCGACCGTCACCAGCCGGCCGGGGCTGCCGCCGATCACCGTGCGGCGCACGGCATCGAGCGAGGCATAGCTGCCGGAGGTGCGCAGGTTGAAGCGGCGGCTGCCGATGTCGATCGGTCCGCCGGGGATATTGGTGTTCTCGCCGCTGACGGCGGCCAGCACGTCGCTGGCCTTGAGCGTCAGCTCGGCCAGCCGGTGGAAATCCAGCGCCACCCGCAGCTCGCGTTCGGGATAGGCCCAGGTCTTCGCTTCGCGGACGGCGGGGATGGCTTCCAGCCGGTCTTCGAGGTCTTCGGCGAGATCGGCCAGCCGGCCGTAGCTGGCGGTGTCGGACACCAGCGCCAGCTGCACGATGTTGACCAGCCCCGGATTGATCTTCTTGACCTCCAGCCGGGTGACGCCGGCCGGCAGCCGCGGCCGCAGCGCGGCGATTTCCCGCGACAGCTCGTCGTACTTCTTCTCGACGTCGACATCGGTCTGGAATTCCACCTGCACCAGCGCCAGCGAATCGTCGGCCCGCGTGAAGAGATGCTTGACGTCGTCGATCTCGTTGATCGCGTCCTCGATCGGCTCGGCGAGCTGCCGCTCGACCTCGATCGGATCGGCACCCGGATAGATGGCGATGACGTTGAACGCCGAGATCGGGAAGTACGGGTCCTCGGTGCGCGGAATGCTGTTCAGGCTCGACAGGCCAAGCGCGGCCAGCAGCCCGAACATCACCAGCGTGAACGGGAAATTGCGGACCGAGAAGGCCGGCAGGCTCATGGCGCGGCTCCGGCGATCACCTGCACTGTCTCGCCGTCGTGCAGGTAAGCCGCCCCTTCGGTGACCACCTGACTGCCGTCGGGCAGCGGTTCGGCAAGCGCCACGGTGTCGCCGCTGAGAAAGGCGATGCGCGGCTCACGGCTGTGCACGGTGCCGGTCGACGGATCGAACAGGTACAGCCGGGCCTTGTCCTGATCACCTTCGACCAGAGCCGCCACCGGCAGATAGCTGCGGGTCGCCGCCAGGCTGCTGGCCGGCGTGATCCGCGCGCGGCCGATCAGGCCGGTGAACGCCGGCAGCCCGGCATCGCCGGTGTCGACCGCGAGCTGGCAGCGCCAGGTGCCGGTGCGCGGATCGCTGGCGCGGGCGATTTCCTGCACCTTGGCCGCGAACCGGCGGTCGGGCAGGGCGTCGAAGCGCACGTCGGCGCGATCACCGACCGCTACCCGCAGCGCATCGCGATCAGCCAGGCCGACCTCCAGCACGGTGCCGCTGCCGCTGGCCGACACGGTCAGCACCGGGCTGCCGGCGGCGACCAGCTCGCGCGGTTCAGCGTGCCGCGCCAGCACCCGGCCATCGGCGGGGGCGATGATTTCCGCGTGGCGGCGATTGAACTGGGCGGCATCGAGCTGGGCGCGTGCCACCGCTTCGGCGGTGCCGAGGTCGTCGAGCTGCTCGCGGGTCACCACATCAGCGGCGAACAGCGTCCGGCCGCGGGCCAGATCGCGCCCGGCCTTGGCCAGCGCCTCGCGCGCCTGGGCCACGGCGGCGTCGACTTCCGCCGCCTCGATCCGCGCCAGCCGCTGGCCGGCACGGACGGCATCGCCTTCGCGGACTTCCACCGCCGCGATCACGCCGCCGACCTTGAAGGCCAGCGTGGTCTGGTCGCGGCTGGCGGCGAGGCCGCTGGCCTGTACCGGCGGCTCGGCCGGCCCCCGGCTCACTGCCGCGATCCGTACCGCGCGCAGCGGCGGCGCGGCGGTATCGGGCGCCGGCCTGGGGCTGCAGCCGGCGAGCAGCGCCAGCGAAACGGCGATCGGCAAGGGCAGGCGGGCAGTCATGGCGTGGCACTCGAAACGACGGTGGACAGGGGGAAGCGGGCGCGCGTGTATTCCTGCTCGGCGCGGGCGATCTGCAGCGCGCTGCAGGCGATCACCCGGCCGAGCCGGGCTTCGGTGCGGGCGCGCTCGGCGTCAAGGAATTCGATCGGGCTGGACTGCCCGGCATCGCGCTTGTTCTCGGCGATGCGGAAGCCTTCCTCAGCCGCCGCGACGCGCGCCTCGGCGGTCAGCAGCGCGCGCTCGGCGGTCAGCGCCTGATCGTCGGCAGCCAGCTGCGCCAGCGCCAGCTGCCGGCGCAGGTCGTCGCGCAGCGCCTGCAACTGCTGGTGTTGCGCGCGGGCCTGCGATTCGGCGGCGCGCCGGCCGCCGAAGTCGAACAGCGTCCAGCTCAGCACCAGCGAGGCGGTGGACACGTCGGAATCGCGGTCGATCGCATAGCCGGTGCCCTGCACGCCGCTGTCGGCGACCAACGACAGGGTCGGCAGGAAGCTGGCGCCGGCCAGCCGGGTGGCCTGGTCGGCGGCGCTGATCCGGGCGTCGAGATCGCGCAGCTCGGGGCGGGCACCGGCAGCGGCGGCGCCGTCGGCAACGCGGTCGATCGCTGGCGACACGGCCTCGGCGACCGTCACCGGCTCGGCCTCGTCGCGATTGCGCAGCAGGTTCAGGTAGCGGCGCGCGCCGCGTTCGTCGCTGCGCGCGGCCTGGAGCCGCTGGTCGACGGCCAGCAGCTCGGCCTCGGCGCGCAGCACGCGGTCGCGGGTGGCCTTGCCGGCGGCCAGCAGCGCTTCGGCGACGCGTCGGTTCTCGGCCAGCGTGCGGACGCTGGCGTCGAGTATCTCGACGCCGGCCTGCGCCTGCGCCAGCTGGAAGTAGGCGGCCTTCACATCGCGCACCAGCGTGCGGGCGAAGGCCTCACGGCCGGCGCGGGCGCCGTCGAACTCGGCGGCGCGGATGCCGATCTGGGCGCTGATCTGCGGTGCGTAGAGCGGTGCGCTGAGCGTCAGCCGGGTGTCCTGTTCGGTGCGGCGCAGGAAGTTGATGTCGGTGTTGCCGATGGTCGGGAACTGCGTCGGGTTGGCGCCGCCGGCGGTCAGTGCGTTGAGCGTCTGGTAGATCGGGTTGACCAGATCGCCGGTTGGGATGCGGGTGACACGACCGCCGTCCGCCACCGTGTAGCGGGCGTTGAGCGCCAGCTGCGGCGCCCGCCGGGCGCGGGCGGCCGCAAGCCCCTGGGCCGCCGCCTCGACGGCGAAGTCCTGCGCCTTCAGCGCGGCATTGCTGGCCAGTGCCTCGGCGACATAGCCCGCCAGCGGATCGGCCGTCGGCAGCTCATCGGAATGCGCGGTTACCGTCAGCAGCAGCCCGGCGAGCAGCGAAAGTGCGGGGCTCGGGTGCAGCCGATCGATCCAGCTCCGGGCGCGACCCCGACCGTGATGAGAACTGGATGAATGTCCATTCATTAGACGCATGTCATGTTCCGGACCCGAAAATCAGCGGGCGATGGAGCGGGTCGCCATGTCGATGGCGTCGTTGATGAAGGCGTTCAGGGCAATGCCCTCGTGGGCGAAGATCTCGCTTTTGGTCATCACCAGCTGGGCGACGCCGTGAGTGAATCCCCACAGCGTCATCGCCACCCGCAGCGGATCGCCGAGATCCGGCCGCAGGCTGGCGTCACGCTGGCCGGCGACCAGCGCGGCCACCGTTTCGGCGTGCACGAGGCGGCCGGCCAGCATCATCCGATGGCAGACGCTGTCGACCTCCTCGAGATCGGTGTGCTGAGCCTCGGCACGCGCCAGCGCATCGAAATAGACCGGGAATTCCTGCACGAAACCGAGGTAGGCGCGGCCGATCGCCTTGACCTGGTCGACCCCGCGCGCATGCCGGCCGCGGGCTTCGGCGAAGCGCTGGCGCAGCAGGTCCAGGCCGCGCAGGCACAGCGCCAGCTGCAGTTCCCGCTTGTCCTTGAAGTACAGGTACAGCAGCGCCCGCGAGACCCGCGCGGTGCGCGCGATGTCGTCCATCTTGGCGGCGTCGAAGCCTTTCTCGGCGAACACGGCCTCGGCGGCGTCGAGCAGGTCCTCGCGGCGGCGCTCCTTCTCTTCGTAGCGGCGGGATTCGATCGGGTCCATGACGTGAATCTAGATTTTTACTAGACACGTGTCAAATAAAATTGGTCGATTGTGATGAAGGCGCCGCCAGCGGCGCGCCGCCGACGGGGCCGATCGCGACCCGCCGGCCGGCTTCCGGCGGGCACTTGGCGGGCCGCGCGCAAAGATCGCTGCAAATTGCCAGACGGCTGTTTATTCTCCGGTCGTTCAGCGAACCCGCCGAGACGGGTCGCGAGGTGCCGGCCCGGCCGGTGGGGATCATCAAAGTGGTACGGCAACGAGACGAGGCCACGGCGGCAGCATGCCGGAGAGCCACCGTCCGACCGACATCGTGCGAATGACACAGCAGTTCCAAGGGAGGAGGATTTCAATGCGTGCAGCCCAGCGTGCAGCGTGTGCCGTGGTGATCGCCGGCAGCCTGTCGCCGATCGCGGTGACGGCGACCGAATTCGGTTTCAACTTCATCGACCAGGACTTCACGGCGGTCCTGAACCAGACGCTGGTGGCCGGCGTCGCGTTTCGCCTGGAGCCGCAGGACGCGCGGCTGATCGGCAAGTCCAACATCGATCCGAACGTCTGTTCCGGCGTCTACCAGCTCTGCCAGGGCCTGAATCGCGAGCAGATCTATCCGGCGCAGAAGCTGCGGCGCTCGCCGGGCGCGGCGTCGATGAACTTCGACGACGGCAACCTGAACTTCAACCAGGGCGACGTGACCCAGAGCCCGATCGTGTGGACGCATGATCTGAAGATCGAATCCGGCGACTTCGGCTTCTTCTATCGCGGCCGCGCGATCTATGACCCGGCGCTGTACCACGGCAAGGTGCGCTACCGGAACCGCATCACGGCGGCGAACGCGGCGGCGGTCGGCACCTCGGGCACGGTGCGCAGCAATCCCTCGAACCGCTATTTCGGCCAGGTCTACGGCCCCGGCCAGGCGTTCACCGAAGCGCGCAACGAGGATGAGGGCCAGCAGATCGGCCTGCGCTACCAGTTCCTCGACACCAATTTCTTCGGCTCGGTGGCGCTGCCGGGCGAGCGCGACCTGCAGTTCCGCATCGGTCGCCAGACCGTGCAGTGGGGCGAGTCGACGGTGGCGATCCTGAACTCGGTCAACCAGGCGCAGCCGATCAACGCCAACGCCTTCTTCCGCAGCGGCAACGGCCTGCTCGAAGACCTGTACGTGCCGGTCAACATGCTGCGGCTGTCGACCAACATCGTCGAAGGCGTGTCGATCGAGGGCTACTACCAGTTCGAATGGCGGGCGGTGGAAATCCCGACGCCGGGCACCTTCAACTCCTTCGTCGATCTCGGCACCCAGGATCAGCGCGGCTTCGTCAACGCCAGCTTCGGCTCGGCGGCGGACGATTTCGACCAGGTGGCCGGTGGCCGTCTCGACAATCCGCTGACGGCGGTGACGCCGACCAGCCTGACGATTCCGCGTCTGCAGGACAACCGCGCCAAGGATCAGGGGCAGTACGGCTTCAAGCTCAGCTACTACGCCGACTGGCTGAACAACGGCACCGAGCTGAGTGCCTACTTCATGAACTACCACTCGAAGCTGCCGTACGTCAGCACCTACGCCACCGATGCCAGCTGCGCCCGGCGCGAAGGTTCGGCGGTCGGCATCGACGCTCGCAACACGACCGAGTTCCTGCAGTCCTGCCCGAACCTGCCGATCGCGCTGCAAGGCATTGCCGGCCAGACCTCGCTGACGCTCGATACCTTGCAGCTGCTGGCGGCGAGCCCCGGCTCGGCGGCCGACATCGGCGGCGATCTCGGCGCGTTCGCCAACCTGATCCTGCCGCGCCCGGGCCAGCAGGCTTCCGATGCCGTGCCGTTCGATACGGCGCGCATCCAGCTGGAGTATCCGGAGAACCGCAAGCTGATCGGCTTCAGCTTCAACACCACCTACGGCGACTACAGCTATCAGGGCGAAGTCTCGTACCGCCCGAACCTGCCGCTGCAGGTGGCGATTGTCGACCTTGCGTTCGCCGCCTTCGGCCCGACCCTGAGCCGCTGCCATGACCAGGCGATCGGCTGCTTCGGCACCACCAATACCGTGGCCTTCACCGAGGACGGCGGCAACCAGTACAGCGTCTACGACAGCAACAACTTCGTCGACGCCAACGGCAACAACCCGTACCCGGACAACCTGAGCCTGATCGTCGGTTCGGTGCCGGGCTCGGCGCGCAGCTTCCCGAACTTCATCACCCCGTATCGCGGCGGAACCATCGGCGAGAACGCGCCGAACTCCTACATCCAGGGCTGGATTCCGGGCAAGGTGCTGAACTACGTGTTCGGCGCCACCCGCGTGCTGTCGGGCACCGAGAACTGGATCGGCGCGGATCAGGTGATCCTGCTCTACGAAGTGGCTGCCACCCACGTGCTGAACCTGCCGAAGTTCGACCAGCTGCAGATCGAAGGACCAGGCGCGGCTTACACGCATGCCTCGGCCGGTGCCGATGGCTCGGGCGCCGACGGCTCGCGTCTGGCCTGCTCGACCAATCCAAGCTGCTCGTTCGGGCCGGACGGCCTGCGCTTCAACCCGTTCCAGGCCAAGCGCAACCAGTTCGCCCATTCGCTAGCCGGTGGCTACCGCGTGGTCGGCCGCATCAGCTATGAATCGGTGCTGCCGGGCATCTGCGTGCAGCCGCTGTTCATCTTCCAGCACGACGTCTACAACAACTCGCCGGGCCCGGGTGCCAACTTCGTCGAAGGTCGCATCCAGCTGAACTCGCTGTTCGAGATCCGCTACGAGAAGTCGACCTCGCTGACCATCACCTACAACATGTACACGCGCGGCGGCGCGAACAACCAGATTCGCGACCGCGACAACATCGGCTTCTTCCTGCGCTACCAGTTCTGAATGGTGGCGACCGGCCAGCGACCCGTCCATGAGTCGGGGCGCTGGCCGGACCGGATTGCTAACATGCGCGCCGTTCCTGACACGGTGACCGCCTGATGAACCGATACGCTGCTGCCTCCGCCCCGCGCCTGTCCGGAGGCTTCCGATGAATGCCGATTCGACCGTGGCCATCATCGGTGGCGGACAGGCCGGCAGCGAATTTGCTGCCGAGCTGCGGACGCTGGGTTTCCCGGGCCGCGTGGTGATCATCGGCGATGAGGCCGAGCTGCCGTACAAGCGGCCGCCACTGTCGAAGGGCTTCCTCACCGGCACGGTCACGGCCGATCAGCTGCCGATCCGCTCGGCAGCGGTGCACGAGAAGAACCAGATCGAATTCATCGGCGGCGTGACGGCCACGGCGATCGACCGCAACGCCCACACCGTCACGCTGTCCGACGGCCAGACGCTGACCTACACGAAGCTGGCGCTGACGACCGGTGGCCGCGCGCGGCCACTGCCGATTCCCGGCGCCGACCTCGCCAACGTGCTGTCGCTGCGCTCGATGGCCGACGCCGCCGCGATCCGCGAACAGCTGGTCGAAGGTCGCAGCCTGGTGATCATCGGCGGTGGTTACATCGGCTTGGAGATCGCCGCTGTCGCCGTCAAGAAAGGCCTGTCGGTGACCGTGCTGGAATCGGCGCCGCGCGTGCTGGCACGCGTCACCGCGCCGGAGATTTCCGAGTTCTACACGCGCGTGCATCGCGAGGAAGGCGTCGACATTCGGCTGGGCGTGCAGATCGCTGCGCTGGTCGGCGAGGGCGCGGTCAGCGGCGTCAAGCTGGTCGACGGCAGCATCATCAATGCCGATGCGGTGATCGTCGGCATCGGTCTGATCCCGAACTGCGAGCTGGCTGTGGCGGCCGGTCTGATGGTCGACAACGGCATCGTCGTCGACGAACACGGCCAGACCTCCGATCCCGACATCTACGCCGCAGGCGACTGCGCCAACCGGCCGAGCGCGCTGCTCGGCGGCCGCGTGCGGCTGGAATCGGTTCCCAACGCGATGGAGCAGGCGCGCTATGCGGCGCGCGCGATCATGGGCCAGCCCAAGGCCTACGACGAGCTGCCGTGGTTCTGGTCCGACCAGTACGAACTGAAGCTGCAGATGTGCGGGCTGTCGGCTGGCTACGACCAGCTGGTGGTACGCGGTTCCACTGCCAGCCGCACGTTCTCGGCTTTCTACCTGAAGCAGGGCCGGGTGATCGCGGCCGACGCCGTCAGCCAGCTGCGCGACTTCGGCATGATGAAGAAGCTGGTGGCCGCGCGGGCCTCGCTGGCGCCGGAGCGACTGGCCGATGAATCGGTGCCGCTGAAAGACCTGGTCACCGAAGCCGGCGCTTGACCCGGCCAGCGGCTGCGCTGTTTTCAGGCTGATAGAATCCGGCGTCGCCTCTCGCGGCGACGGTCAGCCGGCTTGATGCCGGCGCATCGCTTCCAGACTGCTCTCTCCTTGACCATCAATCCCGTGGATTCCGTGTTTTCCGCCGGCGGCCTGGCTGCCGTGGCGGCCGCCGTTCCCCAGCTGCCTTCGGGCAAGGGGCGGTCGGCCGAACTGAGCGCCTTGCTGGCCCCGATCGACGAGGACATGCGCGCCGTCGATGCGCTGATCCGTCGGCGGCTGGCCTCCGAAGTGCCGCTGATCAACGAGATCGGCGGCTATATCATCGCCGCCGGTGGCAAGCGGCTGCGGCCGGCGCTGCTGCTGTTGGTCGCCCGTGCGCTCGGCGCCCGTGGCGAGCTGCCGAACCTGCTCGCCGTGGTCATCGAGTTCATCCATACCGCCACCTTGCTGCACGACGATGTGGTTGATCATTCCGATCGCCGCCGCGGCCGCAAGACGGCCAATGCCGTCTGGGGCAATGCCGGCGCGGTGCTGTCCGGCGATTTCCTCTATTCGCGCAGCTTCCAGCTGATGGTGGAAAGCGATCGCATGGCGGTGATGCGGACGATGGCCGATACCACCAATGCCATCGCCGAAGGCGAGGTGCTGCAGTTGATGAACTGCAACGACCCGGACATCACCGAAGCCCGTTACCTGCGGGTGATCGAGCTGAAGACCGCGCAGCTGTTCCGCGCGGCGGCGACGCTCGGCGCGATCGCGGCCGATCTGCCACCCGAGCAGCAGGCGATCTACGGGCAGTTCGGCCATGACTTCGGCATGACCTACCAGTTGATCGACGACCTGCTCGACTACACCGCCGACCCCGAAGTCAGCGGCAAGAATCTGGGCACCGATCTGGCTGAAGGCAAGCCGACGCTGCCGCTGTTGTACGCGATGCAGAAGGGCAATGAGGCCCAGCGCGCGCTGATTCGCGACGCCATTGCCAACGGTCGCGTCGAGCGCATCAAAGATGTGCTCGAAACGGTTGAAGCCACCGGAGCGATCCCGTATAGTCGCGCCCTCGCCGGGCAGTACAGCTACTCGGCACACGAAGCGCTGCAGGGTTTGCCCGAAACTCCGCACAAAAAAGCGCTCATGGAACTGGTTGATTTCTGCCTTCGGCGAGACAGCTAGATTCAGCAGCAAAACCGCAGTTTGCGGGGCGTAGCTCAGCTTGGTAGAGCGCTTGCTTCGGGAGCAAGAGGTCGTAGGTTCGAATCCTGTCGCCCCGACCATCATGAGGACCGCCACCCGGGCGGTCTCTCCACAGCCCGACACCTGATTGCACGGCGTGTCCGGTCTGCTCCAAGACCTTTCTCCACTTCGATTAGATGTCCTGATCGCGCTTGCGATCTGCAGCGTTCGCGCACGGCTGCGCCTGGCTGATGTCGCGCCGCTGGGTTCGAATTGCACTGCAGGTGCAGTTCATCGAATCACGACGTTTCCACTGCCGTTTTGATGCGCCGGTTGTGTCAGAAGTGGCCGCGGGAACAGCCTCTGCTGGCGCGAATCCGCACATCTTGTGCAGCGCCGGTGACTGCTCCAGAGTGCGTGCAGGCACCGGTTCCGAAGGCAGTGGAACCCGGCGCCCAATGTCTACAAGACCCCTACTTCCGAGGAGAAATCACCATGGGTATTTTCACGCATGTGGTCGTTGGCACCAATGATGTCGAGCGCGGCCGCAAGTTCTATGACGCCGTCCTCGAGACGATGGGCCTGAAGCGCGTCATGAACTTTGACGCGGCATCGCTGTGGAGTTCCGGCGCAGCGGATTCCGATCTGTTCATGATCACCAAGCCGGGCAACGGCCTGCCGGCGACCTACGCGAACGGCGGCACGATCAGCTTCGCTGCACCGTCGCGGGCAGCGGTGCACAAGTTCCACGAAATCGCGCTGGCCCACGGCGGCAAGGACGAAGGCGCGCCGGGCCCGCGTTCGTTCACGCCGACGGCGTACGCCGCCTATGTGCGCGATCCGGACGGCAACAAGATCTGCTGCTACTGCTTCGCCCCGGCCTGATCCGGAACGCGCCGCAGCCGTCGCTGAACGGTAGCGGCGCAACAAAAAAGGCGGAAGGTCGAGAGACCTTCCGCCTTTTTTGTGGCAGCGCCTGAGGCGCCGCCGGCGGCTTCAGATGGCGTCCGGGCCGGTTTCGCCGGTACGGATGCGCAGCACCTGTTCCAGCTCGGCCACGAACACCTTGCCGTCGCCGATCTTGCCGGTATGGGCGGCCTTGGTGATGGCATCGATCGTGGCGTCGACCAGGTCGTCGCGCACCGCGATCTCGATCTTCAGCTTCGGCAGGAAGTCGACCACGTACTCCGCACCCCGGTACAGCTCGGTATGGCCCTTCTGGCGGCCAAAGCCCTTCACTTCGGTGACGGTGATGCCGGACACCCCGATCGCGGCGAGCGCCTCGCGTACTTCGTCCAGCTTGAACGGCTTGATGATTCCGGTGATCAGCTTCATGTCGGGCTCGGTTTCACGAAAGAGGCGTGCACGGTAGCGGTCGTCACCGCGTCATACAACCCCGGCGGCACAAGGCGCGGCCGGGGTTGTGCAGCAGCGGCTGGCCGCTTCCGCATTGTCATGATTGATTGACATTGATACTGTCAATACATGAATGCACCTCTGCAGTTCCCGCCCGATATCTGTCCCGATTCACGGCCCCACGCGGTGGTCATCGGCAGCGGTTTTGGCGGCCTGGCCGCAGCCGTGCGGCTCGGTGCCCGCGGCTATCGGGTGACAGTGCTGGAAAAGCTCGATGCCCCGGGCGGACGGGCCTACGTCTACCGGCAGCAGGGCTATACCTTCGATGCCGGGCCGACCATCGTCACGGCGCCGTTCCTGTTCGAGGAGCTCTGGACGCTGTGCGGCCGGCGGCTCGCCGACGACATCGATCTGCGGCCGGTTTCGCCGTTCTACCGGATCCGCTTCGCTGACGGCGACTGCTTCGACTACACCGGCGATGCCGACGCGATGCGGCGCGAAGTGGCGAAGTTCTCGCCCGACGATGTCGCCGGCTACGAGCGCTACATGCAGGCCAGCGAAGCGATCTTCAAAGTCGGCTTCGAGCAGCTGGGCCATGTGCCGTTCAACTCGATCATCGACATGGTCAAGGTGCTGCCGGACCTGATGAAGCTGGCCAGCTACCGCACCGTCTACGGCCTGGTATCGCAATACGTCCGCGACGAGCGCCTGCGCACCGTGCTCAGCTTCCATCCGCTGCTGGTCGGCGGCAATCCGTTCAGCACCACGTCGGTGTATTGCCTGATCGCCCACCTGGAGCGGAAGTGGGGCGTGCATTTCGCGATGGGCGGCACCGGCCGCCTGGTCACCGGGCTCGTTGATCTGATCGAGGGGCAGGGCAATGCCCTGCGCTGCAACAGCGAAGTGGCCGAGATCCTGGTCGAGGCCGGCAAGGCGGTCGGCGTCAGGCTGGTCGATGGCGAGTGCATCGCTGCTGACATCGTGGTGTCGAATGCCGACGCCGCCTGGACCTACCGGCACCTGCTCCCGGCAGCGGCGCGGCACCGCTGGAGCAACGGCAAGCTCGAACGCGCGCGCTATTCAATGGGCCTGTTCGTCTGGTACTTCGGCACGCGCCGCCAGTACCCGGAAGTCGAACATCACACGATCATGCTCGGGCCGCGCTACCGGGAACTGCTCGGCGATATCTTCGACCGCAAGGTGCTGGCCGATGACTTCAGCCTGTACCTGCATCGGCCCACCGCCACCGATCCCTCGCTGGCGCCGGACGGCTGCGACACTTTCTACGTGCTGTCGCCGGTGCCGCACCTCGGCAGCGGCACCGACTGGTCGACCACTGCCGAGCGCTATCGCCAGGCGATCGAGAAGCTGCTGTCGGCGACCGTGCTGCCGGACCTCGGGCAGCAGATCGTCACCCAGCGGCTGCTGACGCCGCAGGACTTCCAGGATCGGCTGAACTCGGTCAACGGCGCGGCATTCAGCCTGGAACCGATCCTGACCCAGAGCGCCTGGTTCCGGCCGCACAACCGCAGCGAGGACGTCGAGCACCTGTACCTGGTCGGTGCCGGCACCCATCCCGGTGCCGGCCTGCCGGGCGTGCTGTCATCGGCCCGCGTGCTCGACGCCGTGGTGCCGGCCGCCGCGCATTTCGCCCATGTCTGAGCCCGACCTGGCCGCCACGCCGGCCGCCGATCTCGCCGCCTGCCGCCGCCTGCTGAGGGCCGGTTCGAAGTCGTTCTACGTGGCCTCGCTGCTGCTGCCGGCCGCGATCCGCGCCCCGGCCTGCGCGCTGTACGCGTTCTGCCGGTTGGCCGACGACGCGGTCGATGTCGACGGCGGCGGCCCGCAGGCCGTGGCGCGGCTGCGCGACCGGCTCGATCGCATCGAAGCCGGCACGCCGCTGGCGATTCCGGCCGACCGTGCGCTGGCCCGCGTCATGGTCAGCCATGCCATCCCTCGGGCGCTTCTTGATGCGCTGATCGAGGGCTTCGAATGGGATTCCACGGCGCGCGTTCACGAGACGCTGGCCGACGTACATGCCTACGCGGCGCGGGTGGCTGGCACCGTCGGCGCGATGATGGCGTTGCTGATGGGGGTGCGGGCGCCGGAGGCGATCGCCCGGGCCTGCGATCTCGGCACGGCCATGCAGCTGACCAACATCGCCCGCGATGTCGGCGAGGATGCCCGCAACGGCCGTCTTTACCTGCCGCGCAGCTGGCTGCGCGACGTCGGCATCGACCCCGACGCCTGGCTCGCGGCCCCCCGCTTCGACCGTCGCCTGCGGGTCGTCATCGAACGTCTGCTGTGCGAGGCCGACCGGCTGTACGCGCAGGTTGATGCCGGCATTGCCCGGCTGCCGTCGGCGTGCCGGCCCGGCATCACGGCGGCCCGGCTGCTGTACGCCGAGATCGGTCACGAACTGCGCCGTCGCGGCGGCGACTCGATCCGCCAGCGCGCCATCGTGCCGGCCGGGCGCAAGCTGGCCTTGCTGATGCAGGCCTACACGCGCGAACCGGACCCGATGGCCGGTGCCGCTGTGGCCGTCATCCCCGAATGCCGCTTCCTGATCGAGGCCGTGGCGCAGGCACCGCTGCCGCCACCGATCGCCACCGGCGGTGACATGGCACTGCCGTGGTGGCGCTTCCGGGCACGGGCGGTCTGGGTGCTGAACCTGTTCGAGCGGTTGGAGCGGGAGGAGCGCCAGGCGCAGGCGCGGCGCCGCAGCACGCCGCCCTGGGCTGAAGCCGCCGTCGGCCTGTCGCCGGCGGACGGCGCAGCGGCCAGCGGCGCATGACGATCGCCATGAGCCTGGCGCCGCCGGCCTGACGACAGAGGCTGCCGCGCTGCAGCCGGCGCCTCAACCGCAGCGGCGACCTTAGACTCCTCGAGTCGCGGGCACGGCGCTTTCGCGGGTTGCTGCAGTAACGGCCCGCTGCCGCTGCCGGCGCGGCTCAGCGCCGCGCTCGCGGCATCCGGAACGGCAGCATCCACTGCACCAGCGGATGCCGGTAGCGATCGAGATCCAGGCTTTCATGCACGCCTAGCGTGGCCTCGCCGCACAGTGTTGCGGCCAGCGTGGAGCGTGCGTAGAACGGTGTGTCCTCCAGCGTCTCGACGATCGCAGCGTCGCCGCGCGATTGCCGTGCGACGCGCCAGCCGCTATGCGGCAGCGCCACCGGCGGCGGCGCAGCGAAGTGCTCCGCCTCGCCGTGATGATCGAAGCGCAGGCCCAGTGCTGCCGTGCTGCCGTCGCGGCGCTCGATGTCGTAGAGCAGCGCTGCGCCGCCGTCGCGCAGCGGGCTGCGCGACCAGTGCCAGCGCCGCATGGCGTCTTCGATCGGCGTGTCGCCGTGGTTGCTGTCGAAATAGGCGTGGCCGGTCCAGCGCAAATTTGGCGCCTGCAGCAGCACCTCGATGCGGGCGCTGGCGGCAATCGGTTGCCAGCCATGGCCGGCGGCTAGCGTTTCGGTGTGGCGGGCCAGCGCCTGCGGTTCCAGCCGCAGGCAGCCGCGGATCGGCGACGGCCACGGCACCGTGGTCTCGTTCAGCGAGATGGTCAGCCCGTCCCGGTTCCAGTCCAGGGCGCTGTCGCCGATCGCGAGACTGTCGGCATCGCGGCTCACGCTGCCGCGTCGGCGTTCGGTCATCGCCCAGCGATGGCCCGATGCCCCGTACAGCGCCACGTTGAAGGCGCTGTGATCGAGCGGCTCGGGGGCCGGTGCGTGGCGGCGGGCGCGCCGGTAGTACGGCGAAAAGACGCTGCCGATGAAGGCGATCAGCGTCAGCCCGTGCCGGCCGTCATCGCTGAGGGCGTCGACGTACCACCAGCGATAGCCACCGGCAGCGACCGGTGCATCGAACCGAGGTCCGCCAGTAGCCGGCTGGCGGCCAGCCGGCCCGACAGCACCGCCATCGGCACGCCCGGCCCCGGATGGGTGCTGCCGCCCGCCAGGTACAGCCCCGGCATCCGGCTGCGCGCCCCCGGCCGCTGGAAGGAGGCCATCCAGCCGTGCGAGGCCGGGCCGTACAGCGCTCCGCCAGTCCCCGGAAACAGGCGATGGAAATCCGCCGGCGTGGTGATCACCGTGCGGGCCGGATTCCGTTCCAGCTTGAGGCCGCAGCGTTCCAGCAGCGCGAAGGTCGCGGATTCGCATGTCGTCACACTCTCGGCAGACAGGGACTGTTGATCGCCGTCGGGCGGCGCATTGACCAGGCACAGCAGGCGTTCGCCTTCGGCTGGAACCGGCCCCTCGTGGTCGCCCCGGTCCTGGGCGCAGAGGTAGACGGTCGGTGCCCGGGGCAGGCGGCGATCGACCAGCAGATCGCGGAATTCGGCGCGGTAGTCGGCGGAAAAGAACACGTTGTGATGCGACAGCGGAAAGCCGCTGCTGCGGGCCACACGGTTCCAGGTCAGCGCCGACAGCGAGCGTCGCGCCGGCTTCAGCGGCTTCACCGCCTGGCACGCGGCAGGGCCGAACAGGCCAGAGGCGAGGGCAGCCGGATCGGCGTTGACGATCACGGCATCAGCCTCCAGCTGCTCGCCGCTGGCGAGGCGGACGCCGGTGGCGCGCCGGCCATCGTCGAGAATCGTCGCCACCTCGCTGCCGTAGCGGATCGTTGCGCCGAGTTGCTGGGCCGCCTTGGCCAGCGCCTGCGCCAGCTGGTGCAGGCCGCCGCGCACCCGCCAGACGCCGTCCTGCTCGACATGAGCGACCAGCATCAGCGTCGCCGGCGCGGCGAACGGCGAGGAGCCGCAGTAGGTCGCGTAGCGGCCGAACAGCTGGCGCAGGCGCGGGTCGCGGAAATGCTGGCCGAGCGCGCGCCACATCGAGGTGAACGGGGCGATGCGCCACAGCTCGCCGAGCCGATGCAGGCCGATCGCCCGGGTCAGCGCCAGCGGGCTGTCGCAATGGCTGTGGATGAAAGGGCCTTCGAGCGTGGCGTGGATGGCGCGCGCACGGGCACTGAAGGCGAGGAAGCGGCGGCCTTCGTCCGGCCCGGCGAACGCCGCGATGGCATCGGCGGAGCGAGCCGGATCGGCGTGCAGATCCAGGTGCTGCTGGTCATTCCAGGCGTGCCGGGCCAGCACGCCGGCGCGCTGCAGGTCGACGGCGGCGGCGAAATCGAGGCCGGCATCGGCGAACAGCGCTTCGAAGACGCCGCGCATCGTCAGCACCGTGGGGCCGGCATCGAGGCGCAGCCCGCCGATGTCGACCTCGCGCAGCTTGCCGCCGGGGCTTGCCGCCCGCTCCAGCACGGTCACCGCCAGGCCGCGGGCAGCGAGATCGATCGCCGCCGACAGGCCGCCGGCACCGGCGCCGACGATCAGCACCTTGCGCGTCCGGGTCACCGTCGCTGCCGGCGGATCGACCCCGGCGTGTCGCGTTGACGCGACTGCCGGCAATGTCTATTGTGAATTACATAAATCATGTAAATCGAGATTTACATAAAACCAGCCTGATCGAAAGCGGGCAACCCCTTCAGTGCAGCGGCTTCGACGAGGAGAAGCGACATGGCGACCGTGACGCGAATCGAGCAGGCCCTGATGTCCGCGCTGGCCAGTACCGAGACCGGCGGTTGTCCGCCGAAGCTGGCAGCTGCTCTCCGCTATGCGGTGTTTCCCGGCGGCGCGCGGATCCGGCCGCGGCTGTGCCTGGCGGTGGCGCTGGCCAATGGCGACGATGATCCGGCGGCCACCAATGCCGCCGCCGTGGCGATCGAACTGCTGCATTGCGCCTCGCTGGTCCATGACGACCTGCCGTGCTTCGACAATGCCGAAACCCGGCGCGGCAAGCTGTCCGTCCACCGGGCGTTCGGCGAGCGGCTGGCGGTGCTGTCTGGCGACGGCCTGATCGTGCTGGCCTTCCAGCACCTGGCCACCGAACTGGCCGAGCGTCCACAGCGGCTGGCGGCGCTGACGCCGATCATTGCCCGCGCCATCAGCGCGCCAACCGGCATCGTCGCCGGGCAGGCCTGGGAATGCGAACCGCTGGCGGTGCTGTCCGATTACCAGCAGGCTAAGACCGGCGCGCTGTTTGCCGGCGCGACGATGGCCGGTGCCGCCGCCGCCGGCTTTGCCGAACCGGGCCAGTGGCGGGCACTTGGCGAACGGCTTGGCGAGGCCTTCCAGGTTGCCGACGACATCCTCGACGTGGCCGGCAACGCCGAAAAGATCGGCAAGCCGACCGGCCAGGACGCAAGTCTCGGCCGCCCGAACGCGGCTCGCGAACTCGGCATGGCCGGTGCGCTGGCGCGGTTGCAGATCCTGGTCGACAGTGCCATGGACGCGATCCCGGATTGCACCGGCGCCGCTGCACTCAGGGCGGCGATGCGGCTGGAGATGCAGAACCTGCTGCCGGTCGAGCTGCGCCGCGCCGCCTGAACGGCGCGCGGCCACGACCATGTCCACGCTCGGTGCCGATCCCGTGGCCGCTGCCTGGCGCGACCGCCTGCAGGCGGCGGCCAATGCGGCGATCGCCAGCCCGCGCTTCCGCCGTTTCGCGGCGCGCTTTACGCTGACCCGGCCGATCGCCCGGCGCCGGGCCAAGGCGGTATTCGACCTGGTGTCCGGCTTCGTCTATTCGCAGGTGCTGCTGGCCTGCGTACGGCTGGACCTGCTGAGCGTGCTGGCCGAAGGGCCGCTGTCGGAGGAAGCGCTGCGCCTGCGCATCGGTCTGCCGGCCGAGGGCTTGCAGCGGCTGATCGATGCGGCGATCGCGCTGCAGCTGCTGGCGCGCTGCCGCGATGGCCGCCTGCAACTCGGCAGCGTCGGCGCGCCGATAGCCGGCGATCCGGGCATCGCGGCGCTGATCGAGCATCACGCACTGTTCTATGCCGACCTGCGCGACCCGGTGGCGCTGCTGCGCGACGGCGCCCGCGCCGATGGCGAGCTGGCGCGCTACTGGCCGTACTGCGCGAACCGCGCCGGCACCGGCTTCGCGCCGGAGCGGATCGCCGCCTACAGCCAGCTGATGTCGACTTCGCAAAGCCTGATCGCCAGCGAAGTGCTCGATGCCTGGTCGATGCGTCGGCACCGCCGGGTGCTCGATGTCGGCGGCGGCGATGGCACCTTCCTGACCGCCGTGGCGACCCGCTGGCCCCATCTCGACGGCTTCCTGTTCGATCTGCCGCCAGTGGCCGAACGGGCCGCCGCCCGTTTTGCCGCTCACGGCCTCGGCACGCGCACGGTAGTGGTCGGCGGCAGCTTCCTGCGTGATCCGCTGCCGCTCGGCGCAGATCTGGTGACCCTGATCCGGGTCCTGCATGACCACGACGATGCCTCGGTGATGACCGTGCTGCGGGCGGCCCGCGCGGCGCTGCCGGCCGATGGCCAGGTGCTGATCGCCGAACCGATGTCGGCGACGCCGGGCGCGGAATCGGTCGGCGATGCCTACTTCGGCTTCTACCTGCTGGCCATGGGCCGGGGCCGGCCGAGAACGCCGGCCCGGATCGGCGAACTGCTGCTGGCCGCTGGCTTTACCCGGCCGCGCCTGATCCCGACCGCGATGCCGATGCAGACCTCGGTGATGGTCGCCGATGCCGCGTCCCGGTCGTCATGAATCCCGGACAGTTATTTTCATCGAAACAGTAAATATAAATTGACAGTTTCAACTGTCAGACTAAACTAACAGCAGCAACAGAAGTCCGACCAACGGACTCGACCATCCGCTTGAACGCACCGGAGGAACGGGCATCGACACCATCGCAGTCGTCTTCGAGCAGCCCGAACGCCTGGCGCTGACGCGTCTGACGCTCGCGGAGCCCTGCGCCGAGGATGTGGTCGTCGACATCTGCTGGAGCGGTATCTCGACCGGCACCGAACGCCTGCTGTGGACCGGCCGGATGCCCGATTTCCCCGGTATGGGCTATCCGCTGGTGCCGGGCTACGAATCGGTGGGCCGCGTGCGGGCCGTCGGCCCGGCGGCGAGCGCGAAAGTGGGCGACCTGGTGTTTGTCCCAGGCGCCCGCTGTTTCGGCGACGTGCGCGGCCTGTTCGGTGGTGCTGCGCAGACCGTGGTGGTGCCGGCCACCCGGGCGATCGTGGTGGCCGAACATCTCGGCATCGATGCCACGCTGCTGGCGCTGGCGGCGACCGCGCATCACGCGCTGGTCAGCCGGCGTTCCCGGCTGCCGGACCTGATCGTTGGCCACGGCGTGCTCGGCCGTCTGCTGGCGCGCATGACGCTGGCGCTCGGCGGCGCCGCGCCGACGGTCTGGGAAACCAATGCCGATCGCGTCGATGGCGCGCTCGGCTATCCGGTGATCGATCCCGAGACCGATCCGCGCCGCGACTACCAGACCATCTGCGACGTCTCCGGCGATGCCCACCTGCTGGACACGCTGATCGCCCGCCTGGCACCCGGCGGCGAAGTGGTGCTCGCCGGGTTCTACAGCGAGCGTCTGGCGTTCGCGTTTCCGCCTGCGTTCATGCGCGAGGCGCGGATCCGCGTCGCGGCCCAATGGCAGCAGCAGGACCTGATGGCCGCGAAGCAGCTCGCCGAATCCGGCCGCCTGTCGCTGGCCAACCTCATCACCCATCGGCAGCCGGCGGCCAGCGCGGACAGCGCCTACCGCACGGCGTTCGGCGATCCCGCCTGCCTGAAGATGATTCTCGACTGGAGCACCCCGCAATGAGCGCACCTGATGATGGCGTGTCCGCCATTCCGCTGAGCCAGCTCACCGATTACCTGCGCCAGGAAGCAGCATCGGCTCCGGACGCGGTCCACACCGGCCCGGTGACCAAGGAAACGCAGATCATCGCGATCTACGGCAAGGGCGGCATTGGCAAGAGCTTCACGCTCGCCAACCTCAGCTACATGATGGCGCAGCAGGGCAAGAAGGTCCTGCTGATCGGCTGCGATCCAAAGTCCGACACGACCTCGCTGCTGTTCGGTGGCAAGGCCTGTCCGACGATCATCGAGACCAGTTCGAAGAAGAAGCTCGCAGGCGAAGAAGTGAAGATCGGCGACGTCTGCTTCAAGCGCGACGGCGTGTTCGCGATGGAGCTGGGTGGCCCCGAAGTCGGCCGCGGCTGCGGCGGGCGCGGCATCATCCACGGCTTCGAAACGCTCGAGAAGCTCGGCTTCCACGAGTGGGGCTTCGACTACGTGCTGCTCGATTTCCTTGGCGACGTGGTCTGCGGCGGCTTCGGCCTGCCGATTGCCCGCGACATGTGCCAAAAGGTCATCGTCGTCGGCAGCAACGACCTGCAGAGCCTCTACGTCGCCAACAACGTCTGCTCGGCGGTCGAGTACTTCCGCAAGCTCGGCGGCAATGTCGGTGTCGCCGGCATGGTCATCAACCGCGATGACGGCACCGGCGAGGCGGCCGCGTTTGCCAGCGCGGTCGGCATTCCGGTGCTGGCGACGATTCCGGCCAACGAGGACATCCGCCGCAAGAGCGCCAACTACGAGATCGTCGGCCGGCCCGGCGGCCAGTGGGGGCCGATGTTCGCCGAGCTCGCGGAGAACGTGCACACCAGCATTCCGATGCGGCCGACGCCGCTGTCGCAGGACGGCCTGCTCGGCCTGTTCTCGGCGCACTCGACCGGCCGCGACTACGTGCTCGAACCGGCGACCGAATTCGACATGTGCGGCAAGACCGAGGTCGTCAAGACCTCGCTCGAAGTCATCTACGACCACGTCTAGACGGACGCCGCGCGCCATGGCCGACGATGCTCCGATGCTGGACAACCCGCAGGCGCTGGGCAGCGACGGCCTTGGCTGTCATTCCGGCAAGGCGCAGTTGGCCGAGGCCGCTAAGGCGGCCGGCAAGACCGTGACCCTGGAGCAGTACGCGAAGGATTATCCGAAAGGCCCGCACGACCAGCCGCAGTCGATGTGTCCAGCCTTCGGTTCCTTGCGCGTCGGCCTGCGCATGCGCCGCACGGCGACGGTGCTGTCCGGCTCCGCCTGCTGCGTCTACGGCCTGACCTTCACCAGCCACTTCTACGGCGCGCGGCGCACGGTCGGTTATGTGCCGTTCAACTCGGAAACCCTGGTCACCGGCAAGCTGTTCGAGGACATCCGCGAAGCGGTCTTCAAGCTCGCCGATCCGTCGCTGTACGACGCCGTGGTGATCATCAATCTCTGCGTTCCGACGGCCAGTGGCGTGCCGCTGCAGATCCTGCCGAAGGAGATCAACGGCGTTCGCGTGATCGGCATCGACGTGCCGGGCTTCGGCGTGCCGACCCATGCCGAAGCCAAGGACGTTCTGGCGGCGGCCATGCTGAAGTACGCCCGCAGCGAAGCCGAAGCCGGCCCGGTCGCGGCGCCGCGCGGCGGCGTCAGCGCCAAGCCAACGATCACCCTGCTGGGCGAGATGTTTCCGGCCGATCCGGTGATCATCGGCATGATGCTTGAGCCGATGGGCCTGGCCGCCGGCCCCGTGGTGCCGACCCGCGAATGGCGCGAACTCTATTCGGCGCTGGACGGCGCGGCGGTCGCCGCGATCCACCCGTTCTATACCGCCAGCGTCCGCGAGTTCCACGCGGCGGGTCGTAAGGTTGTGGCCTCGGCCCCGGTCGGCCATGACGGCACCGATGCCTGGCTGCAGGCGATCGGACAGGCGACCAATGTCAGTCAGACCCAGATCGATGCCGCCAGGAATCGCTTCCTGCCGATCATCAAGTGCGCGCTGGCTGCCGCGCCGATCAAGGGCCGGATCACGATGTCCGGCTACGAAGGCTCGGAACTGCTGGTGGCGCGGCTGCTGGTCGAGAGCGGTGCCGATCTCCGCTACGTCGGCACTGCCTGCCCGCAGACACCGTGGAGCGATCCCGATCGCGAATGGCTACAGGCCAAGGGCGTGCATGTGCAGTACCGCGCCTCGCTGGAGCAGGACCTCGCTGCGTTCGACGAATTCCAGCCCGATGTCGCCATTGGCACGACACCGGTCGTGCAGTACGCCAAGGAGCGCAGGACGCCGGGGCTGTACTTCACCAATCTGATTTCGGCACGGCCGCTGATGGGGCCGGCGGGGGCTGGCTCGCTGGCGACAGTGATCAACGCAGCACTTGGCAATCGCGATCGCTTCCTGGCAATGGACGCCTTCTTCGACGGTGTCGGCCACGGCGACAAGGCCGGTGTCTGGCAGGACGAACCGAAGCTGCGTCCGGAGTTCCGCGCCAGCTATGCCAAGAAGATGGAAAAGGCCCGCAAGGCATCCAAGGTCGAGGAGCCGATCTGATGCTCGTCCTCGATCACGATCGTGCCGGTGGCTACTGGGGCGCCGTGTACGTTTTCACGGCGATCAAGGGCCTGCAGGTCGTCATCGACGGACCCGTCGGCTGCGAGAACCTGCCGGTGACTTCGGTGCTGCATTACACCGATGCGCTGCCGCCGCACGAGCTGCCGATCGTCGTCACCGGCCTAGCCGAAGAACAGCTCGGCCGCGAGGGCACCGAAGGCTCGATGAAGCGGGCGCATGCCGCGCTGGATCCTGACATGCCTGCGGTGGTCGTCACAGGCTCGATCGCCGAGATGATCGGTGGTGGCGTGACGCCGGAAGGCACCGGCCTGCTGCGCTTTCTGCCGCGCACCATCGATGAAGACCAGTGGCAGTGCGCCAACCGGTCGATGAACTGGCTGTGGACGCAGTACGGGCTGAAGAAGGTTCCTGAGCGCAAAGCGCGCAAGGAAGGCCCAAACGGACCGGAAAAGCCGAGGGTCAACATCATCGGGCCCTGCTACGGCACCTTCAACATGCCGAGCGACCTGGCCGAGATCCGGCGGCTGGTCGAAGGCATCGGTGCCGAGGTCAATCTGGCGTTTCCGCTCGGCAGCCATCTGGCTGATGTGCCGAAGCTGATCAACGCCGACGTCAACATCTGCATGTACCGCGAGTTCGGCCGCCTGCTCTGTGAAACGCTGGAGCGGCCGTACCTGCAGGCGCCGATCGGGCTCCATTCGACGACCAAGTTCCTGCGCAAGCTCGGCGAGCTGCTGGGGCTTGATCCGGAGCCGTTCATCGAGCGCGAGAAGCACACCACGATCAAGCCGATCTGGGATCTGTGGCGCTCGGTGACGCAGGATTTCTACGGCACGGCAAGCTTCGGCATCGTTGCCAATGACACCTACGCCCGTGGCGTGCGCCATTTCCTCGAAGACGAGATGGGCATGCCGTGCAACTTCGCGATCTCGCGCATTGCCGGTGCGAAGACCGACAACGAAGCGGTGCGCCAGCTGATCAAGGACAAGCCGCCGCTGGTGCTCTACGGCAGCTACAACGAACGCATGTATCTGGCTGAGTCTGGCGGCGGCGGCATGATGAAGGCCACCTACATTCCGGCCTCGTTTCCGGGCGCGATCATCCGCCGCCATACCGGCACGCCGTTCATGGGCTATGCCGGGGCGACCTACCTGATCCAGGAATTCTGCAACGCGCTTTTCGACGCGCTGTTCCACATCCTGCCGCTCGGCACCGACATGGACCGCGTGGAGGCCACGCCGTCGCGGCTGGTCACCGAGTTGCCCTGGCTGGACGACGCCAAGGCTGCACTCGACCAATGGCTGGAACTGCAACCGGTGCTGGTACGGATCAGCGCCGCCAAGCGCCTGCGCGACCGCGCCGAAGCCGATGCCCGGCGTGCCGGTGAAGACGCGGTGAGCGCGGTACGGCTGGCGGCATCCAGGAAAGCTCTGACCGAAGGCGCGTCGGCATGAACGCGGCTTCGCCCCCCGATATCGCGGCAGCCGCCAATGGCCACCGCATGCATCAGCGAAGTGGAGCAATCCGCCTCGGAGATCCCTGCCGCGCGGGTAGCGCGGTAACGGCCGTCAAGGCCTGAGTGGAGGTTCTGGAAATGGCTGAAGAAAGAAGCGGTTCCTTGTCCGGACTCTCGGAGAAGGAAGCGAAGGAGTTTCACGGGGTGTTCATCACCAGCTTCATCCTGTTCACGGCGATTGCGGTGGTTGCGCATTTCCTCGTGTGGAGCTGGAAGCCCTGGGGCTGATTCGCCGCATGGTGGGAATCGTTGATCGGGCGCATGGCCCGGACATCGAATCATCGTTGTTCAAATCGTCATAGGAGGCTTAACCATGTGGAGAATCTGGCTGCTTTTCGACCCGCGTCGCATTCTGGTCGCGCTGGGTACGTTCCTGTTCGTCCTGGCAATCCTGATTCACTTCATCCTGCTCGGCACGCCGCGCTACAACTGGCTCGGTGGCGCTTCGGCGGCGCCGGCCACGACGTCGCAGCTGTCGCCGATGCCGGCTGCAACGGGGTCCGCAGGACAGTCGTAACGGCAATGCCTGCAACCGGTGGCGGATGAGACTGGATGCGTCCAGCTGATTCCGCCGCCGGAAGCAGTGCTTCAAAAACCCATCTAGCCGACAGACCAGGGGGTCTTCGTCATGGCGATGCTCAGCTTTGAAAGAAAATATCGAGTCCGCGGAGGCACCCTGCTGGGGGGTGATCTGTTCGACTTCTGGGTGGGGCCGTTCTACGTCGGCTTCTTTGGTGTCACCACGGCATTTTTTGCAGCACTTGGTACTGCACTGATCATCTACGGCGCCTCGCTGGGGCCGACGTGGAATATCTGGCAGATCAATATCGCGCCGCCGGATCTGTCCTACGGGCTCGGCATCGCGCCGCTGGCGCAAGGTGGCTTGTGGCAGATCATCACGGTCTGCGCGCTCGGCGCCTTCGTGTCCTGGGCGCTACGGGAAGTGGAAATCTGCCGGAAGCTCGGCATGGGCTACCACGTTCCCTTTGCGTTCAGCTTCGCAATTCTTGCGTATTTCACGCTGGTGGTGGTGCGGCCGGTGCTGCTGGGTGCCTGGGGGCACGGCTTTCCGTACGGCATCTTGAGTCATCTCGACTGGGTGTCGAACACCGGCTACCAGTACCTGCATTTCCACTACAACCCGGCGCACATGCTGGCGATCACGTTCTTTTTCGCCACCACCCTGGCGCTGTCGCTGCACGGCTCGCTGATCCTGTCAGCCACCAATCCACGCAAGGGTGAGCCGGTCAAGACCGCCGAGCATGAAAACACGCTGTTCCGCGACATCATCGGCTATTCGATCGGCGCGCTCGGCATCCATCGGCTCGGCCTGTTCCTGGCGTTGAGCGCGGTGTTCTGGAGCGCAGTCTGCATCGTCATCAGCGGCCCGTTCTGGACCCATGGTTGGCCGGAATGGTGGAGCTGGTGGCTCAATCTTCCGATCTGGGGCTAAGGGGGCAGTCATGGCTGAATACCAAAACATCTTCACCCGCGTACAGGTGACAGCACCCCCTTATCCGGGTGTGCCGTTGCCGGACGACGGCTCCATTGGCGGCCGCGAAGGCAAGGGCTTCCTGCAGCATCTGATCGGCAAGTTCGGCGATGCGCAGATCGGTCCGATCTATCTCGGCTGGACCGGGCTGACCTCGCTGCTGTTCGGCTTCATCGCTTTCGAGATCATCGGCCTGAACATGCTGGCCTCGGTCGGCTGGAACTGGATCGAGTTCGTCCGCCAGCTGCCTTGGCTGGCACTGGAGCCGCCGCCGCCGTCGTACGGCCTGAGCTTTCCGCCGCTGAACCAGGGCGGCTGGTGGCTGATCGCCGGCTTCTTCCTGACGGCCTCGGTGCTGCTCTGGTGGCTGCGCACCTACCAGCGCGCGAAAGCACACGGCATGGGGCCGCACATCGCCTGGGCCTTCGGTGCGGCGATCTGGCTGTATCTGGTGCTCGGCTTCTTCCGGCCGATCCTGATGGGCAGCTGGGGTGAAGCGGTGCCGTTCGGCATCTTCCCGCATCTGGACTGGACGGCCGCGTTCTCAATTCGCTACGGCAACCTGTTCTACAACCCGTTCCACATGCTGTCGATCGCCTTCCTGTACGGCGCGACGCTGCTGTTCGCCATGCACGCAGCCACCATCCTCGCGGTATCCCGCTACGGCGGCGAACGCGAACTGGAGCAGATCGTCGATCGCGGTACGGCGTCCGAGCGTGCCGCGCTGTTCTGGCGCTGGACGATGGGCTTCAACGCCACGATGGAATCGGTGCATCGCTGGGCCTGGTGGTTCGCGATCCTGTGCCCGATCACCGGCGGCATCGGCATCCTGCTGACCGGCACGGTGGTCGACAACTGGTACCTGTGGGGCATCAAGCACCACATCGTCGCCGCCTATCCGCAGGTCTGGGCTGCGCCGACCGTCGATCCCGCCACGCTGCCCGGAGGCACGCCATGAGCACGATTGCAGGCCGATTGAAATTGCTGGCGGCGCTGACCCTGGCGGGTGTTGCGGTTGCAGGCTGCGAACGGCCACCGGTCGATGAAGTGCAGCGCGGCTACCGCGGCACGGCGATGGTGCAGGTCTACAACCCGCGTGTCGTCGCCAAGCAGGCGGCCCTGAACGCCGTTCCGGAGCCACTGGCGGCGGCGCCGGAAGGCGGTCCGGCAGCCGGAACGATCTACCAGAACGTCAAGGTGCTGGGCGGGCTGTCGATCGCCGAGTTCACCCGCACGATGACCGCGATGACTGCCTGGGTGGTGCCGAAGGATGCCGCGCCTGCAGAAGCGGGCTGTAACTACTGTCACGTCGGCGGCAACTTTGCCGATGACGGCAAGTACACCAAGGTCGTCGCCCGCAAGATGTTGCAGATGACGCAGAAGATCAACGCCGAATGGAAGCCGCACGTTCAGGGTACCGGCGTCACCTGCTACACCTGCCATCGCGGCAAGGCGGTGCCGGAGTACGTCTGGTTCCAGGATGTCGACAACACCGCCGCCGCTGGCCTCGGCAATCGGGCAGGGCAGAACCGTTCGACCCCGGCGATCAACGGTGCTTCGCTGCCATCGGACCCGTTCACGCCGTTCCTGCTCGGTGCCGAGCCGATCCGCTTCACCGGCGCCACGGCCCTGCCGACCGGCAACCGGAAGTCGATCAAGCAGGCCGAATGGACGTTCGCGCTGATGACCCACATGTCGCAGGGCCTGGGGGTTAACTGCACGTACTGTCACAACAGCCGGGCGTTCAACGACTGGTCCCAGAGTCCGCCGCAGCGTGCAGTGGCCTGGCACGGCATCCGGATGGCGCGTGCGCTGAACAACGAGTTCATGGTGCCGTTGACCGAGGTCTTCCCGGCGCATCGCAAGGGGCCGCTCGGCGACGTCGCCAAGCTGAACTGCGCGACCTGCCATCAGGGGGCCTACAAGCCGCTGTACGGCGCCAGCATGTTGAAGGACTACGTGACGGCGCTGGCCGCTCCGGTTCCGCCGCCGGCAGCGCCGGCGGAAGCACCGCCGGCCGAAGGCGAGACGCCGGCAGCACCTGCCGCACCGGCTGAAACCAGTTCCACAAGCGAGCCGGCCAGCGACGTGCCGGGCTGAGGCTCCGCAGCAACAGCCTGGCGGGTAGCACTGCTTTCCGGGCTGACCTGACCCCCGGTTCCTCGTGGACCGGGGGTTCTTTTTTGGCGCTCGCTGGTGTCGTTGCTGTCACGAAACTGTCATCCGACCACCGGTGGCTGACCATCGTCGGCCGACTGTTTAGGCTGCGCTGGGCTCGTCGCGCAGGTGCGGGATATGAACAGGAAGGTCGATACGCAACTGATCGGATTGCGTTGCGAGCATTGCGGCACCCTCAAGGCCGCCTTGCTGGGTTGGCTCAAGGAACACGATGAAATGGCCTGCGATTGCGGCCAGCCGATCGTGGTGCGGCCGAATGATCTGGTCGATGCCGTCAAGCGCGCTGACGCCGTGGAGCGGCGGGCCCTGTCCTGACCTCGCACCTGGCTGCCCTCCTTGGCAGCAGAAGCTGCCGCGGGCCAGGCAGAGACTCAGATCGTCGGAAACTTGAGCTTCGCCTGTGACAGCAGATCCGGCGCCCGAGCCGCGATTGCCCCCCAGAACAGCAGCAGGATGAAGCGTTCGGCTTCGCGTTTGATTTCCGCATGGCGCGACGGCTGTTCGAGATAGTCCATCGAGAAGAACACCATCTGGCGCACGATCACCCGCGCGACGGCCAGCAGTTCTTCGTGTGACACCGCTGGCAGCATCAGCACGCCGAGCAGGTCTTCGGTCATGTCGACGGCGATGCCGTCGAGCAGCCCCTGCATCGCGCGGCGCATCACCGCACTGGTCCCGTGCAGTTCGCGGATGCCGACCGTGTAGGCCTCGCGATGGTCCATGACGAAGTCGAGTACCAGGCCGACCGATTCGCGGGCCAGCGCCTGTGCCTGGGCCAGGCCTTCCGCCGGATTCGAGAAGTCCGACAGCTTGAAACCCTTCTTGGCCGGTCGCATCCGTGCCTCGCGCAGACCGGCGCGCAGTTCGCTGCCCAGCTCGTCGAGCATCGCCACGCCCAGATCGTCGAAATCCTTGAAATGGCGATAGAAAGTGTTCGGGTTCAGGCCGGCGTGGCGGGCCACTTCCCGCAGACCTAGGGACGCCAGGCTGCGGGTGGTCGCAGCCAGTTCCAGCGCCGCTTCCATCAGCTTCTGGCGACCGCTCGTCGACCGCTCGATGGGCTTGTCCTTGCCGCCGCGATCGTCTGAATTCTTCGCCATATCCGTAAGTTGCGTTCGTGCCATCAAATAATGTCACAGACGCTGTTGACGTCTTTGTCTACAGTCGTCTACTGTTCATGTAGACGATTGTATACCCGATGAAGGCCTGCCTTTTCGGGAATCCAGACCTGAAGGGACTCGTCACCCCGAGGAGAAAGAAGATGAGCAGCCAGTCGACCCAGAAGCCTGCCCGCAACGCCAAGTCGAAGTCCGTGATGCCGGTTCGCCGCGACGCGCAGTTTCCGCTGCCCGCCGACCGCGTGCACGACTGGATGGGCGATGGCGGCGTGCAGTTCACCCACCTGATGAACACCATGTCGCTGGTGATTCCGGTCGGCGAGCGCTTCTTCATCGATGCCGTCCGTCACTACCGCGACCAGATCACCGATCCGGAGCTTAAGAAGGCGGCCACTGCGTTCATCGGCCAGGAAGCGATGCACGGCCGCGAACACGACGAATACAACGCACGCGTCATCGAGCGACTGCCGTCGGCCGCCGTGTTCGAGAAGCGGGTCAAGGCGTTGCTCGATGCGTTCCAGAACTACACGCCGCCGGCGATGCGCCTGTCGGGCACCATCGCGCTGGAACACCTGACCGCGATCATGGCCGATGGCCTGCTGCAGGACCCGAGAGTCAGCGCCAAGGCCGAGGCGGGTTACAGCGCGCTGTGGCGCTGGCATGCGCTGGAAGAAACCGAGCACAAGGGCGTGGCCTATGACGTCTGGGAAGCCACGCAGGGCAAGGGCGTGCAGGCCTATGTGGTGCGCGCCTTCGGTCTGGTGCTGGCGACGACCGTCTTCTGGGCGATGGTGACGCCGCACTTCCTGAACTTCGTCCGTCAGGAAGGCAAGCTCACCGAACGCAAGGGCTGGCAATCCTTCTACCGCATGGCCTTCGGCGAAGTCGGCTTCCTGCGCAAGATGGTCCGCCCGTGGTTCGACTACTTCCGTCCGGGCTTCCATCCCTGGGACGACGACAACAGCCACTTCCTGGCTGAAGTCGATCGCTTCACCGAAGCCTTCCGCACGCCGCGCGCGGCCTATCCGAAGGCGGCGTAAACGCCCCGGCGCGGACGCATCGTCGATGCGCCGCGCCTTTCCATCCCAACGCCAGTGACGGGCTGCTGCTCCGCAGCCTGGCGGCCCCTTGCGTCTTCAAGCACCCACCGGAATCCCTCATGGCCAGAAGCAAGCTCACCCGCGATGCCGCCGCCGTCGTCACCGGTGCCGGCAGCGGCATCGGCCGCGCCTTCGCGCTGGAGCTGGCGCGTCGCGGCGGCCGCGTGGTCTGCGCCGACATCAACCTCGCGGCTGCCAGGGAAACCGTGAAGCTGATCGAGGAACTCGGATCAGCCGGCACGGCGCTGCGCTGCGATGTCTCGAAGATCGAGGACGTCGAAGCGCTGGCTGCCAAGGCCGAGACCTGGCTCAAGGGGCCGCCGACCGTGGTCATCAACAACGCTGGCGTCGGTGCCGGCGGCAAGCCGGTCGGTGCGACCTCGATGGACGACTGGAACTGGGTGCTCGGCGTGAACCTGTGGGGTGTGATCCACGGCTGCCACGTGTTTGCGCCGACGCTTCGTGCGGCCGGACGCGGCGGCATCATCAATGTCGGCTCCACGGCCAGTTTTGCCGCTGCACCGATGATGGGCCCGTACAACGTGTCGAAGGCCGCCGTGCTGGCGCTCAGCGAAACCATGGCCGCCGAGATGCAGGGCAGCGGCGTGCACATCACGGCGCTGTGCCCGACTTTCGTAAAAACCAACATCGTCAAGGACGGCCGCATCGACGCCGGTACCTCCGGCTTCGCCGAAACGGTCATGAAGTGGACCGGCATCGAGGCCGACGATGTCGCCAAGCAGACGCTCGACGCGCTTGATCGCAACCAGCTCTACGTGCTGCCGCAGCTGGAAGCACGGGCCATCTGGCGCATGAAGCGCTTGGCGCCGTCGCTCTACGCCCGCGGTGCCGGCGTGCTCAATCGCTTGATGACCGCCAAGGCCTGATCCCTGAATTCCGCCTGACCACATTCAATCCAAAAGCTGGAGGAGGCTCCGATGCAACTCGATACCGCGAAGATGCTGGCCAAGATCAAGAACACTCAATGGGCGCTGGCCGACATCGACTGGGATGCGCCAGGTGCGGAGCTGGTCACCGGTGATCCGGAGCTGTACGCCAAGCTCAAGGTGTTCATGGCCGACCTGATGTGGATCGAGCATGTCGGCGCGCGCGCCTTCGCGGCGATGGCCAAGAAGGCACCGGACGACACGCTCGCCGAGATCTACCGCTACTTCCACGCCGAGGAGCAGCGTCACGCCAATGTCGAGATGGCCCTGATGAAGCGCTGGGGCATGCTCGAAGGTGATGCGGACAACCCGATCCTGCCGGGGGTGATCTGGACGGGCAACGGCCGATTATCCAGGAAACCGACGCTGCGCCGCTGTGCGGGCGACCGCCAGCCCGGCGGGATTTCGGCGCTAAACTTCTGCGCCGGCCAGCCTGCCGGTCCCTTCTGCATCCTTCGCCCACCGGCATGAACGATTTTTCCCACTGGGGCGTGTCGACGCTCGGCGTGCGTGCGGCCGAGCCGCGCACCGACGAGCGCGAACACTCCGCCGCTGTCCACCTGACCTCGTCCTTCGTCTATCGCACGGCCGCCGAAGCGGCGGCGGTGTTCGCCGGCGAGCAGCCCGGCAACATCTATTCACGCTTCACCAATCCGACCGTGCAGGCATTCGAGCGCCGGCTGGCGGCGATGGAAGGCGGCGACTGCTGCGTGGCCACGGCCAGCGGCATGTCGGCGATCCTGGCGATGTGCATGTCGGTGCTGAAGGCCGGCGACCACATCCTGGCTTCGCGCACGCTGTTCGGCTCGACGATCAACCTGTTCAACAACATCCTCGGCCGCTTCGGCATCGATACCACCTATGTCGATCCGGGCGATCTCAACGCCTGGGGCGCGGCACTGCGGCCGAACACGCGGCTGCTGTTCATCGAGACGCCGAACAATCCGCTGACCGAGATCGCCGACATCCGTGCGCTGGCCGACATCGCCCACGGCGCTGGCGCGCTGCTGGCGGTCGACAACTGCTTCCTGTCGCCGGTCCTGCAGCAGCCGCTGAAGCTGGGCGCTGATCTGGTCGTGCATTCGGCGACCAAGTACCTGGACGGGCAGGGCCGCTGCGTCGGCGGCGCGGTGGTCGGCGATGCCCAGCGGGTCGGCAAGGACCTGTTCGGCTTCATGCGCACGGCCGGGCCGAGCATGAGCCCGTTCAATGCCTGGGTGTTCCTGAAGGGCCTGGAAACGCTGGGCATCCGCATGCGCGCGCACTGCGAGTCGGCGCTGGCGCTGGCCCGCTGGCTGGAAACCCAGCCGGGCATCGCGCGGGTGTTTCATCCGGGGCTGGACAGCCATCCGCAGCACGAGCTGGCCAAGCGTCAGCATCTGAAGCTCGGCGGCGTGACCGGCTTCGGCGGCATCGTGTCGTTCGAGCTCGACGGCGGCCGCGAAGCGGCGTGGCGGGTGATCGATTCGGTGCAGCTGCTGTCGATCACCGCCAACCTCGGCGACACCCGTACGACAATCACTCACCCAGCGACCACCACCCACGGCCGGATCACGCCGGAAGCCCGCCGGCTGGCCGGCATCGGCGAAGGGCTGGTGCGCGTGGCGGTGGGCCTGGAGGACGTCGAGGACCTCAAGGCCGACCTCGCGCGCGGCCTGTAGCGGCGAGGCGGCCGGCGATGCATCACGACGACGCGCTGGCGCGGCTGCGGCTGCGGCTGGCGGACAGCAGCGAGCTGCGGCGGCCGGTCGCCTGCGTCGACCTGCCGCTGAAGCTGGGCCATCTGGTCACCGAATCGGCGGTGTCGCTGCTGAAGCCGGCGGCGGTGCTGGTGCCGATCCTGCGCCGGCCGCACGGCCACACGGTGCTGCTGACCCGGCGCGCCGACCATCTGCGCCAGCACAAGGGCCAGATCAGCTTTCCCGGCGGCCGCCGCGACCAGACCGACAGCAGCTACGCGTTCGCCGCGCTGCGCGAGGCGCAGGAGGAAGTCGGCCTGCCGCCGGAGGCCGTGCAGGTGCTGGGCTATCTCGACGATCACCCGACTCTGACCGGCTACCGGATCACGCCGGTGGTCGGCTATATCGACAGCCCGTTCTCGCCGGTCACCGATCCCGGCGAGGTTGCCGAGGCGTTCGAGCTGCCGCTGGGCCATGTCGCCGATGACGACTGCTTCCAGCGCAAGGTGCTGAGCCGGGGTGGCTTCGACGTGCCGTTCCTCGAAATCCAGTACGCCGGCCACCAGATCTGGGGCGCGACGGCGGCGATCCTCTGGAACCTGCGCGAGCAGTTGCGGGCCGGATGAACCGCGATCCGTTCGCCGAAGCCGCGAGCCTGCAGGCGGACGCCGCCGCCGAAGGCTTCGACTGGGACGATCCGCAGGGCCTGTGGGACAAGCTGGCGGAGGAAATCGGCGAGCTGCGCGAGGCGGCCGATCGCGAGCACCGACAGGAAGAGCTGGGCGATCTGCTGTTCATGATCGCCAACATCGCCCGCCACCTCGATCTCGATCCGCAGCGGGCGCTGGCCGCTGCCAACGACAAGTTCCGGCGCCGCTACGGTCACGTGGCGGCGCATCTCGACGAACTGCCGCCGCGCGGCGATCGGCAGCGGCTGCTGGCCATGGAAGCGCTCTGGCAGGCGGCCAAGGCGATCGAACGGCTGGGTGTGCCAGTGCTGGACAGCGCCCGCCTGCAGCTGCGTCCGCTGAACCACGGCGACGCCGCCTTTATCCTGCGGCTGCTGAACACGCCGGGTTTCCTGAACCAGATTGGCGATCGCGGCGTGCGGTCGCTCGCCGATGCCTGCCGCTATCTCGATGACGGCCCACTGGCCGGCTACCGCCGCGATGGCCATGGCCTGCTGGCGATCGTCGCCCGCGACAGTGGCCAGCCGCTGGGCCTGTGCGGCCTGCTGCAGCGCGCGACGCTGCCGCTGCCGGATCTCGGCTACGCGCTGCTGCCGGAAGCGATGGGGCAGGGCTTCGCCAGCGAAGCCTGCGCCGCCGTGCTCGACGATGCGGTCCGGCGTCTGGGCCTGCGCGAAGTGCTGGCGGTGGTCGCCGCCGGCAACGCGGCATCGCTGCGGCTGCTGGCGCGGCTCGGCTTCGTCGCCGATGGCGACATCACGCTGGACAGCGCTCAGCCCCCGCTGCTGCGGCTGCGGAAGGCGCTGCCGCCGGCTGGCGCCGCGCCGACGGCTCAGTAGCGCAGCAGCAGCCGCGCGCCGAGCTGCTGATCGTCCTCGGCCAGCTGCGACGGGCCGCTGCGTTGCAGCGAGGTTGCGGCATAGGCGTTGATTTCCGCGTACTGGCTCAGGCGCAGCAGCACTTCGATGCCGGCGTCGGCGCGCCGTGCGGTGCCATCCGGCCGGCCGGCCTGGGGGTCGCGGAACGTGCTGGCGCCGTACTCGGCGAACAGCGTCGGCTTTACCGATGCCCACTCCCAGCCGAGCGCCTTGGTGCTCAGCGACAGCCGGCCGGCGTAGCCGTGGTCACCGGCCGCCGTGCCGGGCTCGAAGGCGCGCTGGCCGCCGATGCCGCCGAGCACGAACTGCTCCAGCTGCGGCAGCGTCTTGGTCGCCAGCTGGCCGTTCAGCTCGATCGTCGGCACCAGCCAGCCGCTCGGGCCGTAGGTCGCGCGCAGCGCCGGCCGGATCACGCTGAACTGGCCGCCGGCCGGATCACCGGGGCCGAATGGCGACGAGGTGAAGCCCTGCGTCAGGTTCAGGCCGGTCTGCAGGTCGATGACGTCCAGGCTGCCGATCTGCAGCCGGCTGGCGGTGCCGACATTGACCTCGCCCTTGGTGTAGCGCTGGGTCAGCAGGCGGAAGTCCTCGAAATCCAGCGTCTGCTGACTGCGGGCGATGCGCAGGGTCAGCGTCACCCGCTCGGTGTAGTCGGCATGTAGCACGCTGAGCCAGGATACGCCGGCTTCGCCGATCTCGCCGTCCAGGCTCAGCCGCGTGGTGCTGCCATCGGTCAGCGTGGCGTCGGCCGACGGCGTGAAGTCGATGTAGCGGGCATCCACCGCGAAGACGCCGGCGCGGGTCACCTGGCTGAGCTGGGCATTGGCATCGCGGTACGGACCGCTGCTCTGCTCGTTGCGTAGGCCGGACGGCCGGATGCCGATGTTGCCGCCGACCAGCAGTTCGGTGCCGGCATCGATCGACATGCGGATCTGGGCATCGGCGAGGTAGCGGCCGGAGAAGCGGCTGCCGCTGGTGGTGAAGCCGCCCTGGCCTTCGATCTGCCGGCGGCCCGGCGTTGGCGGGTCGATCACCAGCCGGGCGCCGTCGCGGCCGTCCGGCTGCAGGCGCATCGTGTAGTTGTCGCCGGCCCGTTCGCTCAGCGTATCGGCCAGCACGCGGGCCTGTTCGAGATCGGCGCTGCGCAGTTCGGACTTGCGGGTCAGATGCTCGAACCAGCCTTGCAGCGACGGCGGCACGTCGATGGCGCTGATCCTGCCGCGGTCGATCGCCACATACAGCGTTTCGCCTTCGGCGGCATAGGCGGTGCGCGCTGCCGGGTAGCCGTTGAGCACGCAGGCGGCACCCAGCCCGCGGATGAAATCGGCTGGCGTCTGCGCCGCGCGGGCGACCCGCTCGATGCCGTCGGTGCCGATTTCGCAGCGATCCGCGACGTGGAAGGTCAGCGCGCCGATGCCGACATGGATATTGGCGGCGGGGCGGATCTCCGCCACGGTCACCAGCTGCGGTTCGATCGGCGGAGGCAGGGCAATGGCCACGATTCAGATCCGGACGGAGGCGGGCAGATCCCGCTGCAGGAAAACGAAAAGCCCGGCGCGAGCCGGGCTTTCGACGACAACCACGGGCGGAACGTTGACGCTCAGCGGCCGCCGGTGCCAATGGTGACGACCAGCGGGCCGGACGCTGCAACGTTGACGCGCAGGGTATCCGGAATGTTGACGATGTTCTGGTTCAGGAACGCCGGACCCGGCAGCGCGACCGTGACGGTGCGGATGTTCTGGGTGATCGGTTCGCCACGCAGCAGCGACGGCACGACCAGCAACAGGTCGACGCCGATCGGCGCCAGTTCCTGGGTGATGGCCGGATAGCCGCGAACGATGTCGGTCACCGTGCCGACCGGGCGCTGCAGCACGGCTGCCAGCGTCTGGCCGAGGCCGTTGGCCGGCGCGGCCTGTGCCGGTGCCAGCACCGAGCTGGCAGCGAGTGCCGCGATCAAGACGAGCTTCTTCATGTTTTCCCCTCCACGACGGATTTGAGTTGGATGACTGCCTGACAACGCTATCGACGATCGGCGGAGAGTCCTTCCGCCAAAAGTCGTGTTCGCCCGGAAGCCTTTGAAGCGAAAGATGATTTACCGAAACGTGCGGTACCATACGATCGCCGACAGTGTGTCTTCGGCGGCGATGAATTTCAAGCCGGCCGGGCGAGCCTGGCCGAGCGCCTGCGACCTGCGTTCATGGAAAGGCCCGGCAGTGCCGGGCCTCTCGGTTCAGCTGGCTGCGAAGATCAACGGTTGCCGGTGGTGATCGTCACGACGAGCGGGCCGGCGCCGGTGGCGCTGATGCTCAGCTTGCCCGGCAGGCGGGCGACGGTGGCGTTCAGGAACGCCGGGCCGGGCAGCGGCACGGTGATCGACTGCGAGGTGTTCTGCAGGCCCGGGGTGCCGAGCAGCGTCGGCGGTACGGCGTTCAGCGCATTGGTGACACCGGCAACGGCGTCGTTGGTGATCGTCGGCAGCGCCTCGACCAGACCGGCCACCGTCGAGCCCGGGGCCGCCAGCACGGCGCGCACCGTGCCGAGCACGCCGCCGACCACGCCGCCCGGGGCCGCCATCGCCGGCGTCGACACGGCTGCGGCGGCGAGGGCAAGCGCCAGGATCGTCTTCTTGTTCATTCAAAACTCCTTATTCATTCGTGATGTCAGGGGGGCCGGCGACTGCGAACGGTCGCCTAGGCCCGACAAGCGTAAAGGCAGTGTTCGGAATGAAACAATGGACAAAACATTAATTTTCGTAACAAATCTTGTGATTCAACCGTCATGTAACCGCCTCGACGCTCGCTGAAAGTCGCGCCGTGAACGCCCGCCTGCACGGCGGCATCCCACATTGCCGCCGTGCAGTGCGACACTCCGCCGCCGCGAATGCCGCCTGCCCCCATTTGCCGATTGCCGTACATGAGCGAAACGACCGAAACCGAACGCCTGCCGCTGCGCCTTTTCGCTGAAAAGGCCTATCTCGACTACTCGATGTACGTGGTGCTCGACCGCGCGCTGCCGCACATCGCCGACGGCCTAAAGCCCGTGCAGCGGCGCATCATCTATGCGATGAGCGAGCTGGGCCTGTCGGCGACCTCGAAACCGAAGAAGTCGGCGCGCACCGTCGGCGACGTTATCGGCAAGTTCCATCCGCACGGCGATTCCGCCTGCTACGAAGCGATGGTGACGATGGCGCAGCCGTTCAGCTATCGCTATCCGCTGGTCGACGGTCAGGGCAACTGGGGTTCGGCCGACGATCCCAAGAGCTTCGCGGCGATGCGCTACACCGAAGCCAAGCTCACCCCCTACGCCGCGACCCTGCTCGGCGAGCTGGAGATGGGCACCGCCGACTGGGTGCCGAACTTCGACGGCACGATGACCGAGCCAAAGCTGTTGCCTGCGCGGCTGCCGAACATTCTGGTCAACGGAACGACGGGAATTGCCGTCGGCATGGCCACCGATATCCCGCCGCACAACCTGCGCGAACTGGCTGCTGCCTGCCAGCTGCTGCTGAAGGACCCGTCGACGACGCTCGACCAGGTGATGGAAGTGCTCCCGGGCCCGGACTTCCCGACCGGCTGCGAAATCATCAGCGAGCGAGCCGAACTGCGGAAGCTCTACGACAGCGGCAACGGCATGGTCCGCATGCGGGCCCGCTGGGAGCGCGAGGACGACAACATCGTCATCACCAACCTGCCGCATCAGGTGTCGCCGTCGAAGATCCAGGAGCAGATCGCCGAGCAGATGCGGGCCAAGAAGCTGCCGCTGGTCGATGACCTGCGCGACGAATCGGATCACGAGAACCCGGTTCGCATCGTCATCATCCCGCGCTCCAGCCGCGTCGATGTCGAGCAGCTGATGACCCATCTGTTCGCGACCACCGACCTGGAAAAGTCGGTGCGCGTGAACCTGAACATGATCGGTCTCGACGGCCGGCCGCGGGTCAAGAACCTGCCCGAGATCCTGTCGGAATGGCTGGTCTACCGCGTTGCCACCGTGCGCCGCCGCCTCGAGCACCGGCTCAACAAGGTCAACGAGCGTCTGCATATCCTCGACGGCCTGCTGATCGCCTATCTGAACATCGACGAGGTGATCCGGATCATCCGCTTCGAGGAAGATCCGCACGCCGAACTGATGGCGCGCTTCGGCCTCAGCGACATCCAGGCCACCGCGATCCTCGACCTGCGCCTGCGCCACCTGCAGAAGATCGAGGAGATGCAGATCCGGGGCGAGCAGGACGAACTGGCCAAGGAACGCGCCAAGCTCGAAGACCTGCTGTCCTCGGACGCCAAGCTGAAGAAGCTGGTGGCCAAGGAAATCGACGAGGACGCCAAGAAATACGGCGACGACCGCCGCTGCCCGCTGGTGGCCCGCGCGCCGGCCGTGGCGATGGAAGCGACCGAGATCCTGCCGAGCGAGCCGATCACCATCGTGCTGTCCAAGGCCGGCTGGATTCGCGCCGCCAAGGGCCATGAAGTCGACGTGCACGGCCTGTCGTACAAGACCGGCGACGAGTATCTGACCTCGGTCGCCGGGCGCACCAACCACCTGCTGATCGGGCTGGATTCGAAGGGCCGCGCCTACACGCTGAATCCGCGCGAACTGCCGAGTGCCCGCGGCCAGGGCGAACCGGTGACCACCCGGCTCGACCTGCAGGACGGCGCCTCGATCGTCTCCCTGCTGGCCGGCGAGGGTGCCGACCGCTACGTGCTCGCCGGCTCCGACGGTTACGGCTTCATCGCCAAGCTCGACGACCTGCAGGGCCGCAACAAGGCCGGCAAGGCCTGCCTGAGCCTGGACGGCCAGCCGCTGCCGCCGCTGCTCACCCGCAAGCCGGACGATCGGCTGGCGGTCGCCACCGCCGAAGGCCGGCTGCTGGTGTTCCCGATCACCGAACTGCCGGAACTGGCCAAGGGCAAGGGCAACAAGCTGATCGGGCTGAAGGGCGAGGACCGCATCGTCGCCGCCTGCGTGCTGCCGGCCGGCAGTGCGCTGGAAGTCACCAGCCTCAAGCGCCGGCTGACCATCAAGGCCAGCGATCTCGACACAAGCTATGTCGCGGCGCGGGCCTCGCGCGGCAATCCGCTGCCGCGCGGCTACCAGCGGGTCGACGCGATGGCGGCGGTGGCCAGCGGCCGCACGGGCGAGTCCGGCTCTTGATTCGCTGCCGCTGATCGCCAGATTCCGGAAGTCGGAAACTCCATTCCTTACCGTCGTCGAACCTGAAACATGAAACGCATCGGCCTGTTCCTGCTGACCAACCTCGCCATCATGCTGGTGCTGTCGGTGGTGGCCAGCCTGCTCGGCGGTGACCGCTTCCTGACCCAGAACGGCCTCAACCTGACCAGCCTGCTGATCTTCTCGGCCGTGTTCGGCATGGGCGGCTCGTTCATTTCGCTGGCCATGTCGAAGTGGATGGCCAAGCGTTCGACCGGCGCCGTGGTCATCGAGCAGCCGAAGAGCGCCGCCGAAGCCTGGCTGCTGGCTACCGTCGAACGGCAGGCCCGTGCTGCCGGCATCGGCATGCCGGAAGTCGCCGTCTACGACGCGCCGGAGATCAACGCCTTCGCCACCGGCATGTCGAAGAACAGCGCGCTGGTGGCGGTGTCGACCGGCCTGCTGCGCTCGATGAGCCAGGACGAGACCGAAGCCGTGCTCGGCCACGAGATCGCCCACGTCGCCAATGGCGACATGGTCACCCTGACCCTGATTCAGGGCGTGCTCAACACCTTCGTGATCTTCCTGTCGAAGGTCATCGGCTACGCGGTCGACTCCGCGCTCAAGCGCAGCGACGACCGCAGCGGCCCGGGCATCGGCTATTACGTGACCTCGATGGTCATGCAGATCGTGCTCGGCTTCGCTGCCTCGATCGTCGTCGCCTGGTTCAGCCGCCGCCGCGAATTCGCCGCCGATGCCGGCGGTGCCCACCTGGCCGGCAAGCGAAAGATGATCGCCGCGCTGGCCAAGCTGAAGGCCCAGCACGAACCGTCCAGCCTGCCGCAGGGCATGCAGGCGATGGGCATCGCAGGCGGCGTCAAGAGCCTGTTCATGACGCACCCTCCGCTTGAAGAGCGCATCGCGCGTCTTCAGGCTTCGGCCTGACGCGGGGGGCGCTGCTCCCGACCGCCTTGCCGTCGATCCCCGATGAACCGCCATCGGGGCCCCTCGCCGGGTGGCGGTCGTGCGCACCCCCCGCTGGAAGACCGCATCGCGCGTCTTCAGGCTTCGGCCTGATTCGAGGGGGGCCGCTCCCGATCTTCGTCGAGCAGCACGTAGAAAAGGCGACCCTCGGGTCGCCTTTTTGTGGCTCAGTGCTTCGCCGCCAGCGGATCGTCGCTGAGCAGCACCACTTCCGGCTCCTGCACGTGGTAGCCGGAGATGTAGTTGACGCCCATCTGCCAGAGCCGCGCCATCACGTTGGCGTCTTCGACGTGGCTGACGATGGTCTTGATCCGGTGCTGCTTGGCGGCTTCGACCAGTTCGCTCAGGCGGGCGATCGTCGCCCGCTCGCCGAAGGACTGCGTGAATGAGGCGTGGAACTTGAGGAAATGCACCGGCAGATGATCGAGCATCTGCGCCGAGCTCGGGCCGATGCCGAAATGCTCGATCGCGAAGCCGGCCCCCAGTTCCACCAGCTCGCGGGCCAGTTGGCGTGCCTTGCGGATGTGGTTCTGCAGCACCCGCTCCTGCGCTTCGAACACGATCTCGTCGCGCGTCAGCCGGCGTCCGCCCAGCAGTTCGCGCAGCCAGCCGAGAAAGGCGTCGGCATCGCGGATGCTGTCCTCGGAAATCTTCACGAACAGCGTCGCGGCGTCCTGCGGTCGGCTGCGGCGGCTGATCAGTTCCAGCGCGCTGCCGATCACCCAGCGGTCGATCGAGCGCATCAGATTGAATTTCTGCGCCGCCGGCAGGAATTCCGAAGCCGTCCACTCGCGGCCGGTGTCGTCGCTCATCCGCACCAGCAGGTCGTAGTGGTGACGGGTTTCGCCTTCCAGGCTGGCGATCGACTGCCAGGCCAGCCGCAGCCGGTCCTCGGCGAGCGCCCGCCGGGTCAGCGCCGCGACGCGCGCTTCCTCCCGCTCGGCCTGCGCCGTGCGGGTCGCCGAGCCGACGATCACCACGCGGTTGCCGTCCTTCGCCGAGGCGCCGCGCGCCTCGTCGACCAGCTGCCGGATCACCCGCTCGGCCGCTTCGCCGGGACCGGGCTGCAGCAGCGCGATGCTCAGGCTCAGCTGCGCTTCGCAGTCACCGAGGTTGAAGATTTCCTCGCGCAGTTCGCGGCGCAGCGTTTCGGCCAGCGTTTCGATCGTCGCCAGTTCCGGGCGCTCGACCAGCAGCGCCCGCTCGTCGACCGAGAAGCCGAACACGCGGTCTTCCGGAGCGAGGCGCGCGGCGATGGCGGCGCTGGCAAGCCCGGCCAGCGTCTCGGCATCGACGACGCCGAGGCGCGTTTCCAGACCGGCGAAATCGTCGAAGCAGATCAGCAGCGCCGCGCGGGTATGGCCGGGGGCGACGGCTTCGCCGAGTGCTGCGCGGAACGCCGCGCGGGCGCCGCCGCGCTGGGCGGCCGGCGGTGGCAGCGTCGCCGGTGCTGCGCGGCCTGGCGGTGCGCCGGCTGCGCGGATCAGCAGTTCGATGACCTGCTCGCCATCCTGCTGGCCGAGGATCATCTGCGCTTCGACGGTCACCACGCCGTGGCGGCCGGCCAGCTGCAGTGGCAGCGGCTCGCTGGATGCCGCGCCCTTGAGCACGGCCCGCAGCCGCGCCTTGATGTCGGCCTGCTGGCTGGCGGCCACCAGATCGATCAGCGGCTGGCCGGTCAGGGCGGCTGGGTCATCGACACCGAGCCGTTCGGCCAGCGCGGCATTGGCGCGTACCACGATGCCTTCCTGGATGCAGGCCACGGCGTCGCCGGTGGAATCGGTGAGCTTCTCGTGGCGGGCTTCGAAATCGGCGAGCCGGCTGCGTGCCTGGCGCAGCTGGCGGCGGCACTCCTGGCTCGCCAGCTCGCGCAGCACCACCTGTTCCAGATGGCGCAGCTGCGCGGGGCTGTCGCAGCCGACGCAGTCGTCGGCGCCGGCCGCGCGGGCCGCCAGCAGCGTGTCGAGCGACAGCGGCGGATCGAGCAGCAGCAGGGGCCGCTCCGGCAGCAGTCGCCGGCAGGTTTCGAACAGCTGCTCGCGGGCGGCAGACGGGCCGTCGCCGCGATCGATGATGACCAGATCCGGCGGGTTGTTGCGCAGCTGATCCTCGAAGGCATCGGCCTGCGCTACCCAGCGCAGCCGCAGCGGGTGGCCGGCATTGCGCAGCGCGGTTTCGATGCTGCGGGCCGGATCTTCGGTCGGGCTGATCAGCAGCAGCGTGCCGCCGGCCGGCGCTGTCACCACGGCAGCGGCGTCTTCGACGCGCGACCGGCGATCTCGCGGACCAGGCGCGGCACCAGGTAACCCGGCAGCCGCGCGGCCAGCGCCTGCATCAATGCGGTTGCCTGGGAATCACTCACGTCGAAATGTGCGGCGCCTGCCACCCGGTCGAGAACGAACAGATAGTAGGGAAGCACGCCGGCCGCGAAGCAGCGTTCGGACAAGCGGGCCTGCGCGTCCGCCGAATCATTGATGCCGCGCAGCAACACCGCCTGGTTGAGCAGCGTCGCGCCCGCGTCGCGCAGCTGCGCGCAGGCCCGGATCACGGCGTCGTCGATCTCGCGCTCGTGGTTGATGTGCAGCACCACCACCTTCTGCAGCCGGGTGGCGGCCAGCCAGCCGAGCAGGCGCGCGTCGACCCGCTCCGGCAGCACCACCGGAATCCGCGTGTGCAGCCGCAGGCGCCGGATCCACGGCCGTGCGTCGAGCGCAGCGACCAGCTCGGCGAGCTTGTCGTCGGTGACCGCCAGCGGATCGCCGCCGGACAGGATCACTTCCTCGATGCTGGGATCGGCGTCCAGCGCATCCAGCGTGGCGCGCCAGTGGCCGCGCGACGCCAGCGCATCGCCGTACGGGAAATGCCGGCGGAAGCAGTAGCGGCAGTTGATCGCGCAGGCGCCGGTGGTGATCGCCAGCGCCCGGCCGGCGTACTTGTGGATCAGGCCGCCGCCCTTGAGCTTGTCGAGATCGCCCACGGCATCTGTGCTGTAGCCGGGCACGACCTCGGCCTCCCGGGTCGACGGCCAGACCTGCAGGAACAGCGGATCGGCGGGATCGCCCGGGCGCATCCGGGCGACGAAACCGCGCGGCACGCGGATCGGGAAATCGCGCAGCCGTTCGGCATCGAGCGCCGGCAGCGCCGGGTCAAGGCCGAGCGCTGTCAGCAGGTCCGCCGGGCGGGTGATCGCCTCGGCCATCAGCCGCTGCCACAGCGGGCGGCTGGCGGGCAGCGCGGAAGTCAGGCCATCGTCCATCGCGGAGGCGTCCAGGGCAGGGGCGGATTCAGCGGGCGGCGGTCTTGCGCGCCGTCTTCAGCGCCGGCCGGCTGATCGCCTTGCCGGCCGTCTTGCCGGCTTTCCGGGCAGCCGCCTTGCGCGCTACTGGCTTGCCCTTCAGCGGTTTCGACGGCGCCTCGCCGGCTGCCGGCGTCTTCGGCTTGTATTTGCAGAACTCGACGATCGAGCAGCGCCAGCACTCCGGCGACCGCGCCTTGCACAGGTAGCGGCCGTGCAGGATCAGCCAGTGATGGGCGTTCAGCAGGTATTCCTTCGGCGTCACCTTCTCGAGCTTGGCGGCGACCTTGTCGGCGGTCTTCTCCGGCGCCAGCCCGGTGCGGTTGGCGACCCGGAAGATGTGGGTGTCCACCGCAATGGTCGGCACGCCGAAGGCAACGTTCAGCACCACGCTGGCGGTCTTCGAGCCGACGCCGGGCAGCGCTTCCAGCGCCTTGCGATCGTTCGGCACGCGGCCGTCGTGCAGCGCGATCAGCTGCTCGCAGAGCTTGATGACGTTCTTGGCCTTGGTCTGGTACAGGCCGATGGTCTTGATGTAGTCGCGCAGCCGCGCTTCGCCGAGCGCCAGGATCGCCTGCGGCGTGTTGGCCACTGGCCAGAGCCTGGCGGTGGCCTTGTTGACGCTGACATCGGTGGCCTGCGCCGACAGCACGACGGCGACCAGCAGCTCGAAATCATTCGAGTACTGCAGATCGCTGCGCGGGTTCGGATTGACGGCGGCGAGGCGGCGATAGAGTTCCGTGCGCTGGGCGAGGTTCATGGCGGCGAGGTGGATTTGCGGGATCGGGCGCGGGCAATCGCGGCGGCGATGTCGTAGCCCTGTGCCTGGACAGCGAGCAGTTCGCCACGCCGCTGGCGGCGCGCCTCGTCACGGCTTTCGCGCTCGCGGGCCAGGCGTGTCTTGCGGGCCTGATGCAGGCTGCGCCAGCGGCTGGCCATCGCGCTGGCCGGCGTCTGCGCGGCGCTGCGCGGCACCATCGTGATGCAGTCGACCGGGCAGGGCGGCAGGCACAGCTCGCAGCCGGAACAGTCGTCGGTCAGCACCGTATGCAGGTATTTCGGCGCGCCGATGATGGCGTCGACCGGGCAGGCGAGCACGCACTTGAAGCAGCCGATGCAGACGTTTTCATCGATCACCGCCACCGTCGGCAGCAGCGCCTGATCGGCGTCCAGCGGCAGCGCCGGATCATCCGGCCAGACCGCCGGATCGGGCGCCGGCACCGGCTGGCCCAGCGCCTCGGCGAGCGCGGCGAGCGTGGTCAGCCCGCCCGGCGGGCAGCGGTTCGGTGCGCTGCGGCCGGCCGCCAGCGCCTCGGCGTAGGGCAGGCAGCCGTCAAAGCCGCAGCGGCGGCACTGGGTCTGCGGCAGCAGCGCGTCGAGCTGCGCGACGCGCGCATCGGCAGGCGGCGGCGCGATCACGGCAGCTGCCGGTACATCCGGCGCGCCAGCTGCGTGGCCAGCAGCGCTGCGCCGAGCTTCACGCCCAGCACGCCAAGCTGCTGCCAGGTCGGCACGGCCAGCGCCAGCACCAGAAAGCCAAGGCCGGAGATGAACGCGCCACCGGTCAGCAGGGCGCAGATCGACAGCATCGACACCAGCCGCGACGGCCGGCCGAACGTGCCGGCGACCAGGAACAGGCCGCTGCCGGCGAGCAAGGCTCCGATCATCGGATTGCCGTGGTCGGCATCCCAGGCGGCAAGGCCGAGGGCGATCAGGGTCGCGCCGGCGACCGCGCAGTACAGCCGCGCCGCGAAGGTCGCGTCGCCGGCCGCCAGCACCTCACTTCACCTTCATGCCGGGCTGCGCGCCGTCGTCCGGTGCCAGCAGAAACGGCCCGCCCTCGTCGTTGCTGGCCGCCAGCACCATGCCCTCGGACAGGCCGAAGCGCATCTTGCGTGGCGCCAGATTGGCGACCATCACGGTCAGCCGGCCCACCAGCTTGTCCGGCGGATACGCGCTCTTGATGCCGGCAAACACCTGCCGCTTGCCGAGCGGCCCGAGATCGAGCTGCAGGCGCAGCAGCTTGTCGGCACCTTCGACGCCTTCGGCCTGTTCGATGCGGGCGATGCGCAGGTCGATCTTGCCGAAGTCTTCGATGCTGGCCTGCCCATCGCCGGCCGCTGTCGGCGCCGCAGCAGCCGGTGCCGGCGCGGCCTTTGCGGGCTTGGCTTTCGGGGCTTCGGTTGGCGCCAGGCTTTCAGTCGAAGCGGCGATCATGGCCTTGATCTGGGCTGGGTCGATGCGGGTGGCCAGCGGTTCGAAGGCGCGCAGCGTGTAGCCGAGCTGTGGCACTGCCGTGTCGCGGCCGGCGGCGTCGCCGAGGAAGCGGGCTGCGCTGGCAGCGAGGTTCGGCAATACCGGCGTCAGCAGCACGGTCAGCAGCCGGAAGATCTCGACGAAGGCGGTGGTTGCCTCGCGCAGCGCGGCGCGCACCTCTTCTGCCGATGCGAACGCGACCTCGCGGCCGGTCTTGGTGCGGAACGGGCCGAGGCTGCCCTGTTCGATCAGCTTGGCCAGCGACCACGGCTCGATGTCCTGGATCCACTGGTTGGCGGCATCGGCCAGCGCCATCGTCTGGCGCAGCGCTTCGGCGTAGTCGCGACGGGCGTAGGCGGCGAACACTGCGGCCGGCTTGGCGCCGAAGTAGCCGCCGAGCGTGTCGGCCATCGCCGGCGACAGCGTCGCCGACAGCTGACCGGCGAAATACTTGTCCAGGAACGGCGCGCAGCGGCTGGCGATGTTCACATACTTGCCGACGATGTCGCTGTTCACCCGTGCCACGAAATCGTCGAGGTTCAGGTCGAGGTCGTCGACGCCGTCGGACAGCTTGGCGGCGAAGTAGTAGCGCAGGTATTCCGGGTTCAGACCGGCGTCGAGATAGGTGCGGGCCTTGATGAAGGTGCCGCGGCTCTTCGACATCTTGGCGCCGTTGACGGTCAGGTAGCCGTTGACCGACAGCCCGGTCGGCTGGCGATGGCCGGCGCCTTTCAACATCGCCGGCCAGAACAGGCCGTGGAAATTGATGATGTCCTTGCCGATGAAGTGCCACATCTCGGCCGTGGAGTCGGCGCCGATGAAGCTGTCGAGCCTGGCTTCATCGTTGCCGAGCAGCGCGCTCAGGCTTGCGAAGTAGCCGATCGGCGCGTCGAGCCAGACGTAGAAGTACTTGCCCGGCGCGCCTGGAATCTCGAAGCCGAAGTAGGGCGCGTCGCGGGAGATGTCCCAGTCGCGCAGGCCGCCGTCCAGCCATTCCTTGAGCTTGGACTTGACGCTGGAATGGACATCCGCCGCCGCCAGCCACTGCTCGACCTCCGCCTGCAGCTTCGACAGCTCGAAGAAGTAGTGCTCGGAATCCTTCAGCACCGGCGTCGCTCCGGACACCACCGACTTCGGGTTCTTCAGGTCGGTGGGCCCGTAGGTGGCGCCGCAGTGCTCGCAGTTGTCGCCGTACTGGTCGGCCGTGCCGCACTTCGGGCACTCGCCCTTGATGTAGCGATCCGGCAGGAACATCTGCTTGACCGGATCGAAGGCCTGCTCGATCGAGCGGCTGGCGATGTAGCCGGCGGCCTTCAGCTTCGAGTAGATCGACTCCGACAACCGCCGGTTCTCGTCCGAATGGGTCGAGTGGTAGTGGTCGAAAGCCACGCCGAAGGCCGCGAAATCGGCCGCGTGCGAGGCCTGCATGCCGGCGATGAAGGCCTCTGGCGATACGCCGGCCTTCTCCGCTGCCAGCATGATCGGCGTGCCGTGGGCATCGTCGGCGCAGACGTAGGTCACGTCATGGCCGCACATGCGCTGGAAGCGCACCCAGATGTCCGCCTGGATGTAGCCGACCATGTGGCCGAGATGCAGCGGGCCATTGGCGTAGGGCAGGGCGTTGGTGACCAGGATGCGGCGGGACATGGCGGTGCGGAAGGCGTCGAAGCGGGCCGGAATTATGGCATGGGGGTTCGGGCCGGCCGCGGCTCGCCCGGACCTGCCGATCAGCCCCGCAGCAGCCGCTCCAGCCCCGATTCCTCCGGCCAGACTGCCAGCTGCGCCAGCACCCGCAGGCGGGCCGGATCGCGTTCGCGTTCGGCGAGCATGGCCACCCGTTCGCGGTAGTCGTTCAGGGTCAGGCTGGCGAGGCCGCTGTCGTAGCGCAGCTTGCCGGCGACGAAATCCTGCCAGCGGGCGCGTTCGTCCTCGTCCAGCGTGTCCGGGTAGTGGCGGGCGCGGTAGCGGAACAGCAGTTCGTCGTAGCGCGGGTCGCTGAAGCTGCCGTGCAGGCGGGCGATCGAATCCGGGCCGGCATTGCGGACCTTGGCCAGCCGCGCCTTGTCGCCGTCCGGCAGGAAGCCACCGTACAGCGACAACTCCGGATCTGCCCAGTCGCGCGGTTCCTGGGTGAAGACTTCGCGGACTTTCTCGCGCAGCGCGTCACCCGCCGCCAGCAGCCGGACGTGGTTGGCGTGGCAGGCGGCGAGATCGATGCCCCAGCGTTCGGCGTCCGGGCCGCGCAGCGTGGCGATCGGCGACAGCATCGGCGACTTGTTCAGATGCACGCCTTTCAGCGGCAGACGCTCGACGCCTTCCGGCAGGTCGTCGCCGGAGGCGAACACGCGGTCGCGGATGTCGTCGGCGTCCAGTTCCAGCAGTTCGTCGATATCCGCCGACAGGTCGAAGCACAGCACGCAGTTGCCATTGGCCGGATGCATCGCGATCGGCGCGATCACCGCCATGCAGCCTCGGGCGGCGGGAATCTTCGACGACACATGGACGACCGGGGCCATCGTCGTCACGTTGAGCAGGGTGGCGGCGAATTTCTTGTCGCGCAGGCGCAGCGCATGATCGAACAGCCTCGGCTGGGCAGTCTTGAGCCGGCGGGCGACGGCGATGGTGGCGTCGACATCGCTGAGCGCGTCGTGGGCCTTTTCATGGGTCAGGCCGTTGGCGGCGCTCAGGCGTTCCAGCTTGAAGGTGGTCGCGCCGTTGTCGCCGGTCGGCCACTCCAGCCCCTGCGGCCGCAGCGCGTGCCACAGGCGTACGACGTCGATCAGGTCCCAGCGTGAATTGCCGCCGCGCCACTCGCGCAGGTAGACCTCGTGGAAGTTGCGGTACAGCAGGTGCCGGGTGAACTCGTCATCGAAGCGGATCGAGTTGTAGCCGGCGACGCAGGTTTCCGGCACCGAGAACATCTCGTCGATCTGGCGGGCGAACTCGTATTCCGGCAGGCCTTCGTCGCGCGCCTGCTGCGGCGTGATGCCGGTGATCAGGCAGGCCTCGGGCGCTGGCAGCACGTCGATGACCGGCTGGCAGTAGATCACTAGCGGCTCGCCGATCGGCTCCAGATGCTCGTCGGTGCGCCGGGCGGCGAACTGGCTCGGGCGGTCGCGCGCCGGGTCGGTGCCGAAGGTTTCGTAGTCGTGCCAGACGAAGCTTGCGGCCATGGTGGGGTGACAGACGGGGACGGGGTGCGACAATACCGCAGGCCTTCCTTCCATCGCCCAGAACCGTGTCCGTCACCCGCGAATCGCTGATTGCCGCCGTCGATACCGTCATCCATCCGCTGATCGGCCGCGGCCTGGCCGAAGCCGGCTGCATTGCCGACCTGGCGACCGGTGCGCCGCCGCAGATCGTCGTCGAGCTGGGCTTCCCGGCCGCCGGCATCGCGCAGGAGCTGGTCGAGGCCGTGAAGGCGGCGGTGCGCCGCGACTGCCGCGTCGAGGCCAGCGTGCGGATCGGCTGCCGGGTGCTGCCGCAGGCCGTGCAGAAAGGCCTGAATCCGCTGCCCGGTGTCGCCAACGTGATCGCCGTGGCCTCCGGCAAGGGCGGTGTTGGCAAGTCCACCGTGGCGGTCAATCTGGCGCTGGCGCTGCAGGCCGAAGGCGCGCGGGTCGGCATCGTCGACGCCGATGTCTACGGGCCGTCGCAGCCGCTGATGCTCGGCTCCAAGGAGCGGCCGACCTCGCCGGATGGCAAGCGCATCAATCCGATCGTCGCCCACGGCCTGCAGGCGATGTCGATCGGCTTTCTGCTCAAGGACGACGCCCAGCCGGCCGTCTGGCGTGGGCCGATGGCGACCCAGGCGCTGATGCAGCTGCTGACCGAAACGGTCTGGGACGATCTCGACTATCTGGTCGTCGACATGCCGCCCGGCACGGGCGACATCCAGCTCTCCTTGAGCCAGCGGGTGCCGGTGGCCGGCAGCGTGATCGTGACCACGCCGCAGGACATTGCCCTGCTCGATGCCCGCAAGGGGCTGGAGATGTTCCGCAAGGTCGGCATTCCGGTGCTCGGCGTGATCGAGAACATGGCGACCCATGTCTGCACGAACTGCGGCCACGAGGAAGCGATCTTCGGCGCCGGCGGCGGCGAACGGCTCGCGGCCGAGGCCGGCACAGAACTGCTCGGCCGGATGCCGCTCGACATCCGCATCCGCCAGCAGGCCGATGGCGGCAATCCGACCGTCGCCGCCGACCCGCGCTCCGAACTGAGCCTGCGCTATCGCGAGATCGCCCGGCTGGCCGCCGCGCGGCTGGCCTACGGCGCGGCCGGTGCGCTGGCCTTCCCGAACATCGCGATCAGCGACGACTGAAGGCCTGCGGGATGCTGAACCGGCGCATCCCGACCGTCTGGCTGCTGCTGGTGCTGGGCCTGTGGGGCGCCTGGCAGGCCTGGCAGCAGCGCAGCGTGCCGACCTCACCCGGATCTGTCGCGCCCGATCCGCCGCTGCAGACCGCGCTCGACGGCGATGCCGATGCCAGCTTCGAGGCCCGCGGCTGGACCTTGAAGCCGCTGGCCGCGTTCACGCTGCAAGCCCGGGTGCTGAGCCGCGAGAACTACCGCTTCGATGCCATCGCCAGCCTGGTGCCCACCGATCTGGCGCTGGGCTGGGGGCGGATGTCGGATTCGGCGGTGCTCGATCAGATCGAGATCAGCCAGCGCGGCCGCTTCTTCTACTGGCGGGTCCGGCAGTTCCCGATCCCGGAACGCGAAATCATTGCGAGCGCGGCCAACATGCACCTGATTCCGGCCGATGACGCGGTGGCCGACACCCTGGCCGCGGTCCGCGTCGGGCAGGTCATCGGCCTGCGCGGACGGCTGGTCGAAGCCCGCGCCCCGAACGGCCTGACCATGCGCAGCTCGCTGCGGCGCGACGACAGCGGTGCCGGCGCCTGCGAACTGATCTGGGTCGAAGCGCTCGAAGTGCTGCAGTAAGTAAGTCGCAGGCGTTGCGGCGATAATCCGCGCTCGCACCCCGCCGCCAACCGAATCACCGCCCGCCGATGAGCATCAAGTCCGACAAGTGGATCCGCCGCATGGCCGAAAGCGCCGGCATGATCGAGCCCTTCGAGCCGGGCCAGGTGCGCATGGCCGGCGGCCAGCGGATCGTCAGCTACGGCACCTCCAGCTACGGCTACGACGTGCGCTGCGCCAACGAGTTCAAGATCTTCACCAACATCAATTCGACGATCGTCGACCCGAAGAACTTCGATGCCGGCTCCTTCGTCGACGTGAAGTCGGACGTCTGCATCATCCCGCCGAATTCCTTCGCGCTGGCCCGCACCGTCGAATATTTCCGGATTCCGCGCTCGACCCTGGTGGTCTGCCTCGGCAAGAGCACGTACGCGCGCTGCGGGATCATCGTCAACGTCACGCCGCTGGAACCCGAATGGGAAGGCCACGTGACCCTGGAGTTCTCGAACACCACGCCGCTGCCGGCGAAGATCTACGCCAACGAAGGCGTGGCGCAGATGCTGTTCTTCGAGAGCGACGAGATCTGCGAGACCTCGTATGGCGATCGGGGCGGGAAGTATCAGGGCCAGACCGGCGTGACCCTGCCGAAGACCTGAAGCACGCCGCTCGATTCCCGGCAGCGCGACCGGCGCTGCCATCCTATTTGCGGTTCGCCAGCCAGGCGCTGCCGACGCGGCGGATCGCCCAGGCGCGGTGCGCGGCCGGCGGCCGCTTGAAGTCCTCGTCCAGCGTCTTCGGCGTGATGTCCTCGACATCCAGCCCGTGCGGCTTCAGGTCGTCGAGCTTGAAGCGCTTGCGGTTGCAGGAGAAGTACAGCACGCCGTTCGGCGCCAGCAGGCGGGAGGCCAGGGTGATGATCTCGACGTGGTCGCGCTGTATGTCGAGCGTGCCGTCCATCTTCTTGGAGTTCGAGAAGGTCGGCGGGTCGCAGAAGATCAGGTCAAACTGCGGCGGCCGGGTCTTGTCGGCCTGCTCCTTGAGCCAGGCGAGGCAATCGGCGCGGTAGAAGCGGTGCGGATTTTCCTTGGCGGATCGTCGCTCGACATCGACCATGCGGATGCCGTTCAGGCGCAGGTTTTCCTGCGCCCAGTCGAGATAGGTGTTCGACAGATCCACCGATACGCTCTCGACCGCGCCGCCAACCGCCGCCTGCGCGGTCGCCGAGCCGGTGTAGCAGAACAGGTTCAGGAAGCGTTTGCCGGCCGCTTCCTTGCGAATCCTGAGACGCATCGGCCGGTGATCGAGGAACAGGCCGGTGTCGAGATAATCGGTGAAGTTCACCTGCAGCTTGCAGCCGTGCTCGTCGACCACGTGCAGCGCCCCACTCTGGCCCTGACGCCCGTACTGCGAGTCGCCTTTCTGCTGGCGGCGCACCTTCAGGTGGATGTTCGAGATCGGCACTTCCAGCACCTGCTGGATCGCGTTCAGGCCTTCGCGCAGGCGGCGCTCGGCGTGCACCGGGTCGATGGTCTTCGGCGGCGCGTATTCCTGCACGTGGACGTGCAGGCCGTTGGCTTCGTAGAGATCGACGGCCAGCGCGTAGTCCGGCAGATCGGCGTCGTACAGGCGGTAATTGGCGACGCCCGTACGCTTGGCCCACTTGCCCAGATGCTTCAGGTTCTTGCGCAGGCGGTTGGCGAAATCGCCGTCGACGATTGCCACCGGCGCTGCGGCTTCCGGATCGCGGGCGGCGATGTCGAAGGTCAGCAGCTTGCAGGGCAGGTCGCCGTTGTAGAACGCGTACAGGCGTTCGGCGCGCAGGCCGAGGCGCGGGCCGAGGTCGGGACGGCCGGTGAACACGCCGGCGCGCCAGCCGGGGAAGTGCTGCTTCAGCAGTGCGCCGAGCAGGCTGTACAGCTTGACCATCTCGGCCTCGCTGCCCATGCGTTCGCCGTACGGCGGGTTGGTGCAGACCAGGCCCGGTATGGTGGTCGGCGGCCGCATGGTCGAGACATCGGCCTCGCTCAGGCGGATCTTCCAGACCAGTCCGGCGCGCTCGACATTGCCGCGCGCGGCCTTGATCGCCGCCGGATCGAGATCGGCGCCGTAGAGCATCGGAATGCGTTCTGCGCCGGCTTCGCGGCGGGCCTTGGCCTCGTCCATCAGCGCTCGCCAATGGTCGACTTCGCAGGTCGTCAGCGCCAGAAAGCCGTGCCGGGTCCGCAGCAGGCCCGGCGCGACATCGCCGGCCATCAGCGCCGCTTCGAGCAGCAGGGTGCCGGAACCGCACATCGGATCAAACAGGCTGCCGCCACGCGCGAACACCGCCGGCCAGCCGCTGCGGATCAGGATCGCGGCGGCCAGGTTTTCCTTCAGCGGCGCGCCGCCGGTGGCCAGGCGGTAGCCGCGCCGGTGCAGGCTTTCGCCGGACAGGTCGAGGCTGATCGTCGCCTGTGCGCCATGCAGGTGCACGTGAATCGAGACGTCCGGATCTTCGGCGTCGACATTGGGGCGGCGGCCGTGCACTTCGCGGAAGCGATCGGCGAGCGCGTCCTTGACCTTCAACGCCGCGAAATGGGTATGGGTGACGGTATTCGAGCGGCCGGCGACGTCGATCGCGAACGTGGAATCGACATCGAACCAGGCCGGCCAGTCGATCCGCAGAGCGCCCTGATAGAGCGCCTCGGCGTCGGCGATCTCGAGGTGATCCAGCGGCAGCAGCACGCGGCTTGCCAGCCGCGACCACAGGCAGGCGCGATAGGCATCGACCCAGCGGCCCTGGGCGGTGACGCCGCCGCCGCGTTCGGCGACGTCGCTCAGCCCCAGCGATCGCAGTTCGTCGACCAGCAGCGGCTCCAGACCGCGCGCGCAGGTGACGAACAGCGGCCCGGGCAGGGGGGCGGACGGCAGCGCTTCGGAGATGGAACGGGAGGCTTCTTCAGTCACGGTGGCGGGGCAGGTCCGGAGAGTAGGGCAGCGGACAGTGCCGCACGTCATCAGAGTGTCGCGACAATGGCACGATAGTCGCTTTCCTCATTGCAGTGACCATTTTACCGGTGAACGTCATCGACCATCTGCCGCCCGCCGCGTTGACCCGTCGTCGTCTGCTGATGGCGGCCGGCGCCCTTGGACTGAGCGGCTGCGCCAGCGACTCCTTGAGCCTGCTGGGCGCCGCGATGCCGAGCTTCCGGTCCACGGCGCGCGGTAACGCGTATCCGATCAGCGACGCCCAGATCAAGGCCATTCCGTACGCCAGCATGGGCGTGCAGATCGGCAGTGCGCCGCCGGTGGTGACGATCCTGGCCAGCGCCGACGGCCGGCGGCTCAGCTGGGCGTCGGCCGATCGTGTCGTGCTGATCACCGAGCGCGGCCGGCTGGTCAAGACCATCGGCCTGCCGCGCGATCTGCTGACCACCCGGTTCACCGAGTTCGATCCACTGGAGCGCGTCCGCCAGGGCGAGAAGGTGCCCGACAGCGGCGTCACGCGGATCGTCGATCTGCGTCCGCGCGATGACTTCGGCGTGCCGGTGAACAGCCAGTTCAGTGCGCAGGGCGAGGAGTCGCTGACCATGCTCGGCGAGACACGCATGCTGCTGCGCGTCCGGGAACGGGTGGTGGTCGCCAAGTGGCGCTGGTCGACCGACAACCTGTACTGGATCGATCCGGCCAGCGGGCAGATCTGGCGTTCGCGCCAGCAGTTCTGCCCCGAGGTGCCCGCCATCACCATGGAGGTGCTGCGGCCCTCGGCTCGCGCCTGACCGGTGCGGCGCGCCCAACGAAAAAGGCCGCTCCAGAGGAGCGGCCTTGGTGCGGCGTGACGGCGCTTACGGAGCGGTAGAGGTCGCCGTCGAGGTCGACGTCCCGTTGCCGCCACCTTCCGCGCCGATGACCAGCACGGCGATGGCGGTACCGGCGCCGAGGCCGACGGCGATGACGGTCGAGATGTCACCGACGGCGAAGCCGGAAGCCTTCTCGATGCTGCCAGCGGCATCAGCCGGTTCAGCGTCTGCAGCGCGGGCGGCGGTCGACGTCGCGGCAAGCGCGGCGAGGGTCAGGGCAATGACGGCATGCTTCACGTTGATGTCTCCTGGAAGGATCGGAATGCAACGGCGCTGCCGGAACCGGCGGGGCGGGCTGCATCAAATGCAGGCGGAGGATATAAGGCCAGCCCGGCAACGTCTAGCGCCAGCCATCCGGACGAACCCGCCGCAGCCGCCGGGCAAGTCGGTATCCTTGGCGCCGCCGCCCGGTGCGCCGGCGTCTTTTATCTCAATGGACTGCGAATCAACGTGAGCAAGCGGATTTTCCGGATCGTTTCGGCCGTCGGTGTCGGCTTGTTGCTGGGCTTGGCGGTCGGCCGACCGGCGCTGGCCCAGTTGCCGTTCGATCCGTCGATGATCGATCAGCTGACCCCCGAACAGCGGCAGAAGGCGCTGGAATCGATCGGCGGCAGCAGCAGCGGCGGGCCGGTGGCCTCGCCCGACGGCCGCTTCCGCGATCAGCAGTTGTCGACGCCGACGACCGGCAGCACGCAGGGGGGCACCCAGACGCGGCCGGGCGATGCGGCCCGCTCGCAGTACCCGGCGGCAGGCGCGGGCGGTACAGGAACCGGCACCGGCACCGGCGCAGGGGCCGGCATCGGTGCCGGGGCATCGACGTTGCAGGGGACCTCGGGACGCAATCGGAAGCCGGGCCTGTCCTCTCTGCCCGAGGACGGCAGCCTGACGGCTGCGCCGGGTGCGCAGACCAAGCCCGGGCCGGAGGCGCTGCCGCTGGAGTTCGGCGACATCGCCGACGCGCCGCTGGAGCCGTTCGGCTACGCGCTGTTCACCGCAGGCGCGACCACCTTTGCACCGGCGACCGACATCCCGGTGCCGGCCGACTACGTCGTCGGGCCCGGCGATTCGGTGCGCGTGCAACTGTTCGGCAACGACAACGGCAATTACAGCCTGCTGGTCGGGCGCGATGGCCAGATCAACTTCCCGAAGCTCGGCCCCGTCGCGGTCGCCGGCCAGCGCTTTGACGATGTCCGGAAACTGCTGACCGACCGGGTCAATCGCGAGCTGATCGGCGTGCAGGCCAGCATCTCGCTCGGCGAACTGCGCTCGGTGCGCGTGTTCCTGACCGGCGACGTTCGCCAGCCGGGCTCGTACACGGTCAGCTCGCTGGCCACCATCACCAACCTGCTGTTCGTCGGCGGCGGCGTCACCGAAGTCGGTTCGCTGCGCCGTATCCAGCTCAAGCGCAATGGCCGGCTGGTGCAGCGGCTCGATCTGTATGCCCTGCTGCTGCATGGCGATTCCAGCGGCGATGCCCGGCTGCTGCCCGGCGACGTGGTGTTCGTGCCGCCGGTCGGTCCGCAGGTGTCGGCGGCCGGCGCCGTCAAGCGGCCGGCGATCTACGAGCTGGACAACGAGGAAAGCGTCGACGAGGTGATCGCGCTGGCCGGTGGCCTGCTGGCCTCGGTGAACACCGGCACCGCGCAGATCGAACGCTACGTCGGCAACAAGCGGACCATCGTGCAGCTCGATCTCGCCCGCGACGCCGATCTGCTCTCGGTCGTGCAGGACGGCGATTTCCTGCGGGTCGGCCCGGTGGCCGGCGGCATCGACGACAAGGTGCGGGTCATCGGCCATGTCCGCTATCCCGGTCCCTACCAGTGGCGTGCCGGCTACGACCTGCGCAGCCTGCTCGGCACTGCCCAGGTCAAGCCCTCCGATGCCCGGGCCGAGGCCTATCTGCCGCTCGGCCTGATCGAGCGCACCGATCCGGCGACCGGCGTGCGCGGCTGGATCAGCTTCAATGTCAGCGCCGTACTGGACCCGGCGACGCCGCCGTTGCCGCTGAACCGCGATGACCGGGTGGTGATCCTGACCCGCGACGACGTGTCCTACCTCGACTCGAAGGAAGTCCGCAGCGTGGTCGGCGGCGACCTGCAGGCGGCGTCCAGCTGTCCGGCCTTGCAGCAGCTGGCCGAACTGGCCAACAGCGAGCGTGCCTCGCGCTTCCTGAAGGCCTACAGCGCCGAAAGCAGCAAGTCGACGGTCAGCGCGCGCACCGATGCCGACGTCGAACGCTGCCCGCCGCTGTTCAAGGCGGCGCCGCGGGCGCTGCAATACCTGCTGGAAGAGTCGACGGCGGTCTACGGCGAAGTGCGCCGCCCGGGCCTGTACCCGATTGCCCACGGCACCCATCTGCAGACCCTGATCGACTCCGCCGGCGGGCTCAGCAACGAGTCGGATCGCAGCAACATCGAGTTCGTGTCCTACGGCGAAGCGCTGCAGACCGGCAAGCCGAGCTACCGGACGCTGAATCTCGGCGAGGCCGGCATGGCCGATTTCGCGGTCAATCCGGGCGACCTGTTCAACTTCAAGCCGCGCTATGTCGGCCAGGAAGTCGGCACCGCGCGGATCATGGGCGAGGTCCGTTTCCCGGGTTCCTACGGCATCCTGCGCGGTGAGCGCCTGAGCCAGCTGGTCAAGCGCGCTGGCGGCGTCACCGCCGACGCCTATCCGTACGGCGCGGTGTTCACCCGCGTGCAGGCGCGCACCGCCGAGCGTGAGTCCTACCAGCGGGCGGCGACCGACCTGCAGGAAGCCATGGTCACGGCGGTCACCAGCGGCGCGCTCGGCAAGGATGCGTCGAACTCTGCGCAGTTCCTCGGCACCGTGATCAATCGCCTGCAGAGCGCCGAGGCGGTCGGCCGGGTGGTCATCGAGGCCGATCCGGCGATTCTCGAGGCCCGGCCGGAGCTGGACCCGGTTGTCGAACCGGGTGACCTGCTGGTGATGCCGAAGCGGCCGATCTCGGTCACCGTCATCGGCCAGGTGCTGAATCCGGGCAGCCAGGCCTTCGTGCCGGGCTCGACGATGAAGGATTACGTCGAGCGTGCCGGTGGCTACGCGCAGGCCGCCGACGACGACCGCGTGTTCGTGATCCTGCCGAACGGCACCGCGCAAAAGCTGAAGGCCAGCTTCTGGAACTACAAGCCGCAGGACATTCCGCCTGGCAGCGTCGTGGTGGTGCCGCGCGATGCCGCGCCGTTCAACCTGGTGGCGTTCTCGGAGCGCATCTTCGGCCTGCTGTCGAACCTCGCGGTCACGGCGGCGGCGCTGTCGACGATCAGTCGCAACTGATCGGCGACGCCGCAGGCCGCCATTGCGCCAGACGCCGCCGATGGGCTGCCGGTTTCCGCTGCTCGCCCGCCTGGCGGCGCTCGGGCTGGCCGCCGTGTCGACCGCCCGCGCCGATGACGGCCTGAACCTGAACGACTTCGGCGGCGTCGGCCTGCTGCAGACGCCGAGCGCGCGCTTCGCCGACGAAGGCACCTTCGGCGGCGGCCTGTCCAGCATCAAGCCGTACAACCAGATCCAGATCTTCGCCACGCCGCTGCCGTGGCTGGAAGCGGTGTTCCGCTATACCGATGTCATCGATCGTCCTTACGGGCCGGAATCGTTCAGCGGCTTCCAGTCGTACAAGGACCGCAGCTTCGGCTTCAAGCTGCGGCTGGTCGAGGAAAGCGCGCTGTGGCCGCAGCTGGCGATCGGCATCCAGGATTTCGGCGGCACCGGCGTGTTCGGCGGCGAATACCTGGTCGCCAGCCGGCGCTGGTACGACTGGGATTTCAGCTTCGGCCTCGGCTGGGGGCGTCTCGGCGAGGGCGGCGACCTGCGCAATCCGCTGACCCAGATCGCCGGGCGTTTCGACCGCGACCGCACCGGCACCGGCACGTCGACTTCCACGCCGGGCGGCAGCGGCGTCGGCCGGCTGTTCACCGGCGGCACCATCGGTCCGTTCGGCGGCGTGCAGTGGCGCACGCCGATCGACGGCCTGCGGCTGCAGCTGGAGTACGACGGCAACGACTACAGCAACGAGCGCGGCACCGGCTCGTCGGTCCGTCAGCGCATTCCCGTCAACATCGGTGCCGACTATGCCGTCAGCGACGGCATTCACCTGGGCCTCGGCTACGAACGTGGCGAGCGGCTGAGCTTCCGGCTGTCACTGCGCACCAACCTGGAAACCGGACGCGGGCCGGTCAAGGTGCTCGACCCGCTGCCGCCGGCCATCCTGACGCGCGCGCCCGAAAGCCTCGGCAGCCCGGCGCCGGAAGCGGTCGCGCCGGCCGAACTGCAGGCCCTGACCGGACGGCTGGCCACCGCGCTGTCGCAGCAGTCGTTCGCGCTGTCGGCGTTCGATCTGCAGCCGGCCGGCCGCGCAGCGACCATCTGGCTGGAACAGCAGCGCTTCCGCAGCGCCACCCGGGTGGCGGGCCGAGCCGTGCGGTCGGCGACCGGTGTGCTGCCGCCCTGGGTCGACCGGATCACCGTCGTCGGTATCGACGGCGGCGTGGAAACCTGGCGCATCACCATCAACCGGCGCGAATTCGAGAAGTTCGGCCAGTTCCGCGGCAGCCCCGAGGAGATCCGCCGCACGGCCGACCTCGACCCGGTGCAACCCGATCCGGGCACGGCGGACGTCCAGGGCCTGATCAAGCTGCCGACCTGGAGCTGGGACACCGGCCCTGGCTTCCGTCAGCAGATCGGCGGACCGGACGGCTTCTACTTCGGCCAGCTGCTCTGGCGGCTGACCGGCGATGTCCGGCCGACCGAACACCTGACGTTCAGCGCGGCGCTGTCGTTCAACCTGCTGAACAACTTCGACGACATCACGCTCGAATCGAACAGCCAGCTGCCGCGTGTGCGCAGCGACATCGTCGACTACCTGCAGCAGGGCCAGCAGGCGGTGTCCCGGCTGGAAACCAATTACATCTGGTCGCCGGCCTCAGGGGTCTATGCGCGGCTGTCGGCCGGCCTGTTCGAGGACATGTACGGCGGTGTGGCCGGCGAGCTGCTGTGGCGGCCGCACTTCCAGCGCTGGGCCGTCGGCCTCGATGCCAATGTCGTGCAGCAGCGCGACTACGCGGTGCGCTTCAACTTTCGCGACTACCGGGTGGCCACCGGGCACTTGAATCTCTATTACGACTTCCCGTGGTATGGCCTGAAGGCCAAGCTCAGCGCCGGGCGCTACCTGGCGCGCGACTGGGGCTCGACGATCGAAGTCGCGCGCGAGTTCAGGAGCGGCGCGACGCTCGGCGTGTTCGCCACCTTCACCGACGTGCCGGCCAAGGTGTTCGGCGAGGGCTCGTTCGACAAGGGCTTCTTCCTCAACCTGCCGTTCGATCTGGTGTTCCCGCGCTCCACCCGGCGCAGCGTGAACTTCCTGTTCCGGCCGCTGACCCGCGACGGCGGCCAGAAGGTGCGTGACGGCATCGACCTGTACAACGCCACCGACGCCGGCAACGGCGGCCGCATCGTCTCTGACTGGGCCGACGTGGTGCGATAGATGGCGGCGTTGTCGCCCGACTACGGCTTTGGCAAGACCTCGGCCTCGAAGCCGCCATCGGCGAGCCGCACGGTGACGCGATCGCCGGCCGCCAGTTCGTCGGCGCTGTGCAGCACGCGGCCATCGGCCGCCATCGCCAGCGCATAGCCGCGTTGCAGCACCGCCGATGGATTGAGGCTGTTGAGCAGTGCTTCGGCTTGCCGCAGCTGCGCGGCGCGCTCGGCCAGCAGGCGGTGGCTGCCGCGCTGCAGGCGATCCGCCAGCAGCCGCAGGCGCTCCTGCCATTGCAGCACCCGCGCCAGCGGGGCCGCCGATTCGAAGCGCCGGCTGTGCAGGCTCAGCGCTTCGCGCTTGGCCTGGAGCCGCATCTGCATCGCATGGCGCAGGCGCTGGTCCAGTTCGTCGAGCCGCTGCGCCCGTTCCTGCAACCGCCGGCCGGGATGCAGACGCTGCAGGCGTCCGGCCTGCTGCAGCAGCTGTTCGCGCGCCAGCTGGATGCGGCGCTGGACCAGGCCGATCAGCTGGATGTCCAACGAGTCAATGCGGCCGTAGCGTTCGGCGATGTCCGGCGTCACCAGTTCGGCGGCGGCGGTCGGCGTGGCGGCCCGGACGTCGGCGGCGAAGTCGGCGATCGTGAAGTCGATCTCGTGGCCGACACCCGACACCACCGGCACCGGACAGGCGCGGATCGCCCGCGCCACCGCTTCATCGTTGAATGCCCACAGGTCTTCCAGCGAGCCGCCGCCCCGCGCCAGCAGGATGACGTCGGCGGGCGCGCGCTCGGGCAGTTCGCGCAGCGCGCGGACGATCGCCGGCGGCGCCTGGCTGCCCTGCACCGGCACTGGGTACAGCGCCACCGCAGCCAGCGGCCAGCGGCGGGCGAGGGCGTTGAGAATGTCCTGCAGCGCGGCGCCGGTGCCGGAGGTGATCACGCCGATCACGCGCGGCACGGCGGGCAGCGGCCGCTTGAGGGCTGCGTCGAACAAGCCTTCCGCCGCCAGCTTCGCTTTCAGCTGCTCGAAGGCGCGCAGCAGCGCACCGGTGCCGGCTGCTTCGAGGTGCTCGACGATCATCTGCAGCTCGCCGCGCGCCGGATAGATGCCGACCTTGGCGCGCACCAGCACCGCGTCGCCGTCCTTCGGCTGCGGTCGCACGTAGTAGTTGGTGTTCTTGAACATCGCGCAGCGCAGCTGGGCGCGATCGTCCTTCAAGGTGAAGTACCAGTGGCCGGATGCCGGCCGCGAGAAATTCGAGATCTCGCCGGACACCCAGACGCTGGGCAGGCTGTCTTCGATCAGGCCGCGCAGGATGTCGGCCAGTTCCGACACGGCGTAGACGGTGCGGGCTGCGCCCGGGACGGGACGATTCATGCCGGCGAGCAGAACAACGATGCGAGCCGTTCGGGGGCTTCGTGAAGCGGCGACGCGCCCGGCGATTGCGGCATGGTGATGACGTCGGTCGAAGGCGTGTGCGTTGCGTATAATATCGCTTTGACGGAGCCGTAAATGCCTCGCCTCTCCGCTGACTCGCGCATCGACCTCGAAGCCCTGACGTTCGATGACGTTCTGCTGCAACCCGCCTACTCCGAAGTGCTGCCGCGTCAGGTCGACCTGCGCACGCCGCTGACCGCCCGCATCACGCTGAACATTCCGCTGCTGTCGGCGGCGATGGACACGGTGACCGAATCCGGCCTGGCGATTGCGCTGGCCCAGGAAGGCGGCATCGGCATCATCCACAAGAACATGACGCCGGCCCGGCAAGCCGCCGAAGTGCGGGCGGTGAAGAAGTACGAAAGCGGCATCATCGCCGACCCGATCACCGTGCCGCCGGCGATGACCATCGCCGACGTGCTGGCGCTGACCCGTGCCAACCATATCTCCGGTGTGCCGGTCGTCGACGGCGACCAGCTGGTCGGCATCGTTACCAGCCGCGACCTGCGCTTCGAGACGCGCATGGATCAGCCGGTGTCGAAGATCATGACGCCGCAGCCGCGTCTGGTGACGGTCAAGGAAGGCGCGCCGCGCACCGAGGTCATCGAGCTGCTGCACGAGCACCGCATCGAGAAGGTGCTGGTGGTCAACGAGGCCTTCCAGCTCAGAGGCATGATCACCGTCAAGGACATCCAGAAGTCCACCGAACATCCGCTGGCCTGCAAGGACGATCGCGGCCGGCTGCGGGTCGGTGCGGCGGTTGGCACCGGCGGTGATACCGATGAAAGAGTCGCGGCCCTGGTCGAAGCTGGCGTCGACGTCATCGTCGTCGATACCGCGCATGGCCACTCCAAGGGCGTGATCGACCGCGTCCGGCAGATCAAGCAGCAGTACGGCGACCGCGTGCAGATCATCGGCGGCAACATCGCCACCGGTGCGGCCGCGCTGGCGCTGGTCGAGGCAGGTGCCGATGCGGTCAAGGTCGGCATCGGCCCGGGTTCGATCTGCACCACGCGCATCGTCGCCGGTGTCGGCGTGCCGCAGATCAGCGCTGTAATGGCCGTCGCTGAAGCGCTGAAGGACAAGGGCATTCCGCTGATTGCCGATGGCGGCGTGCGCTACTCCGGCGACTTCGCCAAGGCGCTGGCTGCCGGCGCTTATGCGGTCATGGTCGGCTCGATGCTGGCCGGGACCGAGGAAGCGCCGGGCGACGTCGAGCTGTACCAGGGCCGCTCGTACAAGAGCTATCGCGGCATGGGCTCGCTCGGCGCGATGTCGCAGGGCTCGAAAGATCGCTACTTCCAGGACACGACTGCTGAAGTCGAAAAGCTGGTGCCGGAAGGTATCGAAGGCCGCGTGCCGTACAAGGGGCCGATGGCAGCGATCGTCCACCAGCTGATCGGCGGCCTGCGCGCCAGCATGGGCTACACCGGCTGCCAGAACACCGAGGAACTGCGCACCCAGACGCGCTTCGTGAAGATCACCTCGGCCGGCATGCGCGAAAGCCATGTCCACGACGTGACCATCACCAAGGAAGCGCCGAATTACCGTACCCAGAGCTGATTCTCCGATGACCGCCGCTGCCGTGAAGCCGTCCCCGACGCAGGCCCCGACACCTGACATCCACGCCGACCGCATCCTGATTCTCGACTTCGGCTCGCAGTACACGCAGCTGATCGCCCGCCGGGTCCGCGAGCTGGGCGTCTACTGCGAACTGCACCCCTGGGACATCTCCGACGACGACATCAAGGCCTTCGCGCCGAAAGGCGTGATCCTGTCCGGCGGCCCGGAATCGGTGACCCAGCTGAAGGCACCGCGCGTTCGCGAAGCGGTCTGGGGCCTGAACGTGCCGGTGCTCGGCATCTGCTATGGCCTGCAGGCGATGGCGCATCAGCTCGGTGGTCGGGTCGAGGCACATGATTCCAAGGAATTCGGCTACGCCGAAATCCGCGCCCGCGGCCACTCCGAACTGCTGCGGGGCATCGAAGACCGGGTCAGCGAGGAAGGTCACGGCTTGCTCGATGTCTGGATGAGCCACGGCGACCGCGTGGTCGAGATGCCGCCCGGCTTCAAGCTGATTGCCTCGACGCGCGACGTGCCGATCGCCGGCGTTGCCGACGAACAACGCCGCTACTACGGTCTGCAGTTCCACCCAGAAGTCACCCACACCACGCAGGGCACGCGCATCTATTCGCGCTTCGTGCACGAGATCTGCGGCTGTGGCCGGGCCTGGACGCCGGACAACATCATCAGCGACGCGATCGACAAGGTCCGCGCCCAGGTCGGCTCCGGCCGCGTGCTGCTGGGCCTGTCCGGCGGTGTTGATTCCTCGGTGGTCGCGGCGATGCTGCACAAGGCGATCGGCAACCAGCTGACCTGCGTGTTCGTCGATCACGGCCTGCTACGCCACCAGGAAGGCGATCAGGTGATGCAGATCTTCTCGAAGAACCTTGGCGTCAAGGTGATCCGCGTCGATGCCGAAGCCCGCTTCCTCGGCGAACTCAAAGGCGTCACCGACCCGGAAGCCAAGCGCAAGATCATCGGCCGGCTGTTCGTCGAGGTGTTCGACGAGGAAGCCCAGGAAATTACCGGGGTCGATTTCCTGGCCCAGGGCACGATCTACCCGGACGTCATCGAGAGCGCTGGTGCCAAGTCCGGCAAGGCGCATCTGATCAAGAGTCATCACAACGTCGGCGGCCTGCCCGAGCACATGAAGCTCAAGCTGGTCGAACCGCTGCGCGAGCTGTTCAAGGACGAAGTCCGGCAGATCGGTGTCGAACTCGGCCTGCCACGCGAGATGGTCTACCGCCATCCGTTCCCGGGCCCGGGTCTGGGCGTGCGCATCCTCGGCGAAGTGACCAAGGAAGCAGCCGACACGCTGCGCCTTGCCGACCACATCTTCATCGAGGAACTGCGCGCGGCCGGCTGGTACGACAAGACCAGCCAGGCGTTTGCGGTGTTCCTGCCGGTGAAGTCGGTCGGCGTCACCGGCGACGGTCGCCGCTACGCGCCGGTGATCGCGATCCGCGCCGTCGAGACCATCGATTTCATGACCGCCCGCTGGGCACGGCTGCCGTACGAGCTGCTGGAAAAGGTCAGCTTGCGGATCGTCAACGAGATTGCCGGCGTGTCGCGCGTGGTCTACGACATCTCCGGCAAGCCGCCGGCGACCATCGAGTGGGAATGATCCGGTCGGGCTCGAAATCTTGAGTTGCGACGAGGCCCGGATGCGCGCATCCGGGCCTCTGTCGTTTCGGCGTCGTGTGAATTGCCGGGCGGTCAGGCGCGCGTGTAGACGATCTTTTTCGTGCCGCCCTCGCAGCGTCCGACCTCCCGGCTGTTGCTCGCGGCATCGGCCGGCACGATCTCCAGCGAGTAGGCCTTGACGCCCTTGGCATCGAGCTTGGCGGCGATTTCGGACTTCAGCGCCTCGCAGGACTTGCCGCCGGCCTGGGTCACGACAGGGATCGACAGCAAGGTCAGCGAAACGGCGAGCAGGCAATATGGATGGCGCATGGCAGCGGTCCCCTCGGGTGACGAAGCGCCGGGTGGCAGGGCAGGCGGCCCGAGACCATCGCCGCAAGCGCTTCAGTGCCGATGCTGCGCAGCCGCCGAATTCAAAAGCAAGTCTCGGAGTGTTCGGCTGGCGGCGGACGCCGACACTATCGACATCGCTCGAGATGATCCTTGGAGAGTCGCCGTGAACCCGTCGAAGCTGCTGCAAGACCGCGCTGCCGCCACCGTCAACGATCCCCGCTGGGCACGGGTGCTGGCCCGCGATCCTTCGGCCGACGGCCTGTTCTTCTATTCGGTGAAGACCACCGGCGTCTATTGCCGGCCTTCCTGCAGCGCGCGGCCGGCGCGGCCGGAGAACGTCGACTTCCATGCCAGCGCAGCGGCGGCAGCGGCAGCCGGCTTCCGGCCCTGCAAGCGCTGCAAGCCGGATCAGCCGCCGCTGGCCGAGCAGCACGCCGGGCTGGTGGCGACGCTGTGCCGGCGCATCGAACAGGCCGATGCCGCGCCGACGCTCGATGCCCTGGCCACCGCCGCCGGCATGAGCCCGTTCCACCTGCACCGGGTCTTCAAGGCGGTCACCGGGCTGACGCCGCGCGCTTATGCCGCCGCTCACCGCGCTCGGCGCGTGCGCAGCGAACTGCATCGTGCCGATTCGGTGACCGATGCCATCTACGAGGCCGGCTACAACTCCAACGGCCGCTTCTATGCCGAGGCCGACCAACTGCTCGGCATGACGCCGTCCGACTTCCGCGCCGGTGGCACCAACACCGAGATCCGCTTCGCGATCGGCCAATGCTCGCTGGGCGCGATCCTGGTCGCGGCCAGCCCGCGCGGCATCTGCGCGATCCTGCTTGGCGATGATCCCGACGCGCTGGCCCGCGATCTTCAGGACCGCTTCCCGAAGGCCAGCCTGATCGGTGCCGATGCCGCTTTCGAAGCGACCGTGGCCCGGGTTGTCGGCCTCGTCGAAGCCCCGAGGCTCGGCCACGATCTGCCGCTGGATGTGCGAGGCACGGCGTTCCAGCAACGGGTCTGGCAGGCGCTGCGCGAGATCCCGGCCGGGCAGACGGCCAGCTACGCCGAGGTGGCCCAGCGGATCGGCGCACCGACCTCGATGCGCGCCGTCGCCCAGGCCTGCGGCGCCAATGCGCTGGCGGTGGCGATTCCCTGCCACCGCGTGGTCAGGAGCGACGGCGCGCTGTCCGGTTACCGCTGGGGCGTGGAACGCAAGCGCAGCCTGCTCGACCGCGAGGCGCAGGCTTGAACGGGCTGGCGCAGGTCGACTGGCCGCGCGTGCTCGCCGATCTCGACAGCCATGGGGCGGCAGTGATTCCCGGCCTGCTCGACGCCGACCGCTGTCGGGCGATGGCGGCGCGCTACCAGGACGCACAGGGCTTCCGCAGCCGGGTGGTGATGCAGCGCCACGGCTACGGCCAGGGCGAGTACCGCTACTTCGACTACCCGCTGCCGGACATCGTCCAGACGCTGCGCACGGCGATCTACCCGCAGCTGGTGCCGCTCGCGCATCGCTGGCACGAACGGATGAATGTCGAGGTCCGCTACCCGGCCACGCACGCCGAATACCAGGCGCGCTGCCAGGCCGCCGGCCAGATCCGGCCGACGCCGCTGCTGCTGCAGTACCGCGCCGGTGACTACAACTGCCTGCATCAGGATCTCTACGGCGACGAAGTGTTTCCGCTGCAGGTCGCGGTGCTGCTGTCGCAGCCGGGTGTCGATTTCACCGGCGGCGAGTTCGTGTTGACCGAGCAGCGGCCGCGCATGCAGTCGCGGGCGGAAGTGGTACCGCTGGCGCAGGGCGATGCCGTGGTGTTCGCCGTCCATCACCGGCCGGTGCAGGGAAGCCGCGGCAGCTATCGGGTCAACCTGCGCCATGGTGTCAGTCGCATCCGCTCCGGCCATCGCCACACGCTCGGCATCATCTTTCACGACGCGGCCTGAGCCCGGTGGCGACCCTGGCGTTGTTCGACGATAGCTCGCCGCCGCAGCCGATCGCCGACGGCGCGGTCTGGCTGCCCGGCTTCGCGCTGGCCCAGGATCGCGCGCTGCTGGCGGCGATCGAGGCGATCACCGCCGTCGCCCCGTTCCGGCACTGGGAAACACCGGGTGGCCTGCGGATGTCGGTGGCGATGAGCAATGCCGGCGACTGCGGCTGGGTTTCCGACCGGCGCGGCTACCGCTACGACACTTGCGATCCGCTCAGCGGCCAGCCGTGGCCGGCGCTGCCGCCGCTGCTGCGCGAGCTGGCCCGCGATGCCGCCGCCGCTGCCGGATTCCCCGCTTTCGCGCCCGATGCCTGCCTGGTCAACCGCTACCTGCCCGGTGCCAAGCTGAGCCTGCATCAGGATCGCGACGAGAGGGATTTCACTGCTCCGATCGTCTCGGTGTCGCTCGGCCTGCCGGCGGTGTTCCAGTTCGGCGGCCTGAAACGGGCCGATCCGGTGCTGCGTCTGCCGCTGACGCACGGCGATGTCGTGGTCTGGGGCGGGGCCAGCCGGCTGCGCTTTCATGGTGTGTTGGCGCTCAAAGCTGGACACCATCCGCTGCTCGGTGCGCAGCGGCTGAACCTGACGTTCCGTCGCGCCCGCTGATCAGGGGCGGCGCAGGTCGAGCACCGCCTGCGCGAGCGCCTCGATCGACAGCGGAGCCGAGCCCTCGGCCTTGTTGTTCAGGGTCACGTAGGCCAGCACGCCATGGGCCGCCGTGCCGGCAATGACCCGCGCCAGCTGCTGGCGGGTTTCCGGATCGGGGTCGACCAGACGGTCGAACGGCGCATATTCCTCGCGCGCGGACTCGTAGCCGAACGCGCCATGTTTCATGTGCAGGTTCCAGCGGCAGACCAGCGGGCTCGGCCACAGTGCGCGCAGGATCGGCAGCTGCTCGGCGATCGGCGGCATCTTCGCGTGCAGGCCCAGGCAGTAGCTCACCCCGTGTTGCTTGAGCATCGCGGTGAAGGCCGGCGTCAGCCATTCGGCGTCGCGCACCTCCACGGCCACCACGGCGTCCGGCGCGACGGCGCGCAGATCGGGCAGGGCAGCCAGCAGCCGGTCGAGCTTCTCGATCTGCTGGCCGATCGTCGCCAGCATCAGCCCCGGCAGCGGGCTGAGCTGGAACACCAGCGCGCCCAGCTTGTGGCTGAGGCCTTCGAGCGCCGGCCGCACGAACTCGCGGAGCGCAGTGTCGGCATCGAGAAACAGCACGTTGTGGTTGAGGCTCCTGCCATCGTCGCCCCGGATGCTGGCGTCGGCGATCAGGCTCGGCGCCTTGACCACGAAGCGGAAGTCATCCGGGACTTGCGCCGCATAGGCCGCGTACTGGCCTGCGCTCAGCGGCCGGTAGAACGCGCGATCGAGGCTGACCGTGCGCAGTAGCGGATGCTTCGCATAGGCGGCCAGGCCTTCCTTCGAAAGCCGGGCCTGCTCGTACTCGCCGTCCCAGACCAGCCCGTTCCAGCCCGGGAAGAACCAGGACGAGGTGCCGAAGCGCAGCGTTGCCGGCAGCGCCGCCGCCAGGGCGAGGTGGTCCGGCTTCGGCGCCGCTGGCAGCACCGCCGAGCTGCGCTTGCGCGGCGGCTTCGACGGCCGATCGGCAGGCGGTTCGGCATCGGGGAACAGGGAATCCTGCATGGCGCGTCGGGGCCGGGTCGGGCCGCTCAGCCCGGCCCCAGACCCAGCGGTTCGCGCTGCACGGTGGCGGCGTAGAAATCGGCCAGCGCGCCGAGATAGCGCAGATGGGCGTCGATCTCGCGCACCCGGGCGTTGGCGGCAGCTTCCTCGCGCAGGTTGACGACGAAGAAGTCGCTGGCGCCTTCGGCGAAACGTTCGCGTTCGGCGCGCGACAGCACGTCGGCCTGCTCGGTTTCCTGGGTCGCCAGTTCGACGAAGCGGTAGGCCGCCGACAGGTCGTTGGCAAGCGTGCGGATTTCCACGCCGATGCGTTCTTCGAGCAGGCGGCGGTCGAGATCCAGCCGCGACAGATTGGCCTGGGCGGCGTCGATCTGGCCGCGCGCCTTGCGGGTCTCGATCGGAATGGTGACGTCGAGCCGCACGATGGTGTCGGTGCCGGTACGGCTCTTCTGGCCGCTCCCGAAATCGCGGGCCGCTTCCAGGTTGAGATCGACGCGCGGCATCAGGTTGTTCCTGCCCAGCGCGAGGTTCAGGCGCTCGCGCTCGATGTCGGCGGCCAGCACGCCGATTTCCGGCCGCGCGGCCAGTGCGGCGCGGATCGCGGCGTCGACGGTGGTCGGGTCGATCAGCGACGGCGGGTTCGGCCAGCGGCGCGGCAGTTCGGCTTCGGCCGGCAGACGCGGCGTGCCATCGGTGTGACGCAGGTACAGCGACAGCTTGTTGGCCGCCGCCACCAGCTTGCGTTCGGCTTCTACGACGAAGCCGCGCCGGCGCAGGATGTACTGGCGGTTCTCGTTCAGATAGATGTTGGCGAGATCGCCTTCCTGCACCCGGGTGTCGAGGCCGTCGTTGCGGGCTTCGGCCAGCTGCAGCAGGTCCCGGTAGACGGCCAGCGCCTCGCCGGCGCCGATCCAGTCGACGTAGGCGGTCATCGCGTCGTGCTGCACGCGCACCCGGGTCAGCAGGGCGTCGAGTTCGGTCTGATCGAGCGCCAGCCGGCTGTCGCGCAGGCCGGCGCGACGGCTGTCGATGTCGCGGTCGCGCAGCAGCGAGAACACCGCGCCGACCTTGAACTCGCCGGCGTCGAGCGTGAAGGCCTCGTCCTCGTAGATCGGGAAATCGCCACCCGACACCCGATAGCCGCCGTAGACGTTGGTGTTGAAGTCGCTCAGCGGCTGGACCAGCTTGGTGCTGGAGTAGCGGCCGTCGTAGTAGCCGCTCAGCCGGCTCTTGTTGGTCTGCTCGGCGTAGAGATCGAAGGCGCCTTCGCTGGACAGCAGCTTGCCGGCCTGGGCGCGGATCTTCTCGCGCGCCGCCAGCACCTGCGGGTAGCGTTCGCGGCTGCTGTCGAGCACCGCGTCGAGCGTCAGCGGCACGGCTGTTGCCACTGGCGCGGCTGCAGGCGGCGATGCCGGCTGGGCGAGGGCGCCGTCGACGAGGCTAGCCAGCAGCAGCGCCGCCAGTGGCCAGCGGCGCGTCATTTGGCGGCTCCGCTGCCGTTGCTGCCGCCGTTGGCGACGGCTGGCGTCGGTTCCGGCGGGAAGTAGTTCAGCTGCCGCCAGATCTCGTAGCCGAGCTTGACCTCGTTCAGCAGCACCCAGCCCTGGGCGCGGCCGCCGAGGCGCAGGAAGCGCTCGTCCGGCCACGGCTCGCCGGGCTTCTCGGCGACCACCACGCGATAGCGGCCGTTGGCGGATACCGCCGGGTCGACGAACTGGACGACGCCGGGAAAGGTGCCGACGGCCACCGACGGCCAGCCGCTGAACTGCACGGCCGGCCAGCCCTCGAAGCTCAGCCGCACGTCACGGCCGGGTGCCACCAGCACGGCATCGAGGCCATTGACGAACAGTTCGGTGGCGCGCTGGGTGGCCACCGGCGCGAAGCTGACCAGCACCTCGCCTTCCTTGACGAAGGTCGAGGTGTCGCCACCGAAGATCTTCAGGATCGTGCCGTCGCGCGGCGCGGTGACCAACTGCGTGGCCTGGCGCGACACGGCGGTCTGCGCCTTCACCAGTTCGGCAATGGCGCTGGCCTCGGCCGCCTTCAGCTCGCGCCAGCGGATGTTCGCCGCCTCGACGTCGCGTTTGGCGGCCAGGCCCTTGTCGAACAGGCGCTTGCGGCGGTCGACGTCGATCAGTGCGATCTCGCTGGCAATGCGCCGGGCCTCCAGCCTTGCCTTGGCGGCGTCGACTTCCGCCTGCAGCCGCTCGGTGTAGTTCGGGTCGTTGTCGATCAGCTCGACCAGCGGGTCGCCCAGCTTCACGCGGCTGCCTTCCTGCACATGCCAGCGCTTGATCCGGCCGCTCAGCGAGGCGGTGACCGACTGCACGCGGTTGGTCGGGTCCAGCGCGATGATCTGGCCGTAGCCGGCCGCGGTCTGGATCCACGGCGCCGCGCTCAGCACCACAGCCAGCAGCACCAGCAGCACCAGGATCAGCCGCGCGAAGCTGCGCGTCGGCTTCGGCGGCACCAGCGTTTCCAGGGTGCGGAACGGGGCGACGTACTCGGCCTCGTACTTCGGCGTCGGCAGGTCGCTCATCGGGCGTCTCCGGCGGCGGTGTGCGGCAAGGCCTTCGGTGGCGGCGTCGGCGGCGGCAGGCTGCGGACATCATCGAACCAGCGCTGCGCGCGGGCGGTGATGTCGAGCGCGGCGTCGAAGCCGGCGATGTCCGCCCGGCGACTGAACTGCAGGAAAGTCAGCTCCGGCTGCTGGCGCACGGCGTCGAGCACTGCCTGCCGCGAGGCCAGCGACAGCCGATCGGCGACCGGCGTGATGATCAGCAGGCGCGGCCGGTCGAGCAGCGCGGAGGCGATGCGCAGCAGCAGCATCTGTTCCGGCGTCAGCGGATCGCCGCAGCGGGCCAGCACCGAATCGAGACCGTCGGGCAGGCGGTCGATGGCCGGCGACAGGCCGAGCACGTCAAGCACTTCGCGCATCGCGCTGCGGCTCACGGCCGGATCGCCCAGGCCGAGGTTTTCGGCGATCGAGCGTTCCAGCGGCTCGGTGGAATCGACCACCAGCACCGCTTCGCGCAGCCGGTGCAGGTGGATGTCGCCCAGTTCGGCGGGCCCGAGCCGGGCGCGACCGGACAGCAGCGGGCGGTGGCGGCGGACCACGGCCAGGAGCGCTTCGCGCAGTGCGTCGTCCTCGCAGTTGACGAACACCTTGCGGCCGGCCGGCACCGTGAAGTCGAAGCGCGCCTCCGCACCGTTGACCGCCAGTGTTGCTGCCTCCAGGCCCAGGCCGGCAGCGCCGGTCGGGACCGGTTCGCCGCGGGTCGCGTTCTCCAGTTCCAGGTCAAGGAACTCGCCGAGCTTGTCGACCGCCGCGCACAGCTCGTAGTAGTTGTCGAGCAGCGCCGGCAGCCGGGTCAGCGAATAGAACACGGCGGCGAAGATCAGCTCGGCCGCCACCAGCTGGCCCAGGGTCAGCTCGTTGATGATCACCAGCCAGCCGCCAACGCCGAGCAGCGATGCGCTGGCCACGGCATACAGCCCGAAGTAGCCGATCGTCTGCGCCAGCTTGTAGCCGAAGTGGCTGCGGTGGGCCTGGGCGTAGCCCGCGATCAGCGCTTCGGCCTCATGGGTGGCGTAGCGGATCGTGCGTGTCGACTGGAACGAGGGGTGCACGCGGGCCAGTTCTTCCAGCCAGCGCGCCACCTTGAACTTGGCCTTGGAGGCGTAGACCTTGCTGTTGATCGCGCGATGGGCCCAGATCTGCCAGATCAGCCAGGCCATCAGGATCAGCACCAGGCTGAACACCATGAACGCCGGGTGGTAGGCCGAGACCACGATGATGCCGACGATCGCCTGCATCAGGATCGCCGAGCCGTTCAGCACGATGGTCGGCACGTTGCGCTGCACGCTGACGATCTCGAAGAAGCGGTTGGCCAGTTCCTCGCGGTTCATCCGCCGGCCCGGCGCGACGGCGCTGTGCACGCTGCGCAGCACGATCTCCTGCGTGTAGCGGGCGAAGAAGCGGCGTTCGAAACGATCCATCAGATGCGCCTGCACCACGTACAGCGCGCCGTACATGCCGAGCAGGCCGAACAGGATCAGCGCCAGCACCACCACCGGCTGCAGCAGCGCGGTGTTGGAGACGGTGGCGATCAGCACCTGCACCGACAGCGGCACGGCGAGGCCGAGGACCGAGGTGGCGATGCTGTAGACCGCAGCCAGCCAGTAGAAGGATTTTTCGGGGCCGAGGATGGCCTTGAACAGGGCGGATCGGCGCGCGCTGGCGGTCGATGAGTCGGTCACGGCGTCAGTGGCTTTAAGGCGATGACGGGAGATTGGGGCCTGCACGGCGCCGGCTCAAGGCCCTGCTGCGGAAACCTGCCAGCAGAAGCCCTGCCGGCGAAGTTTCGCCGAGCCGGTAGCGGCTCCGGCCGGCGCACGCGGCCCATCGGCAACGGAGCCGATGTCATGCTGTGCGGCCGCTGCCTGCGCTCCAGACGATGAACTGCGCCCATTTCGATACCCACCGCTGCCGCTCCTGCACCGAGTTGGGGCAGCCCTACGCGGCGCAGCTGGCGGCCAAGCTGCGCCACTGCCAGGACCTGCTCGGCGGGCCGGATCGGTTGCACTGGCTGGCGCCGGTGGAAAGCCCGCCGGCCGGCTTCCGCAACAAAGCCAAGATGGTGGTCAGCGGCAGCAGCGACGCGCCGGTGCTCGGCATCCGCGATGCGGCCGGGCAGGGTGTGGATCTCGGCGACTGTCCGCTGTATCCGCCCTCGCTGCAGGCCTGCTTCCCGGCGATCCGCGCGTTCATCACCGCTGCTGCGCTGCCGCCCTATGCGCTCGACAGCCGTCGCGGCGAGCTGAAGTTCGTGCTGCTGACCGAAGCGCCGGATGGCCAACTGCTGCTGCGCTTCGTGCTGCGCTCGGAGGCGACCGTCGCCCGCATCCGCAAGCACCTGCCGTCGCTGCTGGCGGCGCTGCCGCAGCTGCAGGTGGTGTCGGTGAACCTGCAGCCGGAGCACAAGGCGGTGCTCGAAGGCGCCCGTGAAATTCTGCTCAGCCCGGCGGACCGGCTCGGCATCGCGGTCAATGACATCCGCCTTCAACTGCGTCCGCAAAGCTTCTTCCAGACCAATACCGCGGTCGCCGCCGCGCTGTACGCGCAGGCGCGGGCCTGGATCGAAGCGCTGCAGCCGGCCCGGGTCTGGGATCTCTACTGCGGTGTCGGCGGCTTTGCGCTGCACGCGGCGGCCGCCGGCCGCGAAGTCACCGGCGTGGAGTTGGAAGCCGAAGCGATCGCCAGCGCCGTGCAGAGCCTGGAGGCGCTGGCGGCCGGCGGCCGCGAGGTCGGCGAGGTCCACTTCATCAGCGCCGATGCCACCGACTGGGCGCTGCGCCAGCCGGCAGCGGCCGACTTGGTGATCGTCAATCCGCCCCGGCGCGGCATCGGCGAGCGACTCAGCCGGTACCTGGAGGCGGCAGTCGACACGCGCTGGCTGATCTATTCGAGCTGCAACGCCGAATCGCTGGCCCGCGACCTGGCGCTGATGCCGTCGTTCCGCGCCCGCCAGGCCCGCCTGCTCGACATGTTTCCGCAGACCCGGCACCACGAAGTGATCGTGCTGCTGGAGCGCGCCTGAGCCGGTCGACGACAATACGGCGATGGACGCACCCTTACTCGCACTGACCGAAGCCGATAGCCGCCAGACCGAGGCCGACGCGCACTGGATGCGCCACGCCCGGCAGCTGGCCGAAAGGGCGGCCGCCGAAGGCGAGGTGCCGGTCGGCGCGGTGCTGCTGGCCGCCGATGGCGCATTGCTCGCCGAGGGCTGGAACCGGCCGATCGCCCTGCACGATCCCACCGCCCACGCCGAGATCATGGCGATGCGGGCGGGCGCCGTGGCGCTTGGCAACTATCGGCTCACCGGCACCACGCTGTACGTGACCCTGGAGCCCTGCGCGATGTGCGCCGGCGCGATCATCCATGCCCGCGTGCGCCGGCTGGTGTTCGGCGCCCGGGACCCGAAGGCGGGCGCGGTCCATTCGGTCTACGACCTGATCGGCCGGCCGCAGCTGAACCACGCGGTGGCCTGGGTCGGCGGCGTGCAGGAAGCCGACTGCGCCGAGCAGCTGCGGGCCTTTTTCCGGGCCCGGCGCAAGCTGGCGGCGAATTGACGACGGATTGTTGACGCTGCCGGGCGATTCGGCGATACCACGCCGACGCCACCGCAGGCCCGCCGATCCGGCCGGCCGCTCTGAGGGGACCCCGCATGTCCAGCCCGCTCGCACCGATCCTTCCCGCCGTTCCGGCTCGCCGCCAGCGCGGCGGCGCCCGCCCGGCTCAGCTGGCGCTGCTCGCCCTCGCCAGTGCGCTGCTGATCGCCGCCGGCGGTGTTGCCGCACTGGGCATCGGCGAACCACGCCAGCTGTCGCCGCTGTTCGAGCCGCTGCGGGTCGATGTGCCGGTCGATGCGGCCGGGGTCGAGCCGGCGGCGGTCAAGGTCGGCGTCAGTTTCGGCGGCGTCGATCCGGCGGTTGCCACCGAGCTGGACCGGCGGCTGCGGCGCGAATGGCGGCTCGATCCGCGCGGCCAGTACGTATTGCGGATCAGCGCCGACACCGCCATCCACGAACCGCTGCTGCAGATGCGTGTGGAAGTCGGTGATGGCCGCATCCAGGCGGTCCGCGAACTGACCCTGCTGTTCGATCCCGCGCCGGCTGCGCCGCTTCCGGAGGCGACGGCGCCGCCCGCTGTTCCCGCGCCAGCGCGGGTGCCACCCGCTGCGTTTCCCGCGGCCGCGCCGCAGCCCGTCGTGCCGATCCGGCCGGGCGCAGCCGCAGCGCCGCCGGCACCGGTAGCGGCGGTGCAGCCGCCGCCGGCAAAAGCCGTGTTGCCCACCGTGGCGGCACCGCCACCGGAAGCCGCCGGACCTGCCGCTGCGTCGGCGCAAGCGCAGCAGGACCGCATCGTCTCGACCCGGCTGCGCGAGCAGGCGCTGTCCAGCGCCGATCGCTGGCAGCGGCTGCCGATCGCCGCCGGCGACACGCTGGCCTCGCTGGCCGAGCGTGCGCGCGGCGGGCAGACGGCGATCCCGCTGTCGCTGGTCGAGATGCTGCTGCGCTGGTTGAATCCGCGCGCCTTCGACGGCGTGGCCGGCCAGCCACTGGCCGGTGCCGAGCTGCGCTTCCCGCGCCCTGAAAGTCTGGCGGCGCAGCTGGCGGCGAGCGACGGTCGCTGGCTGACCGAGGCAGCGGCCAGCTCGGCTGCTGTCGCTGTGCCGGTTGCGGCGCTGGCCGGTTCACCGGCGACGGATGCGTTCCCGATGACCGAACCGGGCGCGCGGCTGCTGCCGGCAGCAGCCGCGCTCGGCGCGGTGGCGATGCCGGCTGCTGCCCCGAATGCTGCGGCTTCAGGTACGCCGGCCGGCGGCGCGGCCGGCCTGTTCGGTTCGTTGTCGATGTGGATCGGCAGCGTGCTGCTGACCAGCGCGCTGGGTGTGCTGCTGTCGCTGAAGCTGCTGGGCCGGCTGCCGGCCAGCACCTCGGCAGAGCCGCTGCCGGGCGTGGTGGTGGCGCGCAGCCTGTCGGCGACAGCCTCGGCGTCCGCTTCGTCCGAGGCGCTGTCGCCAGGGCCGCAGGCGCTGGCCGAAGCGCCTGCCACGTTCACTCGGCTCGACTTTGCCGAGCCGGTGGCGGTCGAGCGGCGCGACCGCGAGGGGCGCGGCCGGACCTGAAAGCCGCTGCCGATCGCGAAGGCCGGCAACCGGACCTTCGCGATCGGCGCCCGCTTCAGCCGTGGTTGAACACCAGCCCGGACGGGCCGGCATCGACCAGCACGGTGTCGCCGGCGGCGAACGAGCCGTTCAGGATCAGGTTCGCCAGCGGGTTCTCGACCCGCGTCTGGATCGCCCGCTTCAGCGGCCGGGCACCGTAGACCGGGTCGTAGCCGGCTTCGGCGAGCTTCTCCAGCGCCGCATCGGTGAACCGGATGCCGATCTGCCGCTCGGCCAGCCGCTTGTTCAGATACGCGGTCTGGATGCCGGCAATCGCGCGGATCTGCGCTGCCGCCAGCGGCTTGAACACCACGGCCTCGTCGATGCGGTTGATGAACTCCGGCCGGAAATGCTGGCCGACGACATTCATCACGCCTTCCTTGATCGCCGCGTAGTCGTCGCGCGTCGCGGCATTGCCCATCAGCTCCTGGATCAGCTGGGAGCCGAGGTTCGAGGTCATCACCACGACGGTGTTGCGGAAGTCCACGGTGCGGCCCTGGCCATCGGTCAGGCGGCCGTCGTCGAGCACCTGCAGCAGCACGTTGAAGACGTCCGGGTGGGCCTTCTCGACTTCATCGAGCAGCACCAGCGAATACGGCCGGCGGCGCACGGCTTCGGTCAGGTAGCCGCCCTCGTCGTAGCCGACATAGCCCGGAGGCGCGCCGATCAGCCGCGCCACGGAGTGCTTCTCCATGAACTCGCTCATGTCGAGGCGGACCATCGCTTCCTCGGTGTCGAACAGGAAGCCGGCCAGCGACTTGCACAGCTCGGTCTTGCCGACGCCGGTGGGGCCGAGGAACAGGAACGAGCCGATCGGACGGTTCGGGTCCGACAGGCCGGCGCGCGAGCGACGGATCGCGTTGGCGACCGAGGTCAGCGCTTCTTCCTGGCCGACCACGCGCTGGCGCAGTGTGTCTTCGAGGCGCAGCAGCTTGTCGCGCTCACCTTCGAGCAGCTTCGAGACCGGGATGCCGGTCCAGCGGCCGACCACCTCGGCAATCTCTTCCTCGGAAACCTTGGTGCGCAGCAGCTCGAACTTCGCCTGCGTGGTCGTGCTGGCGGCGGCCAGCTGCTTCTCCAGCTCCGGAATGCGGCCGTACTGCAGCTCGGCCATGCGGGCGAGATCGCCCGAGCGGCGCGCCGCTTCGAGATCAACCTTGACCCGCTCCAGCTCCTCGCGGACACCGGCGCTGCCGGCCACGCTTGCCTTTTCGGCCTTCCACTTTTCCTCGAGGTCGGAGTACTCGCGCTCCAGTTTGGCGATCTCGGCATCGAGCGTTTCCAGCGAGCGCTTGGCGCCCTCGTCGGTCTCGCTCTTCAGCGCTTCGCGCTGGATCTTCAAGCTGATCAGCCGGCGTTCCAGCCGATCCATCGACTCCGGCTTGGAATCGCTTTCGATGCGCACGCGCGAGGCGGCTTCATCGACGAGGTCGATCGCCTTGTCCGGCAGGTTGCGGTCGGTGATGTAGCGGTGGCTGAGCTTGGCGGCCGCGATCAGCGCGCCGTCGGTGATCTCGACGTTGTGGTGGGTTTCGTAGCGATCCTTCAGGCCCCGGAGGATGCCGACCGTGTCCTCGACGCTCGGCTCGCCGACCAGCACCTTCTGGAAGCGGCGCTCCAGTGCCGCGTCCTTCTCGACGTACTTGCGGTACTCGTCGAGCGTGGTCGCGCCGATGCAGTGCAGCTCGCCGCGCGCGAGCGCGGGCTTCAGCATGTTGCCGGCGTCCATCGAGCCTTCGGCCTTGCCGGCGCCGACCAGGGTATGGATCTCGTCGATGAACAGGATCACCGTGCCGTCGGTCTTGCCGAGGTCGTTGAGCAGCGCCTTCAGGCGTTCCTCGAACTCGCCGCGGAACTTGGCACCGGCAATCAGCGCGCCGAGATCGAGCGACAGCAGGCGGCGGTTCTTCAGGCCCTCCGGCACTTCGCCGTTGACGATGCGCTGGGCTAGGCCTTCGACGATCGCGGTCTTGCCGACGCCGGGCTCGCCGATGATCACCGGGTTGTTCTTGGTGCGACGTGACAGCACCTGGATGACGCGACGGATTTCCTCGTCGCGGCCGATCACCGGATCGAGCTTGCCGCTCATGGCGCGCGCCGTGAGGTCGATCGTGTACTTCTCCAGCGCCTGGCGCTGGTCCTCGGCACCGGCCGAATCCACCTTTGCACCGCCGCGCATCGCGGTGATCGCCCGCTCGATGCCGGCCTTGCTGGCGCCGGTATCGCGCAGCGCCTTGCCAAGCGCGGACTTGTCGTCGACCAGCGCCAGCACGAACAGCTCGGTGGAAATGAACTGATCCTTGCGCTGCTGCGCGAGCTTGTCGGTCAGGTTCAGCAGGCGCGCCAGATCGGCGCCGACGTTGACCTCGCCGGTCGGGTGGCCGACCTTGGCCAGATTGTCGAGCAGTGCGGCGAGCTTCGGTTTCAGCGCGTCGATGTTGACGCCGCTCTGCGCCAGCAGCGGCAAGGTCGAGCCGCCGTCCTGGTCGAGCAGCGCCTGCAGCACGTGCGCCGGATCGATCTGGTTGTGGTCGCGGCCGACCGCCAGGCTCTGCGCATCGGCAAGCGCCTGCTGGAAACGGCTGGTGAATTTTTCCATTCGCATGGAGGAACCTCGGTGAGATCAGGGGCGCCATCGCGCCGGGATGCTGGCAAGCTGCGGACGCGGTACCTCCTTTCAAGCCGCATTGAAACCTTCGGCGACCGTCCCACTATCCACTGATCCGGCGCAGCAGTAACGGCGTGGCCCCGCCGTACAATCCGGTCCCGATCCGAGCTCCGACCCAGCCGATGAACCTGCATCTCGATCCCGCGACGCCGGCCGATGCCGCGTTCCCGAACCGCATCCCGGTGAGCCGCGATGCGATCGCCGCGTATGTCGCCGATTCGATCGCGGTCAAGCAGGCGCTGCTCGCCGACACCGCGCTGCTCGACGCGATCGGCGCGGTGGTCCGGCTATGCATCGAGGTGTTCCGGCGCGGCAACAAGGTGCTGGTCGGCGGCAACGGCGGTTCGGCGGCCGATGCCCAGCATCTGGCGGCGGAACTGGTGGCGCGCTTCGAATACGACCGGCCTGGCCTGCCGGCGATCTCGCTGTCCACCGATACCTCGGGCATGACGGCGATCGGCAACGATTACGGCTACGAGCACCTGTTCGCCCGCCAGATCGAGGCACTGGGCCAGCCCGGCGACCTGTTCATCGGCATCACCACCTCGGGCAACTCGAAGAACGTGCTGAAGGCTTTCGAGTCGGCGGCGCGGCGCGGCATCACCCGCATCGCGCTGTGCGGTGCCGGCGGCCGTGCCCGCGACATCGCCGAACACGCGCTGTGCGTGCCGTCGACGCACACGCCGCGCATCCAGGAATGCCACATCCTGATCATCCACATCCTGTGCGCACTGCTCGAGGAAAACCTGTTCCCCGAGCACAAGGCGCCGAAGCCGGCGCTGCCCTGAAGCCAGGCCGGCTTGCCACGGCGTCCCGCCCAGCTTTTTGGGTATCGTTGCCGGCGTTGCCGACTCGCAGACCACCCAGGACCCCCGACGCATGACCAAGGCCTACACCAACCAGGATTTCCTGCTCGGCGACGAGGCGCGCAGCGTGCGCATCCTCTGCGAATACCTGGAGCCGAAGACGCGCCTGGAAGCGGCAGGCGTCAAGCGGGCGATCATCATGTTCGGCTCCGCGCGCACCCGCCGGCTGCAGCCGGCGCCGGGCAAGACTTCGACGCCGGACTACTACGCGCTGGCGGCCGACCTGGCCGAGCGCTTCGCCCGCTGGACGCTCGACAGCCACGCGCCGGACGAGCGCTATTTCCTGTGCACTGGCGGCGGCCCGGGGATCATGGAAGCCGCGCACGAGGGCGGCGCCCGGGTCGACCGCAACCTGAACATCGGCTTCAACATCTCGCTGCCGTTCGAGCAGCACCTCAACCCGTTCGTGAAGGAGGATCACTCGTTCGAGTTCCACTACTTCTTCATGCGCAAGTTCTGGTTCATGAACGTGGCGGAAGCCTTCGTGGTGTTCCCCGGCGGCTTCGGCACGCTCGATGAGCTGTTCGAGGCGCTGACCCTGACCCAGACCGGCAAGGCCCGGCCGATGCCGGTGGTGCTGTTCGGCCGCGAGTTCTGGGACGGGCTGGTGAACTTCGACCGGCTGGTCGAGCGCGGTCTGATTTCCCGGGCCGATGCCGATGCGCTGCTGATGGTCGATACCGTCGACCAGGCCTTCGAGGCGATCACCCAGGGGCTTGCGGCGCCGAAGCGGCCTCGGCGGACCTAGCGCCGGGCGGGTCGAGACCTGCCTTACGGCTGGCGCAGCGCAGCCACTTCCTCGGCGGTCAGATCGCGCCAGGCGCCCTTGGCCAGCGTGCCCAGCGCCAGTCGGCCGATCGACACCCGCAGCAGCCGCAGGGTGTCGTAACCGAGCGCGTCGAGCAGGCGGCGGATATGGCGGTTGCGGCCTTCGTCGAGCACCACTTCCAGCCAGGCGTTCTTGTCGCCGCTGCGCAGCAGGGTCGCGCGGCGGGCAGCCAGCCGCTCGCCCTGATCGACGATGCCGGCTTCCATCGCCGCCAGCGCGGCGGCATCGGGAATACCGGCCACCTGCACGTGATAGGTCTTTTCGAGCGCGCCGGCAGGCTCGGTGATGCCGGCCGCCCAGACCGTGTCGTTGGATAGCAGCAGCAGGCCTTCGCTGGCCTTGTCGAGCCGGCCGACCGGGCCGAGCCACGGCAGCCCGGCGTCGGCCAGCAGCGCGTAGATGGTGTCGCGGCCGCGCTCGTCGGCTGCCGTCACGACGATGCCGCGCGGCTTGTTGACGGCGATGTAGCGCTTCGCGGCCGCAGCCACCGGCTGGCCGTCGAGCGTGATCCGCTCGCGGCCGGCATCACTCGGCCGTTCGGGGTTGCGCTCGACGCGGCCGTTGACCGCCACCCGGCCGTCGCGGATCGCGCTTTCGGCCTGGCTGCGCGAGCAGACGCCGAGTTTCGACAGCACCCGCGCCAGTCCGTGACGGGGCGGGGCGGTGTCGGCACGCTGGGGCGGTCGTCGCGCGGGCGGTTTCATCGGCCAAGCCTAGCAAGGCGCCGTTGCGAGTTCGGCGGGCCAACAATAAATCGCTGCCGATCAGGGGCTTGGCGGAAAGCACGAGAAAATCTCGCGACCGCTGTCGATTTCGCGCCCTCTGATTCGTCGTCCCTGTACAGCGCCCACTTCCGGCGTTGCCCGACCCCACAGGAGCTTGGACATGCGATTCATGGTGATCATCAAGGCCGATGCCGATTCGGAAGCCGGCGTCATGCCGAGCGAGCAGTTGCTGACCGAGATGGGCCGCTACAACGAGGAACTGGTCAAGGCCGGCGTGATGCTGGCTGGCGAGGGCCTGCACCCCAGTGCCAAGGGCGCGCGCGTGCGCTTCAACGGCTCGGCGCGAACGGTGATCGACGGCCCGTTCGCGGAAACCCGGGAGCTGATCGCCGGCTTCTGGCTCTGGCAGGTGCGCTCGAAGGAGGAAGCGATCGAGTGGCTGAAGCGCTGTCCGACGCCGATGGCCGATGGCTGCGAAGTCGAACTGCGGCAGGTCTTCGAGGCGGCCGATTTCGGCGCCGAACTCACGCCGGAGCTGCAGGCCCAGGAAGACCGGCTGCGCGAGCAGATGGCCCGCCCGTCGCAGGCCGGCACGGCCTGATCCGTCCCCATCACCCTCCAGGAGCCGTTCGACATGCAACTCCATCCCTACCTCGGCTTTCAGGGCCAGTGCCGCGAAGCCTTCACGTTCTACGCCGAGCTGTTCGGCGGCCGGATCGTGGCGATGATGACCCAGGCCGATGCGCCGATCGCCGATCAACTGCCGCCCGAGTCGCGCCACTGGGTCATGCACGCCCATCTGGTATTTGGCGAGCAGTCGCTGATGGGCGGCGATGCGCCGCCGGGCAGTCCGAAGCCGACCGGCTTCAGCCTCAACCTGCAGGTCGACAGCATTGCCGAGGCCGAGCGGCTCTACGCGGCGCTGGCCGAAGGCGGCACGCCGGTGATGCCGATCGCGGAAACCTTCTGGGCGCAGCGCTTCGGTATCGTCCACGATCGCTACGGCACGCCGTGGATGATCAACTGCCTGAAGCCGATGCCCTGATGAACGCCGCCGGCAACCGTCGACGACAAACCTCGTCACCCCCGGAGCTGCAGCAATGACGACGCTGGAAGGATCGCGCCGCTGGCTGGCGCTGTACGTGCTGTGCATCGGCGTGCTGATGATCGTGCTCGACACCACCATCGTCACGGTGGCGCTGCCGTCGATGAAGACCGATCTCGGCTTTTCCAACACCGCGCTGGTCTGGGTGGTCAATGCCTACATGCTGACCTTCGGCGGCTTCCTGCTGCTGGGCGGCAGGCTCGGTGACCTGTACGGCCACCGGCGGCTGTTTCTGGCCGGACTGGTGCTGTTCACTGCCGCCTCGCTGGCCTGCGGACTGGCGGCGACCCAGGCGCTGCTGGTCACGGCCCGGGCCGTGCAGGGGGTCGGCGGGGCGGTGGTCACTGCGGTGGCGCTGTCGCTGATCATGAACCTGTTCACCGAGGAGGCCGACCGCGCCCGGGCGATGGGCGTCTACGGTTTCATCTGCGCGGCGGGCGGCAGCATCGGCGGCTTTCTCGGCGGCGTGCTGACCTCGGCGTTCAGCTGGCACTGGGTGTTCCTGGTCAATCTGCCGATCGGCGTGCTGGTCTATTTCGGCTGCCTGCGGCTGCTGCCGGGCGGCACCGGGCAGACCCAGCCGGGACGGCTCGACTGGGCCGGCGCACTGACCATCACCAGCGCGCTGATGCTGGCCGTCTACGCGGTGGTCGGCGGCAACGAGCAGGGCTGGGCCTCGCTGCAGACGCTCGGCCTGCTGGCGCTGGCGCTGCTGCTGTTCGTCGCCTTCCTGGTCATCGAGGCGCGGGTCGCTTCGCCGCTGATGCCGCTGGGCCTGTTCCGCCATCGCAACATCGCCGTGGCCAATGTCGTCGGCGTGCTGTGGTCGGCGGCGATGTTCGCCTGGTTCGTGATCACCGCGCTGTACCTGCAGCTGGTGCTCGGCTACGACGCGCTCGCGGTCGGGCTGGCCTTCGTGCCGGCCGACCTGATCATGGCGGCGTTCTCGCTGGGCTTGTCGGCGCGCATCGTGGTGCGTTACGGCCTGCGCACGCCGATGTGGCTGGGCCTGCTGATCGCCGCGATCGGGCTGGCGCTGTTCGCCCGCGTGCCGCTGGATGGCCGCTATCTGGTCGACGTGCTGCCCGGCATGCTGCTGCTCGGTCTCGGCGCCGGGCTGGCGTTCAACCCGGTGCTGCTGGCGGCGATGAACGATGTCGATCCGGCCGAAGCGGGGCTGGCCTCCGGCGTCGTCAATACCGCTTTCATGATGGGCGGCGCGCTGGGGCTGGCGGTACTCGCCAGCGTCGCCGATGCCGAAACCCGCACGCTGCGGGCGGGCGGCGCCGTCGACACCGTGGCGTTGGCCGGCGGCCACCAGCTGGCCTTCGTCTGGGGCACCGGCTTCGCGCTGCTGGCGGCGTTCCTAGGCGCACTACTGCTGAAGCCGAAGCCGGCAGCCGACGGCGCGCCTGCGGTGGCGACGCCGTGATCGCGCCATGACTGCCGGCGGGCCGCCGGATGCCGCCATCGGCGCCCGCATCGCGGCGATCTGGCGCATCGAGGCCGCCACGCTGATCGCAGCGCTGCTGCGCCGGGTGCGCGATGTCGGCCTTGCCGAGGAACTGGCGCAGGACGCGCTGCTGGCGGCGCTCGAACGCTGGCCGACCGACGGCGTCCCGGATCGACCCGGCGCCTGGCTGATGACCACCGCGACGCATCGCGCGATCGACCGCCTGCGGCACGAGCGCCTGCATCGCGTGCACGAGGATGCGCTGGTGTACGACGTCGAAACCCGGCTGCGCGAGGCCCAGGCGGCCCCCGACGAGATCGACGACAACCCGGTCGGCGACGATCTGCTGCGGCTGATGTTCATCGCCTGCCATCCGCGCCTGTCCGCCGAGGCGCAGGCGGCGCTGACCCTGCGCCTGCTCGGCGGCCTGAGTACCGACGAGATCGCCCGCGCCTTCCTGGTGCCGGAAGCGACCATTGCCCAGCGCATCGTCCGCGCCAAGCGCACGCTCGGCGAGGCCGGCGTGCCGTTCGAGCTGCCGCAGGGCGCGGCGCTGAGCGCCCGGCTCGGCGCCGTGCTCGGGGTGATCTACCTGATCTTCAACGAGGGCTACGCCGCCACCGCCGGCGATCACTGGACGCGGCCGGCGCTCTGCGACGAAGCGCTGCGGCTGGGCCGCATCCTCGCCGGTCTGGCGCCCAACGAAGCGGAAGTCTGCGGGCTGGTGGCGCTGATGGAGCTGCAGGCCTCGCGGCTGCGGGCGCGGACGGCGGCCGACGGCACGCCGATCCTGCTGCCGGACCAGGACCGCAGCCGCTGGGATCGTCTGCTGATCCAGCGCGGGCTGGCGGCGCTGGCGCGGGCCGAAGCGCTGTCGCCAATGCGCGGCGCCTACACGCTGCAGGCGGGGCTGGCGGCCGTGCATGCCCGGGCGGCCAGCGCCGCCGACACCGACTGGCCGGCGATGGTGGCGACCTACGACGCGCTGCTGGCCCTCACCCCGTCGCCGGTGGTGGCACTGAACCGAGCGGTGGCGATGTCGATGCGCGACGGCCCGGCGGCGGCGCTGCCGCTGGTCGACGCCCTCGGCTCGCAAGCGGGCCTGTCCGGCTACCACTGGCTGCCCAGCGTGCGCGCCGATCTGCTGATGAGGCTCGGCCGGCATGGCGAGGCGGCCGTCGAGTTCGAACGGGCGGCAGCCCTGGCCCGCAATGCCCGCGAGCGCGACCTGCTGCAGGCGCGCGCCGTCGCCTGCCGGGCGGCGGACGGGCCATCGGCCGCTTGACTACCATCGGGCTTCCCTCCGCATCGATCCGTTCCGACATGGCCTTTGCACTGCTGATCCACGAAGACCGCGGCCGCCGCCGCCAGCGCAGCCCTGCCGAGGCGCAGAACGAGTACCAGGCCATGCTCCGCTACGGCGCCAGCCTGGCCGACCGGGGCCTGCTGCGCGCCGCCGAAGCCTTGAAGCCCGATGCCGAGGCGACGACGCTGCGCCTGCGCGACGGCCAGCCGCAGCTGCTGGACGGGCCGTTCGCCGAAACCAAGGAGATGCTCGGCGGCTTCTTCCTGCTGGCGGTCGACCGTCGCGCCGATGCCATCGCGCTGGCCGCCGAATGTCCGGCGGCGGCCTGGGCCAGCATCGAGATCCGCGAGGTCGGCACCTGCATCGACGCCTGAGCCGCGCGCCGGCCACCAGAACGGAAAAGGCCGCCCGAAGGCGGCCTTTTCGTTCAGCGTAGGCGTGGATCAGGTCGACCGGCACAGGCCGAGGAAGCCGAGCAGGCAGCCGCTACCCGAGCCGCCACCGCCGATGCCACCGGTACCGCCGCCGACGATGCCGAGCAGCGAACCGAGCAGCGTCTGCACCTGGCCGAGCGCAGCGGCCAGCGGCGTCAGTCCGGCGGTGCCGGTCAGCGCGGTCGGCAGCGAAGTGACCAGCTGGTTGATGACGCCGGTCAGGCCGTCAAAGCCGGCGCCGCTCAGCGGGTTGGCCGGCAGCGGCGTCGTCGGGCTGGTGCCGAGGCCGGCGGTCAGCGTGGCGACTGCGCCCTGCAGCGTGGCCAGCAGGTCGGTCGGCGCACCGACGCCGGCCAGCGACTGCAGGTTGGTCACCGGCACCACCTGGGTCAGCAGGTTGCCGATCACGCTTTCCGCCAGCGTCTGCAGCGAGGCGGCCAGCGCCTGCGGCGTGCCGCCGGAGGAGGCGAGGCTGGTCAGCGAGGCCAGCTGCGACAGCGCGTCATCGACGGTCACCAGCGAGCCGCCGAGGATCGGCGCGGTCAGCACGTCGGGCGGCAGCGCGGCCAGACCGGTGCTGAAAGCATTGCTCAGCTGTTCGACGATGCCGGCCAGCTGCACGGCGCTGAGCGGCGAGGACACGCCGCCGGCACCCGGTGCCAGCTGCTGCGAAGCCGACAGCAGCACCGGCAGCAGCTGATCGCCGAGCGCGGCCAGCGGTGTGCCCGCCAGCGGGTTGGTGGTCGGGATGCCGGCGGTCGGCGCGGTGCTGCCGCCAAGGCAGCTCTGGGTGCCGTTCAGCGCGGTCAGCAGGCCGGACAGGTTGCCGACCAGCGCGGCCGCCGCCAGCTGCGCCTGCTGCGGCGCGGTGGTCAGCAGCGTCGACGGACTGGCCAGGCCGTTGGCAAAGGCGTCGGCGACGTCGAGCAGATTGCGCGTGGCGATGCCGTTGGCGCACAGCAGCACCGGCTGCAGCGGCGTGCCGGCGGTGGCCGACACCAGCGGCACGAACACGGTCGAAGTGACGGCGGTCTGCACGGTGTCGAGCGGGCCGGCCACGGTCAGCGACTGCGGCGTCGGCGTGGTGCCGCCACCGGAGGGATTGTCATTGCTGTTGCTGCCGCCGCCTCCGCCGCCGCAGGCTGCGGCCAGCATGGCGGTGGAAAGGGCCAGGGCGTAACCGGCTTTCTTGTGGATCATTGCTGCTGTCTCCTCGGTGCACTTGCGTTTGGAAGGCCCTGGCCGACGACGGGCGGTGTCGCAGGGGTGGGCGGATTCTGGGAACGCGCCGAGCGCGATCAGCGCCGTGCGGATGGACGGTGCGAACCATCGCCATCAACGGATTTCAGGCCGTTTGGAGCGCCGATCAACGGTCGGAAATGGCGCATGAACGCAAGGCCGCCGCAGGCCGCGCGCAAGACCGCACCCGGCAGCAGGCTGTCGGGAAGGTTGGCGGGTGGGGCCTGCGGAGCAGGATGCCGGGCGATGATTCGCACCGGGGCGCCGGTCGTTGCGGCGGAAGCGGACCGGCGGAGCACCCGCCGGCAGCGGCCGGCGGGTGAGATTCAGCAGGATGACGGGAAGTCGAGGTGCGGCGCGCGTTCAGCCCTTCTTGTCCGGCGCGTCGCCGTCCTTGCTCTTCTTCTGGTCACCGAGGATGCCGGTGGCGGGGCAGATCTTGAAAGCGGGGCACTTCTTGCAACCAACAGCAAGGGCAATCGGGCAGAGCGTCATCTGGCTTCTCCGGACGAAGTGGCTGGACGGGGAACAACCCCGGCAGCGTAGCGGCCGCCGCCGCTGCCCGCCATGCGGTGCGGCCCGCCTCAGTCGCGGAAATTCTCGAACTGCAGCGGCAGCTCCAGATCGGCCTTCTTCAGGAAGGCGATGGTCAGCTGCAGGTCGTCGCGCTTCTTGCCGTTGATGCGCAGCTTCTCGCCGTTGATCTGGCAGTCGACCTTGAGCTTGGCTTCCTTGATGCGGGCAATGATCTTCTTCGCCTGCGCCTGCTCGATGCCCTGCTTGATGGTGATCTTGCGGCGTGCGCCGGCGAGATTGGTCTCGACATCGCCCAGCTCGATGCAGCGCAGATCGATATGCCGGCCGGCGAGCCGCAGGCGCAGCATTTCCAGCAGCTGGTCGAGCTGGTATTCGGTCGGCGCGAACTGGGTGATGACGTTCTCGTCGTGCTCGAAGCGGGCATCGGTGCCGCGCAGGTCATAGCGGTTGCCGAGATCCCGGCGCGCCTGGTCGACGGCGTTGGTCAGTTCGTGCTTGTCGACTTCGGAGACAACGTCGAAGGAAGGCATGGCGACTCCGGTGAGCGGGTGGGGCAACGGCTGCCGGCGCACAGGTGCCGGCAGCCGGATCGGGATCAGACGTTGAAGCGGAAGTGCATGACATCGCCCTCGGCGACGATGTAGTCCTTGCCTTCCAGGCGCCAGCGGCCGGCTTCCTTGGCGCCGGCCTCGCCCTTGTAGGCAATGTAGTCGTCGTAGGCGATCACTTCGGCGCGGATGAAACCGCGCTCGAAATCGGTATGGATGACGCCAGCCGCCTGCGGGCCGGTGGCGCCGACCTTGACCGTCCAGGCGCGCACTTCCTGCACGCCGGCAGTGAAGTAGGTTTGCAGGCCGAGCAGGTTGTAGGCGCTGCGGATCACCCGGTTCAGGCCCGGTTCCTCCAGCCCCAGCGAGTCGAGGAAGTCCTTCTTGTCGGCCTCGTCGAGCTGAGCGATCTCGGCCTCGATCTGGGCGCAGACCACCACCACCTGCGCGCCTTCCTTGGCCGCCAGCGCCTGCACGCGCGCGACGTACTCGTTGCCGCCCAGGCCCGCTTCATCGACGTTGGCGATGTACAGACCCGGCTTGGCGGTGATCAGCTGCAGTTCCTTGACGATGGCGCGCTCGTCGGCGTCCAGACTCATGCCGCGCACGGCTTCGGCGTTGTTCAGATGCGCCTGCACGCGGCTCAGGCAGGCGCTGCGGGCGATCGCCTCGGCATTGCCGCTCTTGGCCAGCTTGTTCGAGCGCTCCAGCGCCTTGGTCACGCGCTCGAGATCGGCCAGCGCCAGTTCGGTGCCGATCACCTCGATGTCGCGGATCGGGTCGACGTGGTCCATCACGTGGATCACGTCGTCGTTCTTGAAGCAGCGCACCACGTGGGCGATCGCGTCGGTATCGCGGATGTGCGACAGGAAGGCGTTGCCCTTGCCCTTGCCTTCGGCGGCACCTTCGACCAGGCCGGCGATGTCGACGAACTCGACGGTGGCCGGCAGGATCTTCTGCGGCTTGACGATCTTGGCCAGCGCCTCGAGGCGCGGGTCCGGCACGCCGACCACGCCGACGTTCGGGTCAATGGTGCAGAACGGATAGTTCTCGGCGGCGATCTGCGCCTTGGTCAGCGCGTTGAACAGGGTCGACTTGCCGACGTTCGGGAGACCGACGATGCCGCATTGAATGCCCATGGTTTCGAAATCCTTGCGTGCTGCGTTACTGCTGCGTTTTGGGTAGGGGAGTGCTGTGCAACTGCTGCATGGCCTTTTCCAGCGTCTGGTCGAGCCACAGCGGCATCACGTTCATCGCGTCGATCAGGCCGTCGCGGATCCGCTTGTCGTCATCGCCGTTCGGCCGGCCGAGCACGTAGCCGAGCACCTGGTCCTTGGTGCCAGGATGGCCGATGCCGATCCTGAGCCGCAGGTAATCCGGGCCGAGCTGCTGATGCACGCTGCGCAAGCCATTGTGGCCGCCGTGGCCGCCGGCGCGCTTGAGCTTCATGGTGCCGACCGGCAGGTCGAGTTCGTCGTGCGCCACCAGGATGTCGGCCGGCGCCAGCTTGTAGAACGCCGCCAGCGGCTGGATCGCGTCACCGCTCTTGTTCATGTAGGTCTGCGGCTTCAGCAGCAGGACTTCATGGCTGCCGATGCGGATGCGGGCCAGGTCGCCCTTAAACTTGGCCTCGAAGCGGAAGCTGCCGCGATGCGCTTCGGCCAGCTGGTCGACGAACCAGAATCCGGTGTTGTGGCGCGTCCGCTCGTACTCGGGCCCGGGGTTGCCAAGGCCGACGATGGCGCGCAGGCGGCTGTCCGACATCGGTCACGCGCTCCGCTTCGCATCATGAAAAACCCGCCCGTTCGGCTGGCGAACGGACGGGTCGTGTGCTGCCGGGACGCGAGGTCCGCGTCCGGGAGCCTTACTTCTTCTTCGCAGGCGCAGCCTTGGCCGCCGGCGCCGCCTTCGCGGCCGGGGCCGCCTTGGCAGCCGGCTTGGCCTTGGCATCTGCGGCCGGCGCGGCTTCGGCTTCCGCCTCGGCAGCCGACTGGCGCGGCAGGTGGATCGCGGCGACCGACACGTCGTTGCCGTGCTTCAGCTCATAGAAGCTGACGCCTTCCGGCAGCGACAGCTGCGACAGGTGCACGGCTTCGTTGACGTTGAGGTTCGACAGGTCGACCTCGATGTATTCCGGCAGGTCCTTCGGCAGGCACTCGACCTCGACCTGGATCTGCTGGTGCTCAACCACGCCACCGCCGACCTTCACGCCCGGGGCGACGTCGCCGCCCTTGAAGTGCAGCGGGATGTGCATGCGCAGCACCACGTCCGCGAGGATGCGCTGCAGGTCCATGTGCATGACCTCGTTGCGCACCGGGTGGCGGTGCAGGTCCTTCAGCACGGCCTGTTCGGTCTTGCCGTCGATGCTGACGTTCAGGATCGCCGAGTAGAAGGCCTCGAACTTCAGGCTCTTCATCAGCTCGTTATGGCTGACCTGGATCGACTGCGGGTTTTCCTTGCCACCGTAGATGATGGCGGGCACCTTGCCCTCATGGCGCAGGCGGCGGCTCGCACCCTTCCCGTGCACCGTGCGGACTTCGGCACTGATGACGAATGACTGTTTCATGTGTTTCTCCGGGATGTACAGCAAAAAGCCGCGTCCGCGACCAGACGCAGCGAGCCGCGCACTATACAGAGGCCGCTTCGCAGCTGCCAGACCACGCGCGAGCCTCGGACAGGCTGGATTTCGCGGCCCGCAAGGCCCGTTCCCGGCTGGCTGGCACCGGTCATTTCAGGCACCATCCGCGTCGTCCGATGCGCCCGTAGCTCAGTCGGATAGAGCATCGGCCTTCTAAGCAAGCCGGGCCACCTCCGCAACATCCTGAAAACGCTGCAACTATTTGAAAGCGCTCAGGATGCAAAGTGACGCTCAGTGACCCTGAATGGGGTCTCGGTGAGGGGAAGTGACCCTCGCAGTGCGGATATAGTGCGGATAAAAATAGGTCATTGACGCACATGCGTCGCCGACCTACTCTGCTGGCATGAAACAAGCAACATTCAACCAGCTCATGACCAGCGTGAAGCAGGCTGATCGCATCATCAATAGAAGCAGACGGCCGCCCCGCAAACCCGCTGCAGAAGCCCCGGCTGACGTGAAAGGTGTACGGGCGGTAACTAAGTTAAGCCAAGTCAGGTTCGCAGCCGTTCTGCAGGTCGATGTGGGTACGCTTCGGAATTGGGAACAGGGTCGCCGCACGCCAACGGGTCCAGCTCGGGCGCTGCTGAGGGCGATCTACGCCGATCCGGTGAACGTAATGAAGGCCCTGCAAGCTGCTGCGTAATCGCGTCGGCTGCGGGTAAAAAAACAAGCGGAGACGCCATTTCTGGCGAGGGGAGCTGACTGGGTGCGCCAGCAGAAAAAAATTGATAGCTGGGTAGACGATGCGTCCGACCCACTAACCCGGTATCACGCCTGTAAGGCGATGGCGCGCGGGTATGCAGAAGCCAGGAAAACTGACCGTGTGCGAGTGCAGCAGGCGCGTGCCTTCTGCGCACACGCTATCGAGTCATTCTGGAAGACTTTGTGCGAGAGACAAGGCACGAGCATCAAGATAAAGCCCCTATCGCTATCGATGCCCGTCGTCGCACTCGATGCACGGCGCGTCGCAGAGGACGCTGGTCGGTTGGTGGCCTCTTTCCCTGTTGAAGATGCTGGGTACCTCATCGGCTCGATTTATACGGTGATGCTACCGGCGTCACTCCGGTCCTCTTTGGGTGCGTACTACACGCCGCCCCCGCTTGTGTCTCGCCTGCTCGATCTGGCCGCGTCGGCCGGGTTCGACTTTGCTAATGGCTCTGCGATCGATCCAGCGTGTGGTGGTGGTGCCTTCCTAGCTCCGCTTGCGATGCGGATGGTGCGTCATGCCGGCAGCAGCTCTCCAGAATTGACCCTGCGACGACTGAGCAAACGGCTCAAGGGCATCGAACTCGATCCCTTCGCAGCTTGGATGTCTAGCGTCTTGCTTGAGGCGGCAGTCCTTCCGCTCTGCGTAGCATCGAAGCGCAGGATGGCGGATGTAGTCACCGTTGCAGACGCCCTCGGACAGCGCGAAATCGGGCAGTTCGACCTTGTGATTGGCAATCCGCCTTACGGTAGGGTCACTCTGGATCAGCAACGTCGCGCGGACTATGCGCGCTCCCTCTACGGCCACGCGAATCTTTACGGGCTTTTCACGGATCTAGCGCTCCACCTGGCCAAACCTGGCGGAGTGGTTGCTTACCTCACCCCGACCTCGTTCCTCGGCGGCCAGTATTTCAAGGCTCTTCGCGAGCTGCTGACAGATCAAGCCACTCCGGTCGCCTTCGATTTTGTGTCCGACCGGGAGGGCGTCTTCGATGACGTGCTGCAGGAGACCCTGCTTACGACGTTCACAAAGGATCGTCGCAAAGCGCCCTCGTCGATCTCGGTGATCGTTCCCAAGGGACTGAACGCGGCGCGCGTGGAACAGATTGGACACATGTCGGTCGCAGCGGCTGGCCGCCCTTGGCTGCTTCCCCGGAAGCCATCAGATGCCGCGTTCCTGGACGCCGTCTCCAAGATGCCAACGCGTCTCTCCGACCTCGGCTTCGTGGTTTCCACGGGACAGTTGGTCTGGAACCGACATCGTGACCAGCTCCGCACCTCATCCGAGCGCGGTGCCTTGCCATTGATCTGGGCCGAGTCCGTGACGCAATCCGGATTCTCGTTCGCTGCCAACAAGCGTAGCCACGTCCCGTTTCTTGCCGTGCGCGAAGGCCAGCCTCACCTCGTAACTAAACGCGCGAGCGTTCTCGTACAGCGCACCACGTCCAAGGAACAGACCCGAAGGCTCCTTGCAGCGGTTATCCCCCAAGCGTTCCTCGATAAGCATGGCGGGGCCGTGGTCGAGAATCACCTGAACTTGGTGTACGTGCCCGAGTCCTGCAAAGGAATGGTGTCGGCAAGTACCATCGCAGAGCTGCTCAACACGGAGGCTGTTGACCGCGTGTTTCGTTGCATCAGCGGCAGTGTTGCCGTGTCTGCTTACGAGTTACAGGCGCTGCCACTGCCGACGGCCGTCCAGCTCGCGGAGCTGGAGCGCTTCATCTCATTTGGAGCCGGGAAGCCGGCCATTGAAAAGAAGGTCGCATCCTTCTACGGGGTGTTGTCGTGATGGCCTCGCTGCCCCTCGTGCCTTCCGTTCAATTGATCGCCGCCAGGCTGCCGGAAATATTTCCTGAGGGCACTGAAAACCGGAACTATGTTGTCCGCGAGATGGCGGCGCGGACAGTGTTCGTGATGTTCTACGTCGGCGCCGTCCAAGGAGCTGACCGCTGGATTCGTCCGAGCCAGGTTACCGACATGTCTGATGAGCAGGCTGCTCAGGCCGACGACGAAGCTCGCAAGGCTTGGACCGCGCAGTCGCTTTCAAGCAAAAAGGATCGGCCAGCAAAACCATGGTACGCACCGAACAGTCGCGAACCTGTGCGGGACGAAACCCTTCGCAGCGGTCTGATCGTGTGCCGTGCAGTGATTGAACGCGAGGGGATCCCTACTACTTCTTCGCTGCCCAAGTACGCCCTTGAGGCAGAATTTGCGGCGCTGTTTGACCCGAGCTTGTCAGGCGCAGACCTCGGTGTCGCCATAGCTGCATGGCGCGATTCACACCTCTCGAAGGCTGCGCTATCGAGGGCCAGACTGGTTAAGCAGGGAGCAGCCGTCGCCCGTGACGCCGTGGTCGTCACTTTCCCGAACGGGGAGAAGAGAAGCCTTGCACCTGGACCCTCAAGTTCAATCGCGAAAGCTGTTATCGAAGTCTTTGCGCCGAAATTCCTGAAGCAACCCGCCGTCCTGTGGCTTTCTGAGTCCGGCAACAAAGTGGTCGCGCGTGACGAGGGATTGGCTACCGCTCTCGGGTTGAAGATTGACCCATCTAAAGCGCTGCCAGACATCATCCTGGTTGACCTAGGAGAGGACGTTAGCGGGTCGGACATGCTCGTCGTTTTCGCCGAAGTCGTCGCGTCAGACGGACCCGTTAGCCGCGAGCGGAAGGTGGTGCTGACCACGCTCGCGTTGGAGGCCGGCTTCGACGAGCGGCATCTCGCGTTCCTCACCGCATTCATGGACCGGGGCTCGTCGCAGTTCAAGAAGAGCGTTACCGAAATCGCATGGGGATCGTTCGCATGGTTCGCGTCGGAACCAGACCACATCATCGAGCTTCGTGAGGGACAGCCGACCAAGCTCTCACGGCTGCTGCCTCCGAAATAGGAGCCGTCCGAGCCCCTGGCCACAGGTTTATCTCGGGCATTCAATGCGCCTCCGACAGCGGCGCTGGCATCATATTTGTGGGCGCGACGCATCGGTATCGACCGCTCGGTCACAGATCTGTTTGAAGGCTGGACGAGCGAGTCTGCGTACCTTGTCATCGAGATTCTTCAGCGCCGCTGCCCGGCGGCGTTCCTCGATGCCTTTGTCCTGTGTATCTACGGGAGCACCTTCGACAGGAGCGCTCCCCTTAGGAGAACTACCCTTGCTGGTGGCGGCAGCATCATTGGCAGTCAACCGCTCGTAAACCAAAGAGACAAGGGTGGCGTCTGCCGCCATTTCACGCTGGTAGAGCAGAGCCTCCAGTTGGAGGTTCAGGATTTCCTTCGCCAGTCGCCCGACCTGGTTCACGTCCATATCGTTCGCGCCTGCCTTGGCCTCTTCCGACGACGCACGCAGACCTAGGCGTATGAGCTGGTGGATGGCGTCCATCTCTCCCAGGCCCCACCGGGCGGCCCGCTCGCGAACCTGTGGCGCAACGCTCTTGCCCAAGTGTAGAAAGCGCCTGATCGGCTTCGTGTTGGTTTCGTCCATATTGCAATCTCCAGATTTCGTGTCGAACCGCGCGTGCCGCGCTAAGTCCATGATCCGGATCGTTTGCTATCAGGTGATATAGTTTTTTGTACGTGGCGGAAATTATTTTCCGTCAGTCACTTAGGCCCGATCTGGTCCGCATCACACGGTGCGAGGTGTGTGAATCTTCATCCCCTTCGCCCAAGGCGGAGGGTGCTTTCCCTGATCGTCAGCAACTTTGCATGCAGCTTTTCGGGGTCCACGTCTTCACGGCGTCAACAACCTTGTCGTCAAGAATGTTGAGGGACCGCGTGCAGTTTGAATCGTCATCCCCTTCGCAACAGACGGACGGGGCGTTCACTGATTGTTTGCGACTTTGTGTGCATCTTGGCGGGGTTCACGCAATCACGGCGTCAACAGCCTTGTCGTCAAAACTGTTGACGGAACGTGTGCAGGTATTCATTCGGCCCGACCGTGGATGGTCTACAACTCTGTAGACCGCAGCAGGCAAGAAGTCCGCTGACAACTCGTCACTGAACCGCCCCGGTTTTCCCGGAGGCCATTTCGATTGAGTCACGCCGCGATGGCGAGCTCTTGGGTTTGTGAATAGTAGGCAGCTTCCGCTTCGGCGGGCGGGATGTTGCCGATGGGTTCGAGCAGTCGGCGGTGGTTGAACCAGTCGACCCAGTTCAGCGTGGCCCACTCGACGTCGTCATGGCGCGGCCAGGACGTCCGGCGGTGAATGACCTCGGCCTTGTAGAGGCCGATGATCGACTCGGCCAGGGCGTTGTCGTAGGAGTCGCCGACGCTACCGACAGAAGGCTCCAGGCCAGCCTCCGCAAGCCGCTCGGTGTACCGAATCCCAACATATTGCGAACCGCGGTCGCTGTGGTGAATCAGCCGGTCGCCGCCGAAAGGCTTGCGGGCATACAGCGCCTGCTCCAGCGCATCGAGCACGAAGTCGGTTCGGGCCGAGGTCGAGGACCGCCAGCCGACGATCCGGCGGGCATAGACATCGATGACGAAGGCGACGTAGGCAAAG